>CAKORZ010000048.1 GCA_934101685.1 uncultured Bacilli bacterium
ACATACCCCTCATTATATCTATTCATAAACCATTCACTATAAAAACCTACTATATCTGTTCTTCCACTTACATTTAAAATCATATTACTACCTCTATAATTTATATTATATAATATTTTTATTTTATGATTATTAAGTTTATAATATTAATATAAAAAAATTAAGGAGATAGTTTATGATTAATAAAATTAAATTTATTTGTAGTATAGATTTTTATGATGATGAAATAATTAATATAGAAAAAAGAAGTAATGATATTACTTTTATGATGACTAGTAATAATCATACTTCCTTACTAAAATTAGAATTTATTAATGTTACTAACTCTTTAAATATAACTAATTATTCTTTATTAGGTAAAATAGAATATAATGATAATTCCTTTATATTACCACTAGAAAATAACAAATTAATTATTAATGCAAGTGATGTAGTTATAAATGATATGAATGAAGATGATAATAAATACATTAAATATTTGAGATAATAATTATATTTTTTTAAACATCGTTATCATTCTATCTTCATATTTATGATTGTGATAGAATTTTTTTGCATTTTCATTGTAAGCAAATACGTCTAGTTGTACATACTCACAACCTATACTTTTAAAATATTTTTCTATTTTTTCTAGTAATAAAGTGCCTACTCCATCATTTCTAGAATTCTTACTTACAATTAATTCTGCAACTATTCCTTTTTTTGGGCATGAATAACATAAACTATCTTTATCATTATATTCTTCTACATAACCAGCAGTTAATCCTAATACTTTATCATCATTTATGGCAACAAATACTTTTCCTTCATTCTTTGAGCACTCATCTAGCATATAGTTAAAGTACTCTTCTTTGTATCTAGGAGATATAATATTCAAATTATACTTATCTATCTCTATAACATATTCTTGTAATTCTACAAGTAAATCTTTTACTTGTTCTATATGTTCATCATTTAGTTCTATTATTTCCATTAAAATTTCTCCTTTTATTTTTAATATTTTTATTTTATCTAATTTGTAAGGATACCAAAACTGCAATGCTCACGTATGAAGTTTTCTTTTTGTTTTAATATAGCATAAATTGTGAGGATACCAAAACTAATACATAAAGAAGAATTACTAGAGATAAGTTTTAATATAGCATAAATTGTGAGGATACCAAAACTTCTTAGCACCTAGTTTCTTTTTAATATCTGTTTTAATATAGCATAAATTGCGAGGATGCCAAAACAGTGTAGTGCGGTAGGTGCTAACCTTGACCGTTTTAATATAGCATAAATTGTGAGGATACCAAAACAACGTTGGAAATGTAGTTTTCTATACATCTGTTTTAATATAGCATAAATTGTGAGGATACCAAAACTATCAGCTGTAATGTCAACACTAGCAACACGTTTTAATATAGCATAAATTGTGAGGATACCAAAACAGCCGCTTTACGTGATAGTGCAGACTATGAGTTTTAATATAGCATAAATTGTGAGGATACCAAAACCTATTATTGAATGTTCTTCTACTCTTTCTAGTTTTAATATAGCATAAATTGTGAGGATACCAAAACACAACCAACAAAGGACTTAACAGAAACAAGGTTTTAATATAGCATAAATTGTGAGGATACCAAAACAGTTATCTTATATCTCCCTTCATTTTATCAGTTTTAATATAGCATAAATTGTGAGGATACCAAAACATGTCACTAAATATACAGGACAAGATGGAAGTTTTAATATAGCATAAATTGTGAGGATACCAAAACCTAGTAGATATTTCTTGAATCAAGTAATTAGTTTTAATATAGCATAAATTGTGAGGATACCAAAACCCCACCCTTCATAATTTTCTAATGTGTATTGTTTTAATATAGCATAAATTGTGAGGATACCAAAACAATCAATAGACATATTAATATATGTTTGTAGTTTTAATATAGCATAAATTGTGAGGATACCAAAACAGTTATCTAATATCTCCTTTCATTTTATCAGTTTTAATATAGCATAAATTGTGAGGATACCAAAACTATCATAATATAAAGTTATCTCATCCAGAAGTTTTAATATAGCATAAATTGTGAGGATACCAAAACTATAACAACTATCAATTATAATATTAATCGGTTTTAATATAGCATAAATTGTGAGGATACCAAAACTGTATAATTGCATTTATTTTTGTTTATTTAAGTTTTAATATAGCATAAATTGTGAGGATACCAAAACGCTTTTTATATTTCATTATATTGCAATAAAGTTTTAATATAGCATAAATTGTGAGGATACCAAAACGGGCACGTATTAAGTGAAATATCAATAGACGTTTTAATATAGCATAAATTGTGAGGATACCAAAACAATAAAATTAAAATTACAAACTATTAATTTGTTTTAATATAGCATAAATTGTGAGGATACCAAAACGAAACCCTTCAAAACGCTGCTAATAATCCTGTTTTAATATAGCATAAATTGTGAGGATACCAAAACAAAATAAATTATCATTAACTTCTAAAGAAAGTTTTAATATAGCATAAATTGTGAGGATACCAAAACATGATGCTTTTAAAGAGATTTCAGGCTTTAGTTTTAATATAGCATAAATTGTGAGGATACCAAAACTAGAAGAAACAACAACTTATAACTTTTTAAGTTTTAATATAGCATAAATTGTGAGGATACCAAAACATGTCACTAAATATACAGCACAAGATGGAAGTTTTAATATAGCATAAATTGTGAGGATACCAAAACAAGATGATTCATCTAAATTAAGTGAAGTTGGTTTTAATATAGCATAAATTGTGAGGATACCAAAACTTACACACTTATTTTATTTATTTTATTATTGTTTTAATATAGCATAAATTGTGAGGATACCAAAACCACTTGCCGTTAATATAGTTTTTTGCATCTGTTTTAATATAGCATAAATTGTGAGGATACCAAAACTATCACAGTGAATTGCCAAATCTTCTTTGCGTTTTAATATAGCATAAATTGTGAGGATACCAAAACGGATATATGGAAGGTGTTTTTGAAACACTAGTTTTAATATAGCATAAATTGTGAGGATACCAAAACCTCAAATATATGTTACCATATTTGTGATATTTATCAATTAACTTTATATTATTTTGTTTATTAACAACTGTTTTAAATTATATTTATTAAGCGATTCTTTTATTTTAATTTTAAATTGATCTATATTGGTATGCCATGGAAGATTCATTATATAATCGTTAATTTTTTCATCGTCTAATAGATCTAACATATCAAAATCAACTAACAAATAATTTTCAATATTTATATAATTATAATAATTATTAGTAAAAATTATTAAATATATATTATTTAAACTTTCTATGCATTTCGCTATACCATCAGTAATCATAGGAATGCTTGCTACAACTACCAAATATTTATTTAATTTTAACGCTATTTTTTCTAATATTTTTAATTGGATTAAATATATATCTTCATATGTTAAATCATAATTATTTATTTCTAATGAATCTTTTAATATTATTGGTTCTATTAATTTTATTAAAGTTTTACTATTTATATCAGTTAATTTTAATTCCATATTAACATTATCATTTATTTGTATATCTATTAAATCTTTTAAATCCAATGATACAAAGTCTTCTAATAAGGTCTTTATAGTTGTAAATTCATCATTAAATTCAATATTTTCTAAATATAATTCTAAATATTTTAACATTAAGGACTTTGTTGATAGTTTACAATCATTTGTTAAGTCATAATTATATGATAATTCATAAAAAAATGTATTTCTTATATCTACTGGTTTTTCATCAATTTTTATATTAGTTCTATTTAAGTATTCATTGCTATAATCACTATATTGACTTTTATAAAAATACTGTTTAAAACATTTGAGAATATTAAACTTATCTCTAAAATTATTTCCATAAAATATTTTATATTTATTTATAAGGAATGAATAATTAAAATTGTTATATATTATATCTATTTTATTCATTTTACAATAGCAAGAAAGGATCTATTGTTATTTTCTCTTCTTGCTTACTTTTCCCTCCTATTATTATTTCTATATCTGCATATTGTTTCTCTGTAACTATCATTATTCTTATTTGTCCTTGTGTTGGAACGTTTTTCTTTATTACTTTCATATACTTATTGGCACTATCAACATTATTAAATATCTTGCTGTAAACAGAAAATTGTAACATATTAAATCCAGATTTAATTAAATATTTTCTAAATCTAGTATATATCCTAACTTCTTGTTTTGTTTGCATTGGCAAATCAAAAAATAAAATCATTCTCATAAAATTATATATCATATATTATTGCTTCAGGAAATAACACTTTTTGTTTATCTTCATTAAAATAATTAATTATGCTATCTATATAAATTAAAATCGCATTACTAATAGTTTGCTTTTTCCCATCTATGTATATTTTATTTGATAGTAATTTAATTAAATTTATTCTATGTTCTCTAGAAAAAAGAGTTTCATTATTTAAATTGCTTCTTACCCAATCATCCACTATTGGTCTAAATACTTCTATTATGTCATCACTTAAATTGAACGCATTATTTGGACCTTTATGAAATATTCCTAATGTAGTGTTTAAACCTCTAGATACTATACTTTTACTTATTAATGATCTTAAAATACTATAACCATAATTTAACCCTGCATTAATACAATTATCTTCAAATCTAATAAAATCTTTTCCAAATAAACTTCTAAAATATACTTTTGCTGCTAACCCTTCTCTATTTCCACAGTCATTATAATCAACTTCATTATAAAAATTTATCATCATTAATATGTCTTTATTATCACTATTATATTTTTCTAATATTTTAAATTGATTATATATTTTTTTCTTTACTATTTCTTTCCATAAAATACTTTTTTTAACATTATCCCATTCTATTTGTTTTCTAATCATTACACTTGTTATGCAATTGCCATTAAAAGGTAATATTTGGCATATTGGCAAATGATTATTATCACATACAATTAAATCAATATTATATTCGCTTGCTTTAATCAACAAATTTGTTGAAACAGTTGTTTTATAATTGTCTATTATCATAATGTTTATATCATTTAAAGGTATTAATAGTTCTTGTTCATTATCATTTTTTATCTTTAAATTATCTAAATATAAACTTATATGATTTGATTCTTCAATAAATAAAGTTCTCCAGCCCATATACAAAAAAAGAGAACCATTACAGTTCTCGTTTTCGGGAGTTCTTACGAACCCCTTGTTTTGATAGGCCCTCACAACCTATGCTATATTAGCAAAGACGTCTCCTTGCATTATTAGTATAACAAATTATAAATTTAATTTCAATATTTCTTTACTAACTTTATGTTTTTCACCAAGAACTGTAACATTATATTTTTCAATTTCTTTAATACTTTTAGAAATTGTAGGGAGCAAACGATTATTTGTTTTTTGGTCAATAAATTTTACTTCAATTGTATTAGAAGCATCATTTCCAACTGTTATAAACTTATATTCATACCATGTTTCATCTTTATAATATCTAATAATATTTCCTCTATAGAATGAATATAAAAATTCTGCATTATGGGATATTTTCTTGTTTTTCTTTTGTGTGTTATACCAATCTCTATCAATATATTGTTTATTGCCTTTTTGTTTAATATTAGAATATCTTATTGTAACAAATTTATAGTTATCTCCATCTTTATATAAGTCCATTCTATAAGGACTTATTTGCAATAGCACCACATTTTTATTATCTCCAACATTATATTTGTGAGAAATACTAACATGATTACCTAATTTAGTATCCATATATTTGAAGTTATCTATTTCAGGGCCATTATTTTTCTTACTATATTTTCTTATTTTACCATGCTCTAAGAAATATTCATTAAATGGATTTTCACTAGTATATTCTTTACATATCTTTTCTAATATTAAATATGTTTCATAGTCATTTTTGTAAGTTAGTAATTTATTTCCTTTTCCTTCTCTAATAAGTTTTGCTAATGATTTACCATCACCATTTTTATCATATATGTTTTTATATTTTTTAATCACATATTCTTCATCATTAACTTTTCTTGTGCTATATATAGTTTGATCTGAAATTGATCTATTTGTTTTTGTATCTATTTTATATGAGAATAAAATGTTATTATAATCTTTAATTTTATTTATTTTTTTCATTGTTTCTTCATCAAAAATATTGTTATTAATATAATTTTCAGCTTCTATTAATACTCCATTCTCATCAAATTCATGGTGATTTTTATCTAAAACATTTATTAAACTTCTTGAATTTCTGATTGTTGCCATTATTAGGGCATCTTTTGCATGGTGTTCAAAAAAGTCTCTATTTTTTACTATCTTTGCTTTTTTTCTAAATTGATCAGTTATACTACCTCTTATTGCAAAAACTTTAGTATTTATATTGTTAATTTTATAATATGCTTTTAATGTGCCTAATAATGATCTACAAGCATATCTTGTATCATTAAGATTTCTTTCAACAAATTTTTGTTGAACATCATATTTTGTTATATCTTCTTTAAATAATAAATTATCTATTTTCTTTTTATTTCCTTTATAGTTTCCTAATACCCAAGTTTCAAATTCAGAATAAGTTCTATTTGCTTTGCCACTAGCAAAATATTCAAATGGTGTTCTTTGTCCTTTATCTTGATTTGCATCACGTGTTACTAAAACTTTATTATTGAATGAATCATCAAATGAGATAGATATTGGAATTATATGATCTATTTCATATAGATAATCTTCTGTATCATCTATTAATGATTTCAAATCAATTGTTTTGCCACTATATGCACACTTTCCATGTTGCTCATTGTATAATCTAATTTTTAGTTTTAATTTTGATGTAGGATTTTCTACTCCAGTAAGTTCTTTTACTTCTTCATTTTCTTTTTTATTTTTATCTTGCATGTTTTTGATATTTTTTCGCTCTTCATCACCATTTTTTTCTCTAGCCATTTCTATAACAACTGATTCTAATTCGCCATATTCGTTTCTAATAGCATTTAATACTTTAGTTGCCTCATTTTGAACTCGTTTTACAACAGGGCTTAAAATATCTTCTTTATTAAAAGGAATATTTTTCCTATCTTGCAAGTATTTATCAAACTCATTTTTTATATTTAATCTAGTAGCTATCTGCATCTGATTTTCTGTAGAATCCTTCATTTCATCTATAAATTGTTTCATAGCTTTAAAAGATAATGATGCATATTCCTTAATAGAACTAATAGATGCTATCTTAATAGCTGCTTTTTCATCCATTATATTATTATCAATTTTTTCTAGTAACTTTTCTATTCTTTCTTCTAATACTTTAGTTGAAGTTAAAATTTCACATATTGTATCAACACAATCTTTATTTTCTATTATTGCACTATTTAATGGATTTTCTTTATTTTCCACAACTTTTCTTATCGCATTATATCCTTTAAATTCTGTAAATAAAGGCTTATCTCCATCAATACGATATCCTTTTATATATTCTTCTTTTACATTTGTAACTTTACTTATAACATTTAAAGAAACCTTTTTCCCTTTGTTTACATAATTATTTATTATTTCATCTTTTTCTTCTTTTGTTATTTTTCTATCATCTAAAGTTAAATTATTTAAATCATTATATAAATTATATAAATCAGTAGTATATGCACATCTAGGTGCTCTAGGCTCATCCTTATAAATACTACAAGTACCTCTCATCTTTTCTATTAGATTAATTGGATCTTTATTAACAATTCCATTACTATCTTTAATATATCTTCCATATTTAGTAGGTGAATTATAACTTCCTGGTCCCTCTGAAAAATGTCTTCTTTTAGTAATTATATCAATTATTTTGTTATTTATATCCTCACTTAAATTTTGATTACTAAGTATTTTTCTAAGTTCTTTCTCATAATCTTTTGTTTTAAAAATATTTTTATTATTTCTTATTTTTCCATCTTTATTAAATCTTTCTAATTGGATTTCGCAAATATATTTTCCATCTTTTAATTCTGTAGCATTTTCACTAAGTATACCTTTTGATGAAGTAGCATCAGCATTGCTTTCATCCTCTACAGTTTCTAAACTACTTCCTCTAACTTTTGCTATATGCAAGAGTGCAGAGCATAATTCTTCATTAGTTAATTTATTATACAAACCTTTTACTCTACATTCATATGGATTGTACATACCACTATGATATGAATTAGTTAAGATTTTTTCTTCTTTTAGTAAATGCTGTAATCTTTGTATTCTAAAAGATTTTCTTCTTTTTAATCTCCTTGATCCTCTAAATCCTCTTCTTTTTTCATTTTCACTAGCAGTTCCTTCATCAAACAACCTTACTCCTGCTTTTACAATATTTCCACTTTCACTATCAACTAATCCATAACCAACTGATGTTATACCTAAATCTAGGCCTAAAACAAGTTTACTCATTATTGTACCTCCTATTATCATTTTTTATTACACGCTAAAACAAATAGAATTATTCACTAGTTTTATAGTAACATAAAATGGAAAATATTAGGAGATTATTTCCAAGTTTCTTATTTAATATTTTGAATTAGTTCTCATAGCATTCAATATAGCAATCACAGATACACCTACATCTGCTAAAATTGCTAACCACATATTAGCTATACCAATAGCAGATAATAATAAGACTAATACTTTTACTCCTAAAGCAAAGTAAATATTTTCTTTTACTATTCTAAGAGTCTTTCTTGCTATTTTTTTAGCTGTACTTATAGAATCTAAGTTATCATTCATTAATACTATATCAGAAGCTTCTATTGCTGCATCTGATCCTACTGCTCCCATAGCAATACCTATATCAGATTTCATTAAAACTGGAGCATCATTTATTCCATCTCCTACAAAGCACAAAACATCATTTTGTTTCTTTTCTTTTAATAATTTATCTACTTCTTCTACTTTATTTTGAGGAAGCAAAGATGATTTATATTCACTTAGTCCTAATACATCTGCTACATGTTTTGCTATTGTTTCATTATCACCTGTAAGCATTATTGTTTTAGCACCTATACTATTTAAATAACTAATCATTTCTTTAGCTTCATCTTTTATTTCATCTGCTATAACAATGGAACCTATAAATTTCTTATTAAGTGCTACATATACAATAGTTCCTACTCCATTAGATTTTATAAATTCTATACCATTATCTTTCATTAGTTTTTCATTACCACAATAAATTATATTTTCACCTCTTGCTATAATTCCTTTACCAGCAACATCTTCTACTTCATAGTTAGTGTCTATCTTTTTACCATATGCTGCTTTTATAGACATTGCTATTGGGTGATTAGAATTAGCTTCTGCAATTGATGCTAGTCTCAACAATTCTTCTTTTTTATCACTAGGATATACTTCACTAACTGCGAAGTTACCTTTAGTTAATGTCCCTGTTTTATCAAATACAAAAATATTTGCTTCATTAAACTTTTCTAAATAGCTAGAGCCTTTTACTAATATACCATAACGAGATGCTCCTCCAATTCCTGCAAAGAAAGATAAAGGAATAGAGATAACTAAAGCACATGGACAAGATACTACTAAGAAGTTAAGTGATCTTTCTAACCAACTAATCCAATTTGAAGTTACTAAACCACCTATTAATACTAATAGTAATGCTCCAATTACAACTATAGGTGTATAGTATCTAGCAAACTTAGATATAAAGTTTTCTGATTTAGATTTCTTACTTGAAGCATTTTCTACTAAATCTAATATTTTAGATACTGTAGAATCATAAAAGGCTTTTTCTACCTTTACTTCAAGAGTACCTGTTAAATTAACTGTACCACTTATTACATTAGATGATACACTTACTTCTTGTGGTAAAGATTCTCCAGTTAAAGCTTTGGTATCTAAAGTAGATGTACCTTGTATTACAACTCCATCTAACGCTACTTTTTCTCCTGGTTTAATTAGAATAATGTCTCCAACTTTTACTTCACTTGGATCTACTTCTTCATAACTACCATCATCTTTCTTTAAGTTAGCATAATCAGGTCTAATTTCCATTAAAGAAGAAATAGATTTTCTTGATTTGCCTACTGCATAACTTTGGAACCATTCTCCTACTTGATAGAATAAAAGAACTGCTACTGCTTCAGGAAAGTCTTGTATAGCAAAAGCTCCAACTGTAGCAATACACATCAAAAAGTTTTCATCTAATACATGACCTCTAAAAATATTTTTTATTGCTTTTAGTAATACATCATAACCTATTAATAAATAAACAATAAAATATAAACCAAGTGGCAAAATAAAACTTATTTTTTTATTACTAATAACTGTATCTAATCCAATTACTAAATCTAATACAAATAAAATTGCAAACAAGACTAAAGATACAATTATTCTAATTAAATTCTTTCTTTGCTTTTTTGACATATATATGCTCCTTATCTAATAATAGTGCAATCAGGCTCTATTTTTTTACATACTTTAACTACTTCATTCATAACTTCTTTTTCATTTGCTTCATCTTCAAACTCAATAGTCATCTTTTGAGCCATAAAGCTTACACTAACATCTTTTACTCCTTTTACTTTTTTTACTCCATCTTGCATCTTTTCTGCACATAATGCACAATCTAAATCTTCTAATTTAAAAAACTTTTTCATAATATATTCCTCCTTAATTTGATTATATGAGCAACTATTCAATTAACTAATATTTTAAAATGGTATCTCTACCATTTATTAATTATTACTCATTGATATGATCTAATGCACACTTGAAGATTGTTTCTACATGATCATCATCTATTGAATAATATACTTCTTTACCTTTCTTTCTACTTTTAACTAAATGTGCTTGTCTTAGTACTCTTAATTGATGAGAAACTGCAGATGCATTAAGTCCAACATTTTCACATATTTTACC
>CAKORZ010000049.1 GCA_934101685.1 uncultured Bacilli bacterium
GCACAATTTCCCCTCTTTCCGGCATGGTGCAAGGCAAAGCCTTGCACTATACTTTTTTATAGAGGTGATTTTCATGGATATAATTGTAAGTAAGAAAACTGAACTAATGGGAATTATGCTTTTAATTAGTGATTATAAAGAAAAATATCCTTTTCTAGTTGAAGAAATGAACAATAAAGAATATAGAGATGAAATATTAAATACATTTTCTAAATTCAAGAATACTAAAACAATAAAATTACTAAATAAAATAATCGACACTTTATGTTTTAATTATGATGCTCCTATATATTTAATTGAACAAGTGAATGATGATTTATCATATGATAATTTACCTAGCTATCCTTTTAAAGAAAGACTAGAAAATTCAGCGTTAGTTACTAATTTCATTGATAGCTTGAAAGACTTTTCTAATCTTATAAAATTTGATAATTTCTATAATAAGCATTTAAATTATTATAATGAAGGAATAAGCCAAATAAGTAATTTAGTTAAAGATTACAAAATAGTTGAATTTTTAAAGGACTTCTATAAAATGGATTTTAAAAATATTAATTTCATTATCAATTTAATGTTTTTTGCTACTCATGGTAATTATGGCATCAATGTAAATAATGATTTTATTTGTAATCAATGTCTTAGAAAAAGTGAAACTAATAAAATAAATTTTATAGATAGTATTGATAATACCCTTACTTTGTATGTTCATGAATTTAGCCATAGTATTGTTAATCCTTTAACTAGAAAATATTCTAATATTACTATGGATTATTTTAATGATATAAAAGATAAAATGATTAAACAAGCATATAATTTACCAGAAACCATTATTGATGAACATATAGTAAGGGGAATTGAGCTAGTATTTCTAAAGTATTCATTTAAGGATAATCCTACTAATTATGTCTCAAAATGGAAAAAAGAATATGAAAAAATTGGTTTTATATATATAAATGAAATATTTAATAAATTAGATTATTACTTTACTAATAAACAAAAGTATAAAGATTTTGAAGAGTTTTTCCCTGAATTATTAAAAGTTTTCATAAAAGAATAAAAGTTTTTATTTCTTACACAATAAACTATTTTATAGTTATATTTCAGATAATAAAATATCTTTCATTTACAACTTAATTTTAATATAATTGGCGGACAGAAGGGGGATCGAACCCCTGCATCACTTTCATGATCTAATTGATTTCCAATCAATCCTCTTAACCTCTTGAGTATCTGTCCATATTTTAATTTTAACATAAATAAAAAAAGTTATGATATTTTCATAACTTTAATCATCATCTTTTTCTTCTTGCTTAGTTTTAATTATCTTGGCTATTTCCTCACTATTTTTTATATAATTTAAAGAATTAGTTACTTCTTTAATATTTGTAACTTCATTTGAAGATAAATTTTCTATTTGAGGTATATATAATAGTGATAAAAGCCATTCTTTTTCATAATCATCTAAAATAAATTTTTTAAAATATTTTTCATAATATATTTTAGTATCTACACTTATTTCATTTAATGTAGTAAAGGTATAGAAAACATCATATATAGGTGGTGCTATTTCTATATTTTCTATTCCTAATATTTTTTCTTCTCTTAATATAATATGCTTATAGTCAAAATCTTTGTATGTAAGCGCTAATCTAACACTTGTTTTATTTTCACTTTTATCTTTAAAATTATCAAGTGCTTTATTAGCCTTACTAATCGCATCTACAAATAGAGGATAATTTAGTAAAAATAACCATTGAGATGGAGATTTATAATCTAATCTTTCTACTTCACTCATATAATTTTCTATATACTCTGTTACTTTATCAATCTTATTTGCTATAAAATCATATGTTTCGTTAAAAAAGCTTTCATTTGTTTTTATAGTGTAAAAGCTCTTATTATGTAACTCTCCTAGAGTGTTTAAAAAGAATTTTAATTTTAAATCAGGCATCATTACTGTATCTTCACTAGTCCATGGTAAAAGCATAAAATATATATTTTCATAATTAGAAACATATTGATTATAAATATTTTTTATTGGGAATACGAAATTATCCATTTTAATTATTTTAAGTTTTTCTATTATAGAGTCTAATCCAATTTGATCTATATATTTTAAAGCATAATCTTTATCCTCTGTTTTTACTTTATATACTTTATTACTTATTTTTATAAAAGAAATTACTTTAATATTATATAAGTTATATATTGTCTCTTTCATAACTATTCCATAGGTAAAAAGATTAGTTTACCCTCTTCTAATTTTTCATTTTTATTAATAGAAATTAATTTGTTTAGATTAACATTATACTTTGTTGCAATTTCTTCATAAGTAGTTTCATTTTTAACACAATGTAATTTCCATGATACTTCTTCTTTCGCTTTTCTATTTGCAAAAACACTTTTTAATAAACTTTTTTTAATATCTATTTTAGGCTCTTCTTTTATTTCTTCTTTAATAATTCTTTCTTCTTCATTATTCATAATTTCCATTTCTTTCTCATTAATTTCTTCAAGTTCATCTTTTTCTTCATTTACTATTACTTCATTATCTAAATAAACTTCATTTTCTTCTCTATCTAAATTCATTTCACCCTTATATTCATTTTCTTCTTCTATTTCTTTTTTAGAAATAAGTTCACTATCTTCTTGGGCAAGAAACGTCGTTTCTATCTCTTTTATTCCCTCTAATTTCAAGATAACATTAACATTAAGTTTATTTTCATCTATCTTATAGTTAAAGTCATCCACTACTACATTTAAAGCATTTCTATCTACTATTTCTTCATACGCTAAAAAGATATCTAAGTCTATATAATCAAAAAATTCTTTTTCTCCTACTTCAGTTTTTGCTTTACCACTTACATTAATTTTACCCTCTAATCTAACTCCATCACTATCATTAATTGTATCAATACAATCATCTATACTAATAAGTAACAAACTGGAAATTTTACTTTCCATTTCTATTATTTTAGTTAAAGTTATTTCTTGCATATAAATTCCCCCTATATAAATGTATGAGAAATTTACCTTAAATATACAAAAAAAGAAGGCTTAATTTTGCCTTCCCGTTTTATCTATTAATTCTACTAATTCATTTAGTGAATTTTTATTAGTAATACTAGTTAAATATACTTTAGTATTTATAACATCTATAACATTCTTTTTAAACTTACTTTTAGCACTTTGATTAAGTTTATCTGCTTTAGTACCTACGACTACTATATCTTTATTAGTTCTCATTAATAGTTTGAGACAAGATATATCATCACTAGATAACTCTCTTCTTGAATCCACTAATAAGACAAATAACTTTATATTATCTCTATCAAAAATATACTCTTCCATCATATTGGCAAAACTTTTATCATTTAAAATAGAAGTTTTAGCATACCCATAACCAGGTGCATCTACTATTCTATAAGTTCCATCTACCTCAAAGAAGTTTAATAGCTTAGTACATCCAGGAGTAGAAGATACTCTAGCTAACTTACTATTATTACTCATAGCATTAAGCAAACTAGATTTACCAACATTACTCTTACCTAAAAAACAAATTTCATTTAAGTCATCTTTAGGCCAAGAATCTTTATTAGGTGCACTTATAATAAATTTAATTTTGGACAGAAACATTTTTACTACCATTTTTTACAAGCGCTACTTGTAATACATCATCTAATTTATCAGCAAAGACGATTTTAACATTATCTTTTACTATATCAGGTATTTCATCTAAATCCTTTTCATTTTCGTGAGGAATTACAATTGTTTTAATTCCTGCTCTATGTGCAGATATAGATTTTTCTTTTAAACCACCTATTGGTAATACATGCCCTCTTAAAGTAATTTCACCAGTCATTGCTACATCATTTCTAACAGGTTCATGAGTTAAAGCACTAATGATAGCTGTAGCCATTGTAACACCTGCACTAGGTCCATCTTTTGGTACAGCCCCTTCAGGAACGTGAATATGAATATCTATTTTATCAAACAAGTTCTCATCTATACCAAACTTTTTAGAGTTAGCCTTAATATAATCTAAACCAATATTAGCAGATTCCTTCATAACATCTCCTAAATTACCAGTCATTACAAGTCTTCCTTTACCAGCAAAATAGTTAACTTCAACAGGAATCAAATCTCCACCAAAATCAGTATATGCTAAGCCATTAACTAAACCTACTTGGTCAACTTTATCTTTCTTAGTATAATCAAATAATTCTTTTCCTAAATATTCTTTTACTTTATTAATATCTACTAATACTTTTATGGATTCTTTATTTTTTACAAAGTTAGTAATAATTTTACGACATATAGTAGCTATATATCTTTCAAGTTGTCTAACTCCACTTTCCTTAGTATAGTATCTTATAACATGTAAAATAGCATCATCACTAAAAGCAATTTTCTCTTTATCAAGTTCATGTGCTTTTAATTGTTTAGGTATCAAGTGACTCTTTGCTATATTTAACTTTTCAATTTCTGTATATGATGATAAGTTTATTATTTCAAGTCTATCTCTAAGTGCTGCAGGTATATTACCAATATAGTTAGCAGTAGCAATAAATAATACTTTAGATAAATCATATGGTTCTTCTAAGTAGTGATCATTAAACATATAGTTTTGTTCAGGATCTAATACTTCAAGTAATGCACTAGAAGGATCCCCACGATAATCATTACTTAATTTATCTATTTCATCTAAGACAAATACTGGGTTTATAACACCTGCTTTTTTCATACCATTTATAATTTTGCCTGGCATTGCTCCAATATAAGTACGACGATGTCCTCTTATTTCAGACTCATCATGTACACCACCAAGTGATATTTTAACGAACTTACGATTTATAGCTCTAGCGATTGATAAAGCAAGAGAAGTTTTACCAACACCAGGTGGACCAATAAAGCATAAAATAGGCGATTTAACAGAATTTGTATATTTACGTACTGCTAAATACTCTAGAATTCTTTCTTTAGGTTTCTTTAAGCCATAATGATCTTCATCTAAAACTTTTTCTACTAGATTTATATCAATGTTCTCTTCGCTCATTTGATACCAAGGAAGATCCATTAATAAATCAATATAAGTTCTAATAATTCCTGCTTCAGGTGAACTAGATGGAGTTAATTCATATTTTTTAATCTCGTCTAAAACTTTATTTTTTACATTTTCAGGATATGGATTATTATTAACTTTTTCTCTAATTTCATCTATATCTTGATCTTTATTAGCAATATCTCCAAGTTCTTCTTTTATAACTTTTAATTTTTCTCTTAAAATATAGTCTCTTTGACCTTCTTCAAGTTTTTCTTTTAATTTATTATTGATTTCTTGTTCAATATCATTAATAAGTTTTTCTTGATTAAGTCTTTCAATAATCATATTTAATTTTTCATTAATACTATCTGCTTCTAGTATTGCTTGCTTTTTAGTTCTATCTACATCTAAATAGAAGGCTAATGTATTTGCAAGTACTGATGCACTAACACCACGTGACAAGTTGCTAGCTACAGGAGCAGGCATAGCTCCAAATGATAGGTTATTAGTATTAAGTGTTTTTGCAATTATTCTAACAAGTGCTGCTTCAGTTTCATAATCTCCACTAATTTCATCAACTATATCACCTTTAGCAAGTAAGCACTCATCAAGAGTAATTTCTTCCATTTTAACTCTACTAATTGCTCTCAAAGTAACCTTTATAGAGCCATCTGGATTATTCTTAGTATTAGTGATTTGGCATAAACAACCAACTTTATAAATGTTATTTACATCAATATCACTAATTTTTGTATTAATTTGTGAAGATAAAATTAGATAGCCGTCATGATTATCTACTGCCTTAGTAACTGCCTTTTCGCTTTCCTCTTTAATAATGTCTAAAGAGGCACTATTATGAGGGAACATTATAAAACCTCTTGTTACGATTAGTGGTAATGAAACTTTGTTTTTATCTAATTCCATCTACAATCTCTCCTTTTTTTATATTATAAACTGTTTGCTTCTTTCAAAAATTCTACAACTTTTTGATTCAATAAATCTCTTCTTAAGCCATCTTCTCTATTTCCTAATGCTTTCTTTATATCTTCTACAGACATACCATACATTTTAGAAATATCTTCATATGCTTTTTCAACATCTTCATTACTAACATTTATTTTTTCCACTTCAGCAACTTTTAACATAACAAAAGCTTGTTTTAAATTTTTTAATGCATCTTCTTTAATTTTACTCATTAATTGATCATTAGTCATATTAATCATTGAAAGATATGAATCTAATGTCATATTTCTAGCACTTAATTGATGTTTAATATCATCTAAATGATGACTTGCTTCATCATCTACTATTTCATCAGCAACTGTAAATGTAGCATTTTTAACAATGATATCAAGTAATTTACCCATTGCTGCATCATTTGCCTCGTTTTCCTTTTGTGTTCTAATTTGATTACGATAGAATTCTTTTAATTCTTCTAAGTTAGAAACACCTTCTAAATTAGCATCTAGTGCTAAATCATCATCAATACTAGGTAAAGTTTTTTCTTTTACTTCATGTAATTTAATTTTGAATGTTGCATCTTTACCAGCAAGTTGAGGTGCATAGTTTTCAGGGAACTTAACATTAATGTCTTTTTCTTCTCCTGATTTCATACCAACGATTTGTTCTTCAAATCCAGGAATAAAACTATGTGATCCTACTTCTAAATCATACTTTTCTGCTTTTCCACCTTCAAAAGCAACTCCATCAACAAATCCTTCAAAATCAATTGTAGCAATATTACCATTTTCTACTGCTGCATCTTCTTTAACAGATACTTCAGCATTCTTTTCTTGTAATGCTTTTAATTCTTGCTCAACATCTTTATCAGTAACAACAATTACAGACTTTTCAACTTTAATATCTTTATAATCTCCTAATGTTACTTCTGGAGCACCAACTATAGTAAGAGTGAATTCAACTTCATCCATACTAATCTTACTAACACTTATTTCTGGTCTCATAATAGGATTTAAATTTTCTTCTTTTAATGTCTTTTCATAATTTTCCATTAAAACACTATTTAAAGCTTCATTCATAACTTCATCAGTAGATATTTTACTTCTAACTAAATTATCTGGAGCTTTACCTTTTCTAAATCCAGGTATAGTAACTTTCTTTTCAAGTTTCTTATAAGCTTTTTCTATTTGTTCCTTCCATTCATTACCATTAACTTTAAAGTTAATAACTGTTTTACAATTTTCATTTTTTTCAATATTTTTTTCCATATTTTTACTCTCCTTCGCACTTACAAATTATATCAAATTTTTTTTACTAGTTCAATTATATTGAACAAGCACTTTCTATTTCTTTCAAATATTTATTACATTTATCTTCATTAATGCCATATAAGTCACTAAAATAGTTCATTTCTAAACTTTCATCATACATTTTACTAACATAGTATTGAAGTGAGCATGCAACATAATCATACTCCTCTTCATCTAGACAAACAGGATATATATCGCTTAAGTATAACATTAGATTTTCAAGTGCCATACTACACAAATTTAAATCCTTATTACCTATCTTATCCTCTATTATTTTTCTAATATATATGTAATCTTTAGACTCCAAAACATTTTCGCTTAATGAAGGAATAATTTTATATTCTTTATTCTTATTCTTTAAAACAAATTCTTTATTAACACCTTGTCCCCTCAAAGCATCAATAAGCATAACTTTATAAATATTTTTAACATCTCTTTTAAAGAATTCACTAATACAATCAAAAAAGTCTCTTATATTTAATTTACATAGCTCTACAATCGCTAAAATAATTAGATTTTTATCATCTTCAACACATAATATCTCTTCAATTTTATCTCTAGATAAATTAAACTCTTTGCCTTCTTTTTCAATATAGGCTACCTCTTTATATATATCCATAAATTTATTTTCAAAATTCATTGGAATATATGGCATTGATAGTTCTTCTTTAACTAGTTTTAAGGCCTTATCTTTTTGATCAGTATTAATAAGTGAATGTAAATAAATAATCATAATATCATAAAATTTACTAGAAAAAGCCGATAACTTTTTTTCAATAAAAGTAACACAATCAGTATAATTACCACTATCAAACATCTTTTGAAATTTCTCTAAGAGAATATTTTCATCATTACAACTTAATATATCTTCCATAACTCCCCCACCAAACAAACAATTAACAACTTACGACATGAATTTTAGCAAATATGTAAATAATAAGCAAACTATTATACACTTTATTTATTAAACATTTTTTGCAACAATTTTCCTCTTTTAAAAGCTTCTTTATAAAATTCTTTTAAACTCATATCCGAATATTTTTTTTGATACTTTAATTCAAGAGTTGTGTACCCATTATAGCCATTTTCTTTTAAGTTTTTTAGTTGTTTTTCATAATCAACAGTGCCATCAAATGGTAATAAATGTTCATCATCTTCGCCATGATTATCATGCAAATGCACAGCAAAAAACCTGTCTTTAAAGAATGAAAAATTATAAGTATCTTTAAAATGAGCATGGTCATGACCAATATCATAACAAACTCCTACATTCTTGTTTTTTATATTGCCTAAAACATATTCTAAATAGCCTTTTATCTTAGTATTTTCAAAAGCTATTTTAACATTTAAAGACTCTGCATAATCAACTATTTCTTTAATTCTATTAAGACTTGCTTCATTAAAAGGAGGTGCTACAAACTTACTAGTTAGATGCATAATTACTAAATCAATTCCTAAATCATGCACATCTTTAATATCTTTTTTATATCTTTCAACATTATTACAATTTTTCAAATTATATTCTTCCTCGCTAAGCCATATATCATTAATATTATCATAGCCTAAATGAGCAAAAATAATATTTAACCCCTTACTTCTAGCATATTTAACCTGCTCTTCTTGAGACATTTTCCAATCATTTTTATCATACCATTGAACAAAAGCATTTTTAAAACCAGCCTCACTTATTGCATCAATAACATCTATAGAATCACAAATTTTACTATTTTCTATACAAACTGCTAATTCATAATTATCCATCCTGCACCATTACTCCTTTTAACTTTCATTTCACTAATTTTTTCAATATTACTAATCCATACTAATGTGCAATAATTTTTATTATAACACTCACTAAAATCTTTTATTTTTATATGCTCATTATACTTTTCTTTTATCATATCCACAGTTTCTTTATTTAACTCAAAAAATTTAACATCACTACATTTAGCCTTATAATACACATTTTTACCTGTTTCTTTTAAATATAAAGTATCTCCTATATTAACTTTATTGTATGGAGCAATCTTATGAATAGACCATCTTGATTCAATAGTTTTTTCTTTCTTTAAAATCATATTAAAATATGGCTTTTTTAATATAACTAAATGTTTCATTTTAAATAATTAGGCAAATCATTTTCATACTTTATTGCCCCTATCCTTTTATGATTAGAAGATTTATGCATTTTATTTATTCTTTCTACATCTTCATTAACTACTCCAGTTCTAATATAACTATCCAAATTTGCATACTTTATACCCATTTTTGCTTCATCACTACTGCCACTTAGTCCATCACTAGGAGTTTTATTTACTAAATTAGTAGGTAACCCTAACAAAAGCCCTATTTCACAGACTTCACTTTTAGTAAAATTAGCAAGAGGAGCAAAATCTCCAACATTATCTCCCCATTTAGTAGTATAACCTACCATTGCTTCACTAAGATTAGAAGTATTAGCAACTAAATAGTCTAAAGAAGCACCTATTGCATACAAAGTAGTCATTCTAATTCTAGGAGCAGTATTAATTGTAGTAACGCTATTTATTTCTTTATTTAAACTTTTTAAAACATTTTCAGTATTAGAAATAATGTCATTATATGCATTACTAATATCAACATTAACATACTTTATACCTAATAATTCACAAGAAATAACAGCATCATTTTTATCAATCATTTTACCATTTGGCATAATAACACCTAAAACTCTATCTTTTCCTAATGCTTCGCAACATAATTTAGCAGTCACTAAGCTATCTTTACCACCACTCATGCCTATTACTACACCCTTAGCAAAACTATTAACTCTAAAATAATCTTTAATAAAATCAATTATTTTATCTACATCTTTCATCTCCATTATTTAGCTCTCCTTTCATAAAAATATCTATAAATATCACCCCAGTTATTAACTTCCCTAACATTATCATTTTCTTCTAATTTTTTTAAATTAGTATCTCTAAAATATAATGTTTTAATGCCATTATTAGATAATCTTTCTATTACTTTATAATCATCATCTATCATTACATCAACATTTTCTTTTATACATACATCTAATTTATTATCTTGTTTATAGTAATACTTATCAAACTTAATATTATTTTCATTTAAAACTCTAATAGCTTCATCTTTCATCTCTTTTATAAAGCCACCTCTAGCAGTTATAACGACAAATTCATGCCCTTCTTCTTTTAATCTTTTATATACAGGCAAAAAACCAGGCATGATTGTATTAGTCTTTGCTACTTCCATAAAATATTTATTTATAAATCTATTTTGCTCTTCTTTACTCCAATTATATCTTCCTTGAAACTTAGGCTCACTTCTATCTATTATTTTATTATTTTTTAATTCTTCAATAGCAAATATTTCCTCATATATTCTAAATAATTTTTCACTATCAATAACTACACCATCTAAATCTATACCTATTTTCATTATTACACCTCACATACTAATAGCTATTAATATTTTTAATAAGTTTTTCTTTTAAATATTCATTTGAGTTTCCTAA
>CAKORZ010000050.1 GCA_934101685.1 uncultured Bacilli bacterium
TTCATCACCTTTATCAATAGCTAAATAGTTAGCTTTTACTACATCGTCACCTTTTTTACTATAAGATTTCTTAGCCATTTCTTTCATAAGTTCTTTAGCTTTTTTATAATCTAATAGTTGTGGATTTAATTTAAAGAAAGCACTTTGTAAAATAGTATTTGTTCTTCTACCCATACCAATACTCTTAGCTATTTCAGTAGCATCTATAATATAGAATTTTGCATTCTTTAAAGCTAATTGTTTTTTAAATCTATTAGGTAAACTCTTTAATAAATCTTCTTTCTTTAATTCTGTATTAAGTAAGAATGTTCCGCCTTCCTTTAAGTTAGATAACATATCATACTTAATAATATATGAATCCATTGAACAAGATATAAAATCAGCGTTCTTTACATAATAAGTAGATCTAATTGGAGAATCTCCAAATCTTAAATGTGATCTAGTAGTACCACCTGATTTTTTAGAATCATATGCAAAATAAGCTTGAATGTATTTATCAGTATTGTCACCAATTATTTTAATAGAGTTCTTATTAGCACTTACTGTACCATCACTACCTAATCCATAGAATAAACATGAAGTGTAGTCTCCATCAATATGGAAGTTTTCATCAACTTTTAAGCTTAAATTAGTTACATCATCATTAATACCAATTGTAAAACTATTTAATGGTCTTTCTTTTTCTAAATTATCATATACTGCTTTAATTTGATTTGGTTGGGTATCTTTACTTGATAATCCATATCTACCACCAACTACAGTAACATCTACATTATTTTGTTTTAAAGAAGCAACTACATCTAGATATAATGGCTCTCCAGCAGCTCCACTTTCTTTAGTTCTATCTAATACAGCTATTTTCTTAACTGTTTTAGGTAATACTTTTAATAAATATTTACTAGAGAATGGTCTATATAAGTGAACTTTAATTAACCCTACTTTTTCACCATTTTTCATTAATTTATCTATAGTTTCTTTAATTGTTTCAGTAACAGAGCCCATAGCTACAATTACTTTAGTAGCATCTTTTGCTCCATAATAAGTAAATGGTGCATATTCTCTTCCTGTGATTTCTGAGATTTTCTTTAAATACTTAGCAGTAACTTCTACTATATTATCAAAGTGTTTGTTTTGTGCTTCTCTACCTTGGAAATAAATATCATCGTTTTCAGCTCCACCACGTGCTATTGGATTAGTATGTGGGTTTAAAGCTTTCTTTCTAAAGTTTTCTAATGCTTCTGTATTTAGTAAACTTCTTAATACATCATAATCTTGTAATTCTACTTTTTGAATTTCATGACTTGTTCTAAATCCATCAAAGAAATGAATAAAAGGAGCACTTGCTTCAATTGCACTTAAGTGTGCTACTGGAGCTAAATCAGCAGCTTCTTGAACTGAATGTGAGCAAAGCATTGCTACACCAGTTTGTCTAGTTGCATATATATCTTGGTGATCTCCAAATATTGATAAAGCACGTCCTGCAATTGCTCTTGCTGATACATGTAATACTCCTGGAAGCATTTCTCCTACCATTTTATATAAGTTAGGAATCATCAATAATAATCCTTGTGATGCTGTATATGTTGAAGCTAAAGCACCTGCTTGTAAAGCACCATGTATTGCTCCACTTGCTCCTGCTTCTGATTGCATTTCTACAACCTTAACTACATTTCTAAAAATATTTTCTTTTCCTTTACTTGCCCATGCATCTACATGTTCTGCCATAGTTGAACTAGGAGTAATAGGGTAAATTGCTGCTACCTCACTAAAAGCATAAGAACCATAAGCTGCTGCCTCATTACCATCTAATGAAGCTATAATCTTTTTGTTTTCCATTCTCTTTCTCCTCACATATATATTTTTTATATCAAACTACACTTTTATAATGTAATTATACTTTTTTTGTTTTAAGCAAACAATAAATCTAGCAATTTATCTAATGAAATATTTTTTAACATACATTACTTTGTTATTATTAACTTTTTTGTTACTATTAAATCAAGAGGAGAGATAAAATGAAAGAAGAACTTAAACTAAATTATAAAAGAACATTTTTTATCGGTTGTGCATTTTTCACAATAATGCTTTTATGGCAAGTGTACAACTACATGTGTCCTTTATTCTTAGAAGAAATGGGCGTTTCTGATAAATATAAAGGATTAATCATGGCTGCTGATAATATATTTGCATTAGTTATGTTACCAGTATTTGGAGCAATGTCTGATAAGACAAAAACAAAGTTAGGTAAAAGAATGCCTTACATTATTGTTGGAACTATTCTAGCTGCTCTTGCATTTCCTTTTGTAGCAGTATTTGGAATGAAAGGAAGCTTAGTAGGATTATTAATAGTAATGGGATTAATATTATTCTTTATGAATATATATAGAGCACCAGCTGTTGCATTAATGCCTGACTTAACTCCTAAAAAGCATCGTTCTAAAGCTAATGGAATTATTAATCTAATGGGAGGGATTGGAGGAATATTTGCATATGGTACAGCACTTCTATTTGGAAGTAAGTATCCAATTGTTCCATTCATTGTTACTAGTGTATTAATGATTACTGCTTTAATAGTTTTACTTTTAACTGTTAAAGAAGCAAAAATTTTAGCAGAAATAGAGGAAGATGAAGAAGTAAAAGAAGAATTAACTAATACTGAACCATTAAATAAAAGCCAAAAGAAAAATTTAATATTTATTTTATGTGCTGTATTCTTCTGGTTCTTTGCAGTTAATGCTGTTGAAACATTCTGGGGAACATATTCTTGGGATGTATTCTTCAATAACGACGCTGCTAAAAAAACAACTGGCGCAATAGCACTACTTATATTTACTGCTGCTGCAATTGCTTCTTATTTACCTGGAGGAATTATTGCTACTAAGATTGGAAGAAGAAAAACAATTCTTATTGGTATAGGTTGTATCTTCACTGCCTTTTTAATTGCATCATTCTTAACTAAATGGAGCCTTATTGGATTTGTTGCATTATTTGTTCTAGCAGGTTTCGGATGGGCAGCAATTAACGTAAACTCATACCCAATGGTTGTAGAATATGCAAGTGGAAGTAATGGAGGTAAATTTACTGGATTCTATTATACAGCATCTCAACTTGCTCAAACAGTTACTCCATTCATTATAGGAACTATCATGGACTTTATTGGTAGAAGGATGATGTTCCCATATGCTTCATTCTTCTTGTTCATATCATTTGTGTTTATGTTTATAGTTAAAGAAAATCACAAAGAAGAAAAGCAAACAGAAAGTACTACAAAATAGTACTTTTTTTATTACCATTTTAATATACTTTAGTGGTGATAAAATGAAAGAAAAATTAATAGAGATTAACTCTAAAAATTTATTATTTAATTATGAATTTTATAAAAAGAATACTAACAAAAAAATAATAGCAATTGTCAAAGATAATGCTTATGGGCATGGTTTTAAACAAGTTATTGAAGTATTAGATAATACCGATAACATAATGTATGCCGTGGCTAATTTAGAAGAAGCACTTGAAGTAATAAAATACACTAAAAAAGATGTTTTAATCTTAGATAAAGTAAATGATTATTCTAAAGTTACTAAGCAAATGGTAATAACTATTATTAGTAAAGAACACTTGTTAGAAATGATAGAAAGCAATTATGATTTAAGAGTGCATTTAAAGATTAATACTGGTATGAATAGAAAGGGTATTTTTGAAGAACAGTTTAACGAAGTAATAGATCTTATAAATAGTTCTCCTCATATTGTTCTTGAAGGAATATATACTCACTATGCTAGTAATAAAAAAAGTGATTTAAGTAGACAATTTGAGTGTTTTAAAAGAACTATAAAAAATATAGATACAAGTAAATATCTAATACATGCTTCAAGTAGTGTTTCTTCTCTTTTACTAAAAGAAAATGTTACTAATGCCTGTAGAATAGGTATAGGTTTATATGGATTAAATCATAGATATGAAATAATGAAAGATGTAAAACCTGTTTTAAGTTTATATTCATATGTTGATAAATGTACTTTAGTTAAAAAGAATACTAAAATAGGATATAGTTATATGTTTAAAGCACCTGCTGATGGATATATTGTATTATCTCCAATTGGATATGGGCTTGGTTATTTAATTAGGCAAAAATATCATGCTTTTTATAAGGGAGAATATTTAAAGCAAATGTGTAGAGTTTGTATGGATTGCTGCATTTACTTTTCTAGTAAATATATAGAAGAAAATGAAAGATTAGAATTAATTGGAGAACATGTAAAAGCAGATGAAATAGCTAGATTAAATAAATGTAGCCCTTATGAAGTAGTTACATTATTAAGTAAAGATATTAAACGAATTGTAATTTAAAAGTTAAAGTATAACATCATTATTATTTCATAAAATAATTTTGGTGATTACTTTGAAAACTATATATAAAATATTATGGAAAAGTGGAGCAGTTCTTATTATATTAACTATTATGTTACTTGGAGCTATCTCCATTTTTTCCATGTCACAAAAAGGTAAAATTTATTATGGAAATAGATGTGTATTATCTTCAGATAATAAAGCTATAGATTATTTAAATCAAGATGAAATAATAGCGTATGATTATGATTTTAAATGCAACACTTTATATTTAGATTTAAATGTAGATGAAAACATTACTAAAGAAAAATCTAAAGCATTACTTGTAAGAATATCTTCATATTATAAATCTATTAATTTTAATAGTAATACCCAAGTATCTTTAAAAGGTAATGACTATTTAATACTTGCTAGTTTAATGTATGGTGAAGTAAGTATAAGTGTATCTAGCTTATAATTTTAATGATATTTCATATACTACTTCATCTTTATTAAATTTTTTAGTCATTATTTCTTTATCTTTTTTAAATCCTAAATCAAAAAATACTTTAAGAGCATTTTCTCTAGATTTAGGAACACTATCACATAAAACATTAACTTTTTGCTTTTTAGCTTCTTCTAAAAGTTTAATTATAGATGGTTTCATATATCCTTTTTCTCTATACTTAGCACTTATAACAATTCCCATTGAATACATGTCAATACTTTCTATATAGTTAAAATTAACATATCCAACAAACTCATTAGTATCTACATCTTTAATATATGCATAATAAAAATGTTTTTTCTTTTTATTATTTTCTAACCAACTACTCCATTTACTTTCATCAAAATCAATACATCCAGTATTATAATGATATCCTTCATAATGCACATCATAACCTGCATTGTAATTCATAGTTAATGGATCACTCATGCATTCCTTTCTAAACCATAAATCCTTTAATTTAGGCTCTATTAATATCACATTTTTCATCAATCGCACCTTTCTTTATAATAATCATAATTACCATTATATATCTTAATTTTCTTATCTTTAAATTCAATTATTTTCTCTGCAAATTTATTAATAAAATATCTATCATGAGATACAAAAATAAAAGTTCCATTAAACTCAGAAATAGCACTTTCTAATACCTCTTTAGTAGGTATATCTATATGATTAGTAGGCTCATCAAATATCAAGCAATTAACATTAGTTTGAAGTAATATAGCAAGTCTTAATCTAACTCTTTCCCCTCCAGATAAGTTCTTTAATAATTTATTAACTTCTTCTTTATAAAAATAGAAAGTTGCTAAAATACTTCTAGCTTTTTGTTCATCTAAATAAGTTTCACTTTTAAAATAATCTAATACTTTCATATTATCTTTTTCAAAGTTTATTATTTGAGGTAAATATCCTATTTTCACACTAGGTCCTACAGTTACTTCTCCTTCTACTTTTAAATCTTGCTTTCCTAATATTGCTTTTAAAAATGTTGATTTTCCACTTCCATTATTACCTAAAAGTGCTACTTTTTCTCTTGCTAAAATCTTCAAAGAAACATCATCAATTATCTTATCATTATTAGGCTTATAAACACTTAAATTTCTTGTTTCCACTACTACTTTGCTACTCTTCTTATCTTCATTAAAGTCAATATTTAATTTTTTTGTCTCTTTTGGTCTTTCTATTTTTTTAGCTAATATTCTATTTAAATTTGTTTGTAAAGCATGTGCTCTATCACATAAAGTAGAGCTATTAGTAGCCATACCTCTTTCTCTAAAATATTTAATTTGATCTTGTAATCTTTTTATAATTATTTGTTGATCTTTATAATCACTTAATTGTTTTTCTATTTCTTTTTCTCTTTCAATTAAATAGCCACTATAATTAGTGTTATATACCTTAGCTTCTGTATCTGTTAAATCTAATATTTTAGTAGACATCTTATCTAAGAAATATCTATCATGTGAAATTATTACACATGCTCCTTTAAAGTTCTTAATATACTTTTCTAACCATTCTATTCTTTCTATATCTAAATGGTTAGTTGGTTCATCTAATAAAAGTAAATCAGGCTTTATTAAAAGAACTTTAGCTAATTGCACTAATGTCTTTTCTCCTCCACTTAAAATATTATAATTTCTTTTTAACATATCTTCACTTATTCCAAGTCCTGTACACACAGTATTTATTTTTGTATCTATATCATAGCCACCTAAAGATGAATACTCCTCTAATGCTTTACAATAATTATCTAAATATTTCTCATGATCTTCTTCCATTAATTTTTCATATTTTTTTATTTTTAAATATACTTCATTTAATGATACAAAAGTTTCTCTAAGTATTTCTTCTACTAATTTATCATTAGTTTTATCTGCAATAACCTGATCAAAATAAGATACTTTTGCCTCTTTTTTTATACTAACACTACCACTATCTGCTCTTTCTACTTTTGCTATTATTTTTAATAGGGTAGATTTTCCACATCCATTTGGTCCTACTATTGATATACTTTCTCCCTCATTTAAAGAAAAAGTAACATTACTAAATAAAGTACCGTATCCAAAGCTTTTACTAACTTTGTTCACATCTAATATTATCATTATCTAACACCTCTCTAATTATGCCCTTAAATATAGGCTCATTTCCTTTATAACTAAGAGGACTAGCAGGTGAAGGATGATATATAGGTATAACTATTTTCTTTTTATCGCCTATCATTATTTCATAACTTTTACCCACTACATCCTTTAATTTTTCTACTTTAAAACCTAACATTATTTCACTAGGATATTGCCCCATTGTTAAAATAACATCAGCATCAAACTCTTTTATTTGTTCTAGTAAAATGTTCTTACAATTATATGAACATTCTCTTAATCTTTTTCTATCACTTATTATACATTTACAAACTTCTGTAAAATTAATATCATCTATACTAATATCCACTATTTTTAATAACTTATCTAATATCTTTCCTGATGCTTGTAAATTACCTTCTTTATTATAAAAAGGTTTACCTGTAACTATCCATCCATCTTTAGCAGGAGATTCTCCTAAAACTAGTATTCTACTACTTCCTTTTTTTGTTGAATCACAAGTTAGTTTTTCTAGATTACCACATTTATTACATTTAATAATTATCTCTTTTAAATTCATAAAAACTAATCTCCCTATTTACATAATGCTATCTACTATATTAACTATACTTTCTAATTCACCTTTATTTTTAAATCTATGATCTGCATTTTCCATATAAAAGAATCTATAATTTTTAGCATTACATTTAAAAAACTCTTCATTTTTCTTATAATCCACTACATCATCTTTTTTACCTTGAATAATATTATAAGTGTAATCATTATTAACACCATTTATTTTATTATTTAATAAATCATTATAAAAATTCTTATCAATCATTAATTGTTTTTCAAATCCTAAATTAATCTTTTTAGTATTTAGATCATCTTTTGTATAGCCATGCTCTTTTAATATATTGTTAATTAAAATCTCATCCATAAATACTGCTGGCGCTCTTAAGATTACCTTATTAAATTTTATATTAATTTTATTTAAGTAGTTTAATAAGATGTATCCTCCAAAACTAGTAGCAAAGAAAGATATATCATTATTATAACTACTTATAATATACTTGATGACTCTATCTAAATAATCATAACACTCCCTTAATTCTAACTTTGTATTATCCTCTCCATGAGATGGTAAATCAAACGCTACTACTAAAGTATTACCTTCAGTTAATTTCTTGGCTATTTCTTTTATTGTAGAGCTTTCTTTATCTCCTGCAAAACCATGAATTGTTATTAAAACTTTTTTTATTTCCTTTTTTGGCATGAAAAAGGAACAATAAACATCATTTATCTTAGAATTGATTTGTTCCATTTTCATCACCACCTACTTTTAGATTTACATTTTTGACTATAAAAGTCAAGTAAATAAAAATTATGTATGCAACTTAATATCACAATAAATAGAAAAACATACTTTATCACTCACAAATTTTAATATTTTTATTTTCACTTTAACTTTTTAAATTAACAGTTTTCATCGTGCTTTCACATTATTAAATCTTATTGTTGATAAATTTATTAAAATTGAATATACTAATAATAGCTGAAGGAAACTTCGCTTCGCTGCCTTGCTATTAGCAAGAGCATGCACAAGTTGGAACTGGGTAACTGGTTCCTTTTTTATTCTCTATTTTTAGCCTTTCTTGCTTTTGACTTATTTTCTTTTCTAAGTCGCTTTGAAGTTTGATTATTTTTATAGCAATTATAATTCATCGTGTTAACATCATTTTTAGAAACTGAATTACTCTTTTTATTTAATTTAAATTTAAAATTTACTTTTATAGGATTTCCTTCATCGTCTTTAGTGTAAATATATGGATTGTATGTTGTCATTCCATTTTTGTAATTAGTTAATCTATATTTCCCCTTTGTTGTCCATTTAGTAACAATCAATTCATCTCTTTTATTCGAACTCAATACTATTATTAATCTATATAAGCCTTTATTTTCATAACCTGCTTTCGAATAATTTTTCCCTCCTTCTAAATAATTGTCTCTAGTTTGCATTGTTCTTCCATCACCTATTTTATGAGATCTATTTTTGTTTTTCCTTTTTGTCATTTTAAATTTCCACCTTTTAAATTAAAACTCTTCAGCACTATTTATTATAAAAGAAATTATTTTTAATCAGTGTCAGTCTTGCTTCAATGTAATCTCATAATAAGTTCTAGATTAATCGTATTGGAAATAATATTATAAATAAATTTAGTTATTAAAAAAATAGAGCTTTTTATTCACTCTATTTTTGTATTCGATAATCATATCAAAATAATATAGTTACACAAGTACTTCTAATTGTACTCATGGAAATTTAAAAATGGTGATCCGTACAAGATTCGAACTTGTGACCCATTGATTAAGAGTCAATTGCTCTACCAGCTGAGCTAACGGACCAACTGCTTTTTTATAATAATGCATTTTTAATCAAATATCAATAACTTTTTCTAACTTTTATTGATTTTTGCTATAATTCGACAAAATCTCCTATTACAAATGTTGTTTAATATAAAACGTCAGCAATCTTTTTTATAGACAAATAGGGGGAAGGATAAATGAATGATGACACTGTCGCAGTTAATAAAAATAAACTGTACAAATTAATTAATGTAAAGAAGTATGATAAAGCACGTAGTTATTTATATGAGGAGCAAAATAATGTATATCAAATGGCAATAGAAAGATTAAAACCCTTCATTGACCATAAAATTATATATGAAGATGAAGTAGATATTTTTGTTCAAATAATTGAAGAAAATTTAATCTATAATATGTTAAAAGAGGAAGGTAATATACCTATGAACTATATGTTCTTAGATAAGATAATAGATAAAAAGAAAAAATTAGAGTTTTTAAAAAAGATCAGAAATTGCTGAAGTTGTAAGATAAATGTAGACACATAAAAAGTGCCTACATTTTTTTGATATAATAAATAAAAGGGGATGAATA
>CAKORZ010000051.1 GCA_934101685.1 uncultured Bacilli bacterium
GCTATAAAGAATAAAACATCATCTACCTTTAAATCAGCTTTTTTAATTAAAGATTCTCTTTCTTCTTTAGTTAAGAACTTATCAATAGGTCCTTTAAAAGTCATATCTTTATTTACTGTAATATAACCAATTCCTGGCATTCCTATACTACTAGCAAAATCTACTACATCGTTAAACCATGAGTTTGTTTTACTAGCTAAACCTTCAACTTTAATACCTCTAACAGTTACTCCACGAAATGGTTTAAATGTTGTACTTTTAAATTCATCTGTTAAATCTACTATTATAAGTGGGTTTCTTAAATCTGGTTTATCTGTGCCATATTTTAACATTGATTCTTTATATGGAATTTTTACAAATGGTGCTTTACTTACTTCTTTTGTAGAGAATTTAGTAAAAGTATCATAAAGTACTTCTTCTGCTACTTCAAAAACATCTTCTTGTTCTGCAAAAGCCATTTCAAAATCAAGTTGATAAAATTCTCCTGGGCTTCTATCTGCTCTTGCATCTTCATCTCTAAAGCATGGAGCAATTTGGAAATACCTATCAAATCCACTTACCATTAATAGTTGTTTAAAGATTTGTGGAGCTTGTGGTAAAGCATAAAACTTACCATGATATTTTCTTGATGGGACAATGTAATCTCTTGCTCCCTCAGGTGAAGATACTGTTAAAATAGGTGTTTGTATTTCACTAAATCCAAGAGAAGTCATTTTTTCTCTTAAATACGCTATTACTTTAGATCTAAATAAAATGTTGTTGTGAACTTTTTCGTTTCTTAAATCTAAATAACGATATTTTAATCTTGTTTCTTCGTTTATTTCTTTAGATGTCATAATTTCAAATGGAAGAACATTCTTACTTCTTCCAAGTATATCTAATGTTTCTATTACTAATTCTATATCACCCGTTTTTAGACGTGGGTTGTACTCATCGTCATCTCTTTTTCTAATAGTACCTAGTATTGTTACAGTAGACTCTTTAGTTAAATCTTTTAATAAAGATTCATCGTTGCTTACAGTTTGAATAACTCCACTTTCATCTCTAATATCAATAAAGATTACTCCACCATGGTCTCTAATGTTTTCAACCCAACCTGAAACCCTAACGGATTTAGTGATATCTTCTTTTGTAAGACTACCACAATACCGACTACGATATTTGTTTTCCTTTCTCATTTTTAATCTACCTCTTTTCTATTTCTTCTTTTAAAATTGTTTTTGTCATTACAGGGTTATCTTGTCCTCTTGTTTGTTTCATAACTTGCCCTACAAAGAAATCAAAAACGTTACTTCTCCCACCTTTATATTCATCTATTAATTTCTGATTATTATCTAAAATAGTAGTTACGATTGCTCTAATTGAACTATCATCACTAGTTTGTTTAATTCCTAATTCATCAATAATTTTTAATGGTTCTTTATTAGTTTCAACAACTTTATAGAATACTTCTTTAGCTTGCTTTGAAGAAATTTTTCCATCTTCAACAAGTTTTACTAAATCTTTTAACATTTTAGGAGTTAAATATAAACTAGTTATTTCTTCTTCACTTTTATTTAAGTGAGCTAAAATAATTGATGTAATCCAGTTAGCACTTGTTTTAGGATTAATGCCTAACTCTATACATTTTTCAAAGTATTCTGCTACAGCTTTGTCTTTTACAATAACAGTTGCATCATACTTACTTATTTCATATTCTTTCATATATTTATTTATTCTTTCAAATTGAAGCATAGGAATAGTTTTTCTAACTTCTTCTATAAAAGAATCTTTTAAAGTATAAGGAGGGATGTTTGGTTCAACAAAGTATTTATAGTCTACTCCTTCAACCTTTTCTCTCATACGATAAGTTTTATTATCAGTGTCATCATATCTTCTTGTTTCTTGAATGATCTTTCCACCTTCATCTAAAACTTCACTTTGTCTTTTTATTTCATATTCAATTGCACTTCTTACATTTGCAAATGAGTTAATATTTTTCATTTCTACTTTAGTTCCAAGTACTGTGCTTCCTTTAGGTGCAAGTGATATATTAACATCGCATCTCATTTGTCCTCTATCAGTTCTAGCTTCACTTACATCGCAATATAAGAAAATTTTTCTTAAAGCATCTAGGAAAGCTAAGGCTTCATCAGCACTATGCATACATGGCTCTGTTACTGTTTCTAGAAGTGGAATACCTGCTCTATTGTAATCAATTAATGAATAGTTATCATAGTGATCTAGACTAGCTGTATCTTCTTCTAGATGTATATCATGAATGCCTATTCTTTTTACTTCTTCTCCTACAAATACATTTATATATCCATTAGTTCCTACAGGATCATGCATTTGTGTAATTTGATATCCTTTTGGTAAATCTGGATAATAATAGTTTTTTCTATCAAAATACATTTTATGAGGAACTTTACAGTTAAGTGCTAAAGCCATTTTTACTGATTTTTTTACTGCCTCATAGTTTACTACTGGTAAAATACCTGGGAATGCTAAATCTATTTCGGTAATGTTACTGTTTGCTAATTCTTCATATGCATTTAGTGAAGGAGAAAACATTTTTGTATGTGTTTTTACTTCACAGTGAACTTCTAGTCCAATAGTTACTTCATATTCCATTTATTTTACCTCCTTTGCTATTTGTCCTTTATAAGGATATTTTGATTCAATAGCGTATGCTATATCTAGTAAGTTTAAATCTTGTTTAATACCACTTGTAATATTTAATCCAATTGGCATTTTATCTACAAATCCACATGGGATTGTAATACTTGGGAATCCTCCAAAGTTGCCTATAGCCATATGGTTTTCTAATATTAAATATCTAGTGGATAACTTATCTACATTTTCACTAATAAACTTAGGTGCTACATTTCCTTGTGCTGGGGCAAGCATACCATCATATTTACTAAATAATTCAGTCATTTTATTTACAATTAATCTTCTTACTCTTTGAGCATTTAAGAATAATTTTTCTTGGTTTTCTTTTTGAAGAATATAACTTCCAAGTACAAATCTTCTCTTAATTAATTCACTAAATCCTTTAGTTCTTGCATCAAACATAATTTGATCAATTGAAGTACCTTCTCCTCTAGGTCCAAAGATAATTCCTGTTAAGTTAGAGTTATTTGAAGTAGCTTCTGCACATGAAATTGTAAAGTAAGTTGAGAATATTGCTTCAAGTAATTTTATATCAACACTTTCTGCATGTACTTCCATACCTAATTCTTTACATTTTTCTATTACTTCTTCAAAGTTAGAAATAATACTTTCAAGTTCATCATCATAATCATCTTTATATGTATTTCTATCTAACATTTCTTTTATATAAAATAACTTTTTACCTTTAACATTACTAGTTAATTCTTTAGCAAAGCTTACATTAGAATCTTTAAGACTAGTCATATCTTTTTCATCGTGTCCTTTAATACAATCTAAGACATATGCTACATCTTTTACACTTCTTGTAAAGCATCCAACATGATCTAAAGAACAAGCAAATGGGAATAATCCAAAACGAGATACTAACCCATATGTTGGTTTGTAACCTACTATTCCTCCATATGCTGCAGGTTTACGAATAGAATCTCCTGTATCACTACCTAAGGCAAATGGTACTATACCTAAAGCAACACTAGCGGCACTTCCAGCACTAGAGCCACCTATTAATCTTGTATTATCCCATGGATTACTAACAGGTCCTGTATGACCTGTTGTTCCACTTCCTCCCATTGCAAGTTCATCTAATACTGTTTTACCAATATTTATAGCTCCTGCTTTCTTTAATTTTTCTACTACAGTAGCATCAAAGAAAGGAACATAATTTTTTAATATATTAGATGAAGCTGTTGTTAATATTCCTTTAGTAGATAAGTTATCTTTAATTGCACATGGTATACCACTTAATACACTATCACTACTTGCATTATTGCTAGCGTCATCACATATTGTAACAAATGAATTATATTTGCTTTGATATTTATGTGCTAATTCAAGACTTTCCTTAACTAACTCTTCACTAGTTACTTTTTTACTATCTAAATCTTTTCTTAATTCTTCAATTGTTTTTGTTATATACATATTATTCCACCACCTTTGGTACTCTTATTTCTCTACCTTTTTTATTTCCAGTATTACTTAAAGCATCTTCTATTTCTATATTTCTACTATCAAAATCATTTCTTAATTCAACATCTTCTAATTCAAAAGGAAATGTCATTGGTTCTACATCACTAATATTATCTATATCTCCAATTAAATCCATTTGTTTTAAAATAACATCAAATTCATTTAATAATGTTTCATATTCTTCATCTTTCATATCAAACATTAATTTACTTGCATAATTTTTTAATTTTTCCTTAGTTATCATTAAAATTCCCCCTCAACTCGTTTATTTTAACACAAAAAAACAGTAACTCATCTACTTAGGGACGAATTACTGTTAAAATTTATATCCGCGGTGCCACCCTTATTATTATATTTATAATATAATCGCTCTTTTCAGTTCTATTAAACCTAGTAACATGGTAACGGATTACTACCGATCTAAATTACTCATTTCTTTTCACTTAGATACTCCGAAGTGTTCTTCATAGTATTCTTTATTGTTAGCTCACACCATACCTAACTCGCTGTAATTAGTTTCTACTACTACTTTTCTTCATCAACGCTATGCCTTATTTATATTCTTTTTTTTAAACATTGTCAACAATATTTTTTTATTTTTGTTTTTAAAAAAATTAATCTTCCATATCCTTTAATTTTTTGCTTCTTTCTTTTAAAACTTTTATATTATCTGATATTTCTTTATATTTTCTTAATAATTTTTCTGCTAAAGCCATATCATTATTCTTTTTAGCTTCCTCTAATTTTTTCTCTAATTCATTAAATAATAGTATGTTTTTATCTAATTCATCTGCTATTAAATAAAACTCTGTTAATACTTTTGATGTTGGCATACAATTCACTCTCCTACATATAATAATTATATCCTGTTTTTTTATTTTTTAAAATATTAAAGTATACAAATAAATTTAATTCTAGTATAATCTTAGGGCAAGGGAGTGTATCTTAATGGATTTTACAAAGCTTAAAAGCAAGTACATAACTACTAATAGCTATGAAAAACTTTCAGAAAAAGAAAAAGAAAAATTTCATAAGCAACTTAATAAATTAAATTTTGATTTTATTTTAAATTCAATTTTAAACAATACACAAGGTAATATTTCACCTATTAGTGTTTTAAAAACTGATGAAATAGAGAAAAATAAAGAATCTTATTATAAAGTAGGAATTAATGCATTAAAAGATGGAAAGGTTGCTATGGTTTCTTTAGCTGGTGGAATGGGAACTAGACTTGGAAGCAACAGTCCTAAAGGAACATATAATGTAGGAATAACTAAAGATTTATACATATTTGAGTGTCAAATTACACAATTATTGAACATAGTAAAAGAATGTGGTAATTGGATTTATTTGTTCATTATGACAAGTGAAAAAAATCATGATGAAACAATAGAATTTTTAAAGAGTAAAAATTATTTTGGATATAATGAAAAATATATTGTTTTCTTCAATCAAGAAATGAGTCCTACTACTGATTTTGAAGGTAATGTTTTAATGGAGAACAATTATACTATATCTACTTCTCCTAATGGAAATGGTGGATGGTATTCTTCAATGATTAAAGAAGGATTAATGGATATAATTAATCAAAATGGTATTGAATACCTTAATGTTTATAGTATTGATAATGTATTGCAAAAGATGGCAGATCCTTATTTTATAGGTGCTACTATATTAAGTAATGTGGATTGTGGTGCTAAAGTTATAAAGAAAGCATATCCTGATGAAAAATTAGGAGTTATTTGTTTAGAGAACAATCATCCTTCAATTACTGAATACTATGAATTGACTGATGAACTTAGAAATTCAAAAGATGAATATGGCAATTATAAATATGATTATGGCGTAATACTTAATTATTTATTTAAAAAATCATCTTTAGATAAAATTGCAAGTGTTGGTTTCCCTGTTCATAAAGTTGCTAAAAAAATCCCTTATATAAACGATAAGGGAGATTTAATCGAACCTAGTGAACCTAATGGATATAAATATGAAACTTTAATATTAGATATGATAAAATTATTAGATACATGTTTGCCATATGAAGTAATTAGAGAGAAGGAATTTGCTCCAATTAAGAACTTACATGGGGTAGATTCTGTAGATACTGCTAGAGAATTATTAATTAAAAATGGAATAAAATTATAATATAAGTAATTTTTTTAAGATAGTTATTGATTTTTTTCTTTTAGAATGTTATTATACAACAGCGTAATGATTAAATAAGTAAGGGGGTAAAATAATGTCAAGAGTTTGTGCTATTACAGGTAAAGGTGCATTAAGTGGTAACAAACGTTCTCATGCATTAAATGCTACACGTAGAAAATGGAATGTTAATTTACAAAAAGTAACAATCAATGGTAAAACAGAATACGTTTCAGCACGTGCACTAAGAACCCTTAAAAAAGCTGACTAATAATATTAAGCATCAAATGATGCTTTTTTTATACTAAAAAAATGAACGTTGAGTTCATCTTTTTATTTTCTATAATTAATTCCCATTGCTTCTTTTAAGGCAAGTAAGTTTTTGCTAGCTTCCTTTCTTGCATCATCACTACCCTTAAAAATAATCTTTAATATTTCATCTTTATTCTTTTCTAATTCTTTTCTTCTATTTCTAATAGGTTCTAGAGTCTCTTGCAAAACATTATTTAAGAACTTTTTAACTTTTACATCTCCAAGTCCTCCTCTTTCATAATGAGCTTTTAATTCATCAAGATTTTTATATTCTGGCAAATATTTAATAAAATGCTCATCATTACAAAAAGCTTCAAGATATATAAATACAGGATTGCCCTCTGTTTTACCTGGATCTTCTACTTTTAGATGGTTTGGATCTGTATACATACTCATAACTTTTTTTCTTATATCTTCTGGTTCATCGCTTAAATAAATACAATTACCAATTGATTTACTCATTTTTGCCTTTCCATCAGTTCCTGGTAATCTTAAACAAGTTTTATTTGTTGGTAGTAAAGCTTGTGGCTCTAATAAAGTTTCTTTATATAAATTATTAAAGGATCTAACTATTTCTCTTGCTTGTTCAATCATAGGCAATTGATCTTCACCTACTGGTACAACAGTTGCGTTAAATGCTGTAATATCTGCAGTTTGGCTAACTGGGTATGTTAAAAATCCCATAGGAATAGTGCCATTAAAGTCTCTTATTTTTAATTCTTCTTTAACAGTTGGATTTCTCTCAAGTCTTGATAAAGTAACTAAATTCATATAATAAAATGTAAATTCTGTTAATTCTGGTATTTCTGATTGAATAAAAATAGTAACTTTTGAAGGATCTATACCTACTGATAAATAATCTAGTGCTACTTCTATTATATTATCTCTAACTTTTTGGACATTTCCATAGTTATCCGTTAAAGCTTGTGAGTCTGCTATCATAATGTACATTTTGTCATAGTTTCCTTCATTTTGAAGTCTTACCCTCTCTCTTAATGAGCCAACATAATGTCCTATATGTAATTTACCTGTTGGTCTATCTCCTGTTAAAATAATTTTTTGCATACTAACACCCCTATATATAAATACATTAATAAAACATTTTTATTCTATCATAACTTTTTTATTTGTAGTCATTTTATCTTCACTTTATTGTAAAAAAGCCCTTTTTTGATTATAATAATTATGTAAGGAGTGATTATTTATGAATAAAATAGATACATTAAAAATGAGTATATTTAAAGATGAATGGTTTGCTCTAGAAAATAAATGGTTTTCTGTAGATGATGATTGGTTTGTTTTAGAAAATAAAGATATGGATCAAAATGTTTTTAGTGAACTTGTTAATAGTTTGAGTAGAGTTTTCATTGAAGAGTATGGTGTTAAAGTTGCTAAAGAACATGTTGCAAAGGAAACCATAAATGATGAGCTTGTTTTGTTTATAAATGCTAAAAAAGTTCCTAATATAGTTAAAAGTTTAGTTCAAATGCCTAATTATGATATTCAAATAGAGTTAAGAGGTAGAACTAATACAGGTGAAGAAAAAGGAAAATTAATGGCTAAACCATTTGATGCTAATAGTTGTGCAGAAGTTATTCCTTATTATAACAAGAATTCAAAAAGAACTCAGTGAGTTCTTTTTTTTTACTTATTGTTATTGACATATATTTATTTTAATGTATTATTTTTACTATTGAAGGTGATTTTGTGAGTTTTATTATACAATTTTATCCAAGCATAGTTTTAATTGTTTTCTTTTTTAGTTTTATTATATTTGAAAAGACATTTTCAAAGAATGTTAATAAATATTTTTCATATTCCATTATTTGTGCATTTCTATTAGTTCTTTCTAATATATTTGAAGCCTATACTGCTACTTTAGATTATTTTTCTTGGTGGAGAGTTTTATTTACTGTATTAGATTATATCTTTAGTTCATTAAGTTTATTATTAATGCTTTTCACTTATCAAAAAACAATAAAAGCCAAAATATTATTTTCCATTCCACAAATAATAAATTCTATTTTAGTTCTTTTTTCTATTAAATATAATTTTATATTTCATATAAATAGTAATAATCAATTAATATATGGCAAATTGAACTTTATTCCAATATTAGTTAGATGTTTGTATATTTTAATTTTAGCGTATTTTATTGTTAAAAATTTAAAGAAATTTTCTTTTAAAGAAGGCTTTCTTATTAGTTCAATTGCTGTAAATGCTATTATCATTACAATATTGAATTTTACTACTGATTATGCCTACATTTTATGCACTGGAGTTATTATAAACATTGTTTTTTATTATTTATTCTTATATGAAAAACATAATAGTATAGATATTCTTACAGGTGCATTAGTTCGTAGAAAGTTTTATACAGATGCCTCTAAATATCCTTCTACTATTAGTGCGATTATATTTATAGATGTAAATGATTTAAAAGTAATTAATGATACAAAAGGTCATGAAGCTGGAGATATTGCTCTTAAAACTATTTGTAATTCTATATATAGTGAACTTAGTCTTAAAGAAACATTATATAGATTAGGTGGGGATGAATTTTGTATATTATGTAGAAGATCTAGTAAGGGAGAAATAGATTCTTTAATAGATAATATACTTAAAAATATAACTAATGAAGGTTATAGTGCTGCTATTGGATATGAGATGTATGATAAAAACTTATCTTTAGATGAAAATGTTCAAAGAGCAGATACAAAAATGTATGAAATAAAAAAGGAAAGCAAAGAAAAGAAAGTTTTAATAACTAAATAAGCGCTGTTAACATATAGTTAATACAATTATATGATATTTTGCTTGCTTATTTATTTTTATGGTGATATACTTACCATGCTTAATTTTTAAAACGTGATTATGCACGTTTTTATTTTGCAAAAAGGAGTACAGCACGAGCATGTTATTTAAAGATTTAGAATTACAGGAAGAAACATTGAAGGTATTAGATGAGTTAGGCTTTAAAAATCCAACTGAGATACAAGAAAAAACAATTCCTTTAGTAAAAGAAGGAATTGATGTAATAGGTTTATCTCAAACTGGAAGTGGTAAAACTCTTGCTTTTGCTATACCCATTATTGAAAATATAAGTAATTCTAAAAAAACTGATGCTTTAGTACTATGTCCTAC
>CAKORZ010000052.1 GCA_934101685.1 uncultured Bacilli bacterium
GTAAAACACCATTCTTTCTCATATGATAAAATGCTCTTTTTTCTGCTGGGAAATCAGTAACAAATAAAAATTCATGATTAAATTTATCTTTAGCTAACTTCTTACATAGTCTTTCTGCTTCAGTAGTTAAATCATTCTTTTCTTTATCATCTACTTTATATCCATATCTGGTTTCAAGTTCTGCATATATATCCTTTAAAGCCATTTTTGGGAAAGGAAGAGTAGGAACTGTTAACTCTACTCCAAATAAATTTTTAAGTCTATCTTTTTCCTCTGCATTTACATGTTCAAAAGCATAAGCAATCATCTCTGCTTCTAGATTCATAACATCGTCAAAAGAATCAATATAACTAAACTCAACATCAAAACTTGTAAATTCAGTAGCGTGCTTATTAGTATTAGAATTTTCTGCTCTAAAGCAAGGTGCTACTTCAAATATCTTACCAAATCCACTAGCCATAGCCATTTGTTTATAAAATTGAGGACTTTGTGCTAAATATGCTTTATTATCAAAATATTTAACTTCAAATACTTCACTACCACTTTCACTAGCTGCGCCTATTAATTTAGGAGTATGTATTTCTGTAAATCCATTATTATATAAATATTCTCTTAAATACTTTACTATTTTACTTTGAATTTGGAATATAGCCATATTCTTTTCATTACGTAAATCAATAAAACGATAATCTAATCTAGTATCTAAATTAACTGTATTTAAATCTTTAAAATTAAATGGTAATTCTTGTTCACTTTTACTTGTAACTTCAATTGACGTAGGAATAATTTCCATTCCATTAAGTTTTACCTTAGGACTATCCATTAATTTACCTCTAACTATAACTGTGCTTTCAAGTGGAAGAGAAGAAATTAATTCTACCATTTCTTTATTCTTTTCTTCACTCTTTTCAATAGTTACTTGAACTTTACCTGTACAATCTCTAACAATCACAAATTGAACCCATTGTAAATTTCTTATATTATCAACTACTCCACTAAATTCAACTTCTTCTCCTAAATGATTTTTTAATTCTTCAAAGTACATTTTTTTCATATTTATTCCTCCTCATGTTCCTCTTCTAAATTTTGTAAATCTTTAATAAAATCTTTTAATTTAACAGTATTTTCATCATTACTAAAACCATTTCTAATCTTAAGTGTTTCTTTTCTTTCATCCTCATCATCTATAATCAAAGAATAACAAACATCTATTCTCCCTAATAAATCATCTAACCTTTTAAGATCATATTCTTTATAATGAATCTCCACAACTGCCCCCATATCTCTAAGTAATTCACTAACATACAAAGCATACTTAAATACTTTTTCATTTTTAGGAATTATATAAAAATCTATCTCTTCATTAAAATCAGGAAATAACTCATTACTAATCATCAGCTTTACTAAATCATCATAATCTACACTAATGCCATTTGAGCATATATTTACCCCTCCAATCACATTAATAAGATTATCATATCTACTACCTTTAATTATTCCTATACACTCATCAATATCTACTTCAAAGCATATCCCTGTACTATATATCTTACCTCTTACATCTTTATCCTCTTCAAAGTCAATTCCTAAATTAGTAAGTGTTTGTTTATAAGTATTATAATACTCTTTACTTTCATTAAGATTGTTAATCCTAAGATTATAATTAACTAATCCTAAATTATTTAATAATTTCATAATAAATAAAATGCTTTCTACATCTAAATAAACAGATTTATCTCCAACACACTCAAACCCAAATTCATATTTACTAGATTTATCTTTATATTTTTTATCATACTTATAAACTTCTTTTAAATACATTAATTTTAAAGGTAAGCTCTTATCCACATATAGTTTATTTTCAACTACGCTTCTTAAAATAGAAATTGTGCTATCATAATTTAATGATGCTTTATTAGTAAATCTACTTGATATATTAAACATGTTATCATTTATATCACCATATACATCTTGATATAAATTACTCTCTTCAAGAATACTAGAATTAGTAAATTTATAACCATATAAATTAGCAGTTTCTTCTATTTCTTTTTTTAAATAAGAATACTGTTTATATTCAAGTGGCAATAAATCTTTAAATCCTCTTAAAAGTTTATATTTACTCATATTATTCTCCTTTCTTAAAATAAAAAAGCCCCCATTATAAAACTATAATAGGAACTTGATTAATAAAAATTTATTCAAGCGGTACCATCCTAATTTGTAATAAAATTACACACTCATTTAATTTATAACGTAATTACCCGAAGATAGCTACTACTATTTCCCTATCTCTTCTCCAAAATGTCCCAATTAGTTTCATAGTAAGTGCTCTCACCTTTTCACTCTCTCTTTAACTATTATTCTAATTTTCTTTTCTTCTTTGAATTTACTTTTATATTTTAATCATTTATTTAATTTTTGTCTATGATTTTATTAATTAACAGGTAAATTAAAATCTAAAACATAAGAATAATTAGGTTTAAATGTTATAGCAACATCATTTCCATTAGAGCTAACATAAGTTAAACCCATATATGTTAAAATTTTATTTTGGTTAGTTTCTATATTAAATGTAATATTTTGTTCCCCATCTAAATCATATCCTAAAAAATCTTTTAATGACTCTTTTTTTAATAATCCTTTAAAAATCTTTTTACCATCTTTTTTAACAATTGAATAAGATTCAAAATAATTTTTTTCTATATTAACTTCAACTTTTGAATCAAAGTCGTTAGTCTTAGTTTTCCATTCATTATTATCAAGATAATATAAGGTATCTCCATCAACATAAAATTCATTAGATGATGTATCATATAATTTGTCAGAATCATAGCCATTTATTTCCTTTATATTAGTAATAACTTTTATTAAATTTTCATTAAAATAAACACTAATGTTCTTTTCATACAAAACTAATTTATCATTAGAAACTTTTTGAGTAATTGTATAATATTTATATCCATCAATATTAGCTGCTTTCTCTTTAAAATAAAAAAAATCATTTCCACATCCACTAATCAAAAATGCACTTATTATCATTAAAAATATGCCCATTACTTTTTTCATTATATCACACCTCTATAATTCAATTTTTTTCTTTATAACAACAAAGAACAATAACGAAAGCAAAGATATAGTTACAGAATATATACTTTTATTAATAAAACCAATTAAATTACTAGACCTTTCTACATCTTCACTATAATTATTTAATATATTGTCATACTTTTCTTTTATTGAAAGATATTTAGCATATTTATCACTATCAACATCACTTGAATTAGTGTCTTTCATATAATTATAAATTGATTTTAAAGTTAACAAATTGTACTCATTAACATTTTCACTTAGAATATCAATTAATTGATTTACAGAACTTGGATTTCTAGTTGTCTTAATAACTCTTACAATAGGTTCGCTTGCATATCCTACATCGTCCTCTTTAATCCTAACACTAATCGTATATTCACTAAGTTCATTTAGCCAATTAAATTCATTATTATCAAAATAATCACCATTATTTATTTTATATTCTAAATTTTTACTATGGTTAACCACTATTTTATTATAATGAGGAATTATAGTTACATCATCTAAAACATATTTTTTCTTATCAACTACAATATCAAAAACTGAATTAGAAAATTCATTAATATCATTAATCACAACTTTTACTTTATACTCTCCTGGCATAATTGCGTTTTTCAATAATTCATTATTCATATTATAATATTCTACATCAAAATCATAATCATTCATAATTTCAATATATGGATTATTGCCAGTATATACAAAATTACTATTTTTTAATTGTATATTAGAAGTAGCATCTCTTTTTTCAACAGTTATAACTATATCTTTGTAATCATTAGGTAAGCAATAATTATTACTATCAACAACAATTCTAATTGTATATGATCCTGCATTAACAATTTTTTCATGTTCAGCATGACCTTCTCCAACAATGTTAATTTGAACATTTTTTTCTTTTCCATCATATACTAATTTTTCATATAAATGTTTTATTTCAAGTGGTTTAGGCATTATATCAAGATAGCCTGTTCTATTAAATATAACATTATAATTCTTACTAGCTTTAAGTGAACCTATTGATATCTTATATCTACCAACATCTTCCCCTTCTTCTCTTGCTAAAATTCCAACAATGTCATTCTGATCGTATATACTAGGACTAACATCATAAGGTAATACAGGATCATTTTCTGAATATAATTTTGTAACATTTTTTGGAGTAATATAAATATTTTTTGGCATTATTTTCACATTAATTTTCCTACTAATACCATCTATAGAATAATTACTAGCATTTATTCCTTCTAATCCAACTATCCTAACTATATAATTTTCACCTACATTAACTACATCATCAACTTTTTGATCATCTAATATATATTCGAAAACAAGGCGAACATCATCATTGTTATAAATATTACTAATTGTTACATCGTTAACAGCACTGCAATTACAATATTCAATATCCCTATCAGTAAAATTTTCAAGCAATATAGTAACAGGTGTAATAATAAAATAATATGTATCATTTGAAATAACATAATTTGCATTAGCAGATGTGATTTTCATTGTGTATTCGCCTACATTTATAGGTTTTTCCTCATCAATTGTATTATATTTAACAGATACATCACATTTTGCAATTATTTCTGGTGATTGAGGTAAACCATTATAGGTAAAATTTTCACCAATATATTCTACATTAATTGCCTTAGGTGTAATTATAATCATGGCTTCTACTACCTTTTCATTATAATTATTTCTTGGATCTGTTATTTTCGCAACAATTTTATATTTTCCTACATTATATATTTCAGTTTTTATTCCAATCTCAGAAAAAATATCATATTCAATACTAGCTATATTTCCATCTTCAAAAATATTATTTATTCTTCTATAGTTAAACCCGTTTTCTGAAAATTCATCTGTAAAAGTCTTGCTATTAAAGTCTATCGATGTATCAGCTTTTTCTATAATAATTCTAGCACTTAACTCTAAAGTGTTATAATTACTATTGCTTATAATTGCCGTAACATTATATGTGCCTGCATTTACCAAAGAATCTATATATCTGTCATTAATCATATAATTTATTGAAGCTACATTCCCATCAGGTAAAATATTATTTTGGATTTGGAAGTTAACGCTTTCCCCAGTATATATAAAGTTCTTATCTGAAAATTCTAAATTATCAATATTACTTGGATGAATTATATAATCATTGAAAATAAATTCACTATAATCATAAAATTTATTATTTGTGAGATTAAAACTAAGTGAAACTTTATATATTCCTACATTAATTGGTTCTACACTTTTATCGTTTATAGAATAGCTAACTTTTTGATTTGTAATGGTATCTTGAAATTTTTCACTAACATTTCCTACACTAACTAATATGTCTTGCCTATTGCCGTTATACACTGTATCATATGATTCAACTTGACTATAAATTTTTCTTTTTGTTATTTTAACATCATATGATAAAAAATCATTATACATATATTTACCATTTTTTATTAAGATTAATTTTTCTATTGAAGTTATGTGGACAACATTGTTATCAATATCCTCTAGCTTATAGTCAAAGCCCATTGATACTACCTCTGAACCATTTAAATATGTAATTAATACATTGGTTACTACATCATCACCATAAGTTATAAAAAAGTCTTCATCATATAATTCAACCTTATCAACTATATTAGATAACCAATAATTAAGGCTTTCTTCACTTATATCATTTCTTAGTAAATAATCATTATAATATTGCTTAGTTAACTCACTTACATTATTTTCTGAATATATTTTTTTTAAAGCACTAAACTTATTCTTTACTTCAAATGCTTTTTCCTTAAAATTATCACTAGAATTTTTTAATGTTTCAAAAGAATCTTTGTAATCACTAATATTATTTGTAATCCTCTTTAATGTTATTGATTGAGAGACGTAATACTTATCGCTATATAAAGATATATTTTCAAAGACTAATTCATTTTCATCCATTTCATCTAATTCAATCGACAAACTAATTCTTTCTGTATTTCCGCCATAAAAATTAACTGTTGCAAATATTACCCATTCTTCTCCATAATCCTTTTCAAAAACGCTATCATCACTTATTACAACATCTTTTGGAACAAGTATTTCTATTACTTCTTCACTAGTAAAAGTATAACTTACTTCTTTTAATACATCAGAAGACACTATATATGTTCCCGTTTTATTTTTTTCAACTTTAATTAAATTGTCTTCACCACTAGTATATATTTGATTATTTATGTTTAAAGAAACACCACTACTTTTTACATCAAAAATATAATATTCATTAGCATATACTTTAACACCATTAAAAAGCATCAAAAAAAATAATCCAATAAACGAAATTAATAAAGATCTAATTTTTTTCACTTCTTAATGCCCCCAATACATAAAACTACAGTTTAAGTATAACTTAAAACATAATTTTTTTATAATGTTTTGGCATAATTTGTGAATATTACTTATGTATTATATTTGCTCTCATTGAGTTTATTATTGAAAGTATACACAAACCTGCATCAGAAAATACTGCAAGCCACATAGGAACACTAGCAAATAATATTAAAACCATAACAACTATTTTTATAAGCATTATACATATTAAATTTTCTAGTATTAGCCTTCTTGTTTTATGAGCATATTTGAATGCTACTCCAATATTCTCTAAATTACCATTACTTATCACAACATCGCTATATTCTTGACTAGCTTCACTTCCTCTTATTCCAACAGCAACAGAAACATCTGCTAAAGAAATAGACAAAGTATCATTAACTCCTCCACCCACAAACATTGTTTTTCCATCTTTAATAATACTACTTAATATTTTCATTTTTTCTTCAGGCAATAAATCACAATAATACTTATTAATTCCTAAATTATTAGCTATTTTTTCACAGTATTTTTCATTATCTTCACTTAATAAAATTTTATTATATTTAGATAGTAATTTCATTGCTTTATAAGAAGAATCCTTTATTTTATCTTCAACTACAACATATCCAACAAATTTACCATTAATTGCTAAATATTCTGCATTATCAATATACTCGCATTCTATTTTATGTTCATCCATCATTTTTTTCTTACCAGAATATAAAATATCACCATTATTTAAAGTAACAACCATACCAACTCCTGCTACTTCATTCACACTTTTTATTTTACTTTGATCACAAGTATAGTTTTTAAAATACTCTTTAATACTTAAGGCTATAGGGTGACTAGATAAAGATTGTGCTAAAAGCATATTTTCAATAAATTCGTTTTTATCAATTCCTTCATTAATATGGACTTTACTAACCTTATATTTTCCCTCACTAATTGTACCAGTCTTATCAAAAGCTATATTTTTAACCTTATATAATTCATCCAAAAAATTAGCTCCCTTAATCAAAACTCCCTTTTTACTAGTTCCACCTATTGCAGCAAAATAAGTAATTGGAACAGATATAACAATTGCACATGGGCATGATATAAGTAAAAAAGATAATGATTTGTATATACTTTCTGTAAGAGTAGATATTTTTGTTAATGTAAATATAGGAATAATTAATATTGCTAAAGCTATAACAATTGGAGTATATATTTTTGCTATTTTTCTAATAATTTTATCACTTTTACTTTTTCTCTCATTTGCATCTTCTACTAATGTTAAAGTTTTATTTATTTTACTATCTTTATACTCATTAACTACTTCTATTTCTAAAACATCATCTAAATTAACACTACCAGAAATAACCTCATCATTAACATTAACAAATTTAGGCAATGTTTCTCCAGTTAAGTTACTATTATCAATGTTACCAGAACCATTTACAATTTTTCCATCTACAGTTAACATTTCTCCTTTTTTTAATATCACTATATCTCCTTTTTTTAGATTATGTGGATCAACATCAATAATCTCATTATCTTTTTTTAAATGTGCTGTACTTTTATTAATTCCTACTAATTTAACAATAGATTGTCTAGATTTATCTACAGCAATTCCTTGTAACATTTCTCCAATTATAAACAAAAGCATAACAGTTAAAGATTCATGATATTCTCCAATAAAAAACGCACCAATCGTAGCAATTATCATAAGTAAATATTCATTAAAAACATCACCATTTTTTAATTCCTTAAAAGCATTAATAAAAATGTCATAAGAAACAAAAACATAAGCAATTAATGTAATAATTAAACACAGTGTAGAATTATCCTCAAAAATATGTCCAACTACAAATGCTATAACACCTACTATTATTTTAATAATAAGTAATAAATAATTTTCACTTTCATGATGATGTTCATGGTTATGTTCGCCATGATTACATTCACAACATCTACAACTCACACTTATTCCTCCTAATCGCAAATATCATTATACTCTTTTAATACTTCTCTGTTCCATCTCTAATAAACTTTTTTTCATATCTAACCCTAAAGCAAAACCTCCAATATTATTAGTTCCAACTACTCTATGACAAGGAATAACAAATAACAATTCATTTTTATTACAAGCATTTCCAATTGCTCTATATCCTCTTATTCCTATATTATCACCAATTTCTTTATATGATTTAGTTTTCCCATATTCTATTTTAGCAAGTTCCATCCATACTTTGTTTTGAAAATCAGTACCAGTTAATTTATATTTAAAAGAAAATGTTTTTAATTTTCCTTTCAAGAATTCGTCTATTTCTTTGTAAGCAAATTTAATAGTTTCCGTTTCTTTACATGCACCTTTTATATACTCTTCTTTATAGGTTATTGAAATAATATATTTATCATCCTCCACAATATATAATCTCCCATAAATAGTATTATAAAAATAATAAAACATTTAAATCACTCCATATATTATAATTTTACTATAATTTTAAATCTTAATAATGATTTTTACATAACATTTTGTTATAATAACAAGGCGAAAGAAGGTTTTTTATGAATTATAATGATTTAGCCAATTTAATATTTCCAAATATTACTGAAACTATAGATGATTTAGAAAAAAGATATCCAAAAAGAAATTTAAAAGAAGGAGCACTTGTAACTAGATTTGCACCTTCACCTACTGGATTCTTACATTCAGGCTCTTTATTTACAACAATTGTAAATTATTGGTTTGCAAAACAAACTGATGGAATATTCTATATTAGACTAGAAGACACAGATCAAAAAAGAGAGATCGTTGGAAGTGGTAATACCCTTCTAAATGAATTAGCAAAGTTTGGTATTGTTCCAAATGAAGGATATTTAGGAGACACTGAAAAAGGAGATTATGCTCCATATACTCAATCAAAAAGATCTCACATTTATGACATTGTAATAAAAGAATTAATAAGACAAGGAAAAGCTTATCCTTGTTTCTGTTCAAGCGAAGAACTTGAAGAATTAAGAAGAATGCAAGAAAAGAAAAAAATAAGACCTGGATATTATGGAAAATATGCTAAATTTCATTCAATTACTCCAGATGAAGCCATTGAAAGAATAAAAAA
>CAKORZ010000053.1 GCA_934101685.1 uncultured Bacilli bacterium
AACCCCAATTGAGTATAGAACTCAACTAGGGTTTAAATAAAATCTTTTTATTGTCTACTTTTTATTGACAACTTCAACAATTATACAATCCTTTTTATTTGCTTACATAAAAATTTAATTACCTTGAGACAAACTTAAAATAGCCATTTTATAAACTTCTTCTTCATTACATCCTCTACTCAAATCATTAACAGGCATCCTAACACCTTGTAAAATTGGTCCTAAGGCTTCATAACAACCTAAACGTTGCGCTATTTTATACCCTATATTTCCAGCCTCTAAATCAGGGAAAATAAAGACATTAGCTTTACCTGCTACTGGTGAACCTGGAGCTTTTTTATCACCTGTTGCTTTATCATATGCTGCATCAAATTGAAGTTCTCCATCATATGGGAAATCTACATTTTTATCTTTCATTAATTCTACTGCTTTTTGCATTTTTTCTACTTCAGGTCCTTTTGCACTACCTTTAGTTGAAAAAGATAAGAAAGCAACATAAGGGTCCATACCAAATACTCTAGCAGTTTCTACACTACTAGCAGCAATATCAGTTAGCTCTTCACTACTAGGATTAATATTAACACCACTATCTGCAAAGATAAGAGTAGGATATCCCTCTTTTAGCAAAGCAAAGCAAGAAGAAACAATATTACAACCTGGTTTAGTTTTTAATATTTGTAAAGCTGGTCTAACTGTATCAGCAGTAGAATAAGTTGCTCCACCAAGTGCCGCATCTGCTCTTCCAGTATAAAGCATCATAATTGCATAATAATTTCTACCACTTAACATCTTCTTGCAATCTTCTAAAGTATTTTTACCTTTTCTAAGTTCAAACATTTTATTAACGTTATTATCAAATTCTTTATCTTTTAAATGATCTAATATTTCTAGTTTACTAATATCTAAATTATTTTCTTTTGCTAATTTAGATATTTTATCTACATCACCTAATAGTAAAGGCTTGCATAAATTTTCCTTTTCCAATCTAACAGCAGCCTTTAATACTCTAATATCATCACCTTCAGGTAAAACAATAACCTTATTTTTACCTCTAATTTTATCTCTCATTGAATCAAAAACACTCATCATATATCTCTCCTCTTCTTAATATTATCATACCCAATAAAAAAAGGACTAATTTAAGTCCTTTTTATTATTTTTTTCTAACTTCCTATATTGTTGGTATAGATGATACAGTTTCGCTAAATGCTTCACTCCAAGTAGAATGTTCTCCCTTGCTAATAGAAGTAGCATTTCCACTAGTTAATTGACTAATAACTTCATTTGCAATAGTTTGAGCTTGTTGTTTTCCTAAGAATGCACTTGCTTCAATTGCATCAAGAGTACTTCCAACAACTTTTACTGTATTATTTCTCTTTTCCTCAGTCTTTATATCATCACTTGTATATCCCTTAACAGTAGCAATATTTTCATTAATAGTAATTAAATTATCGATTTCTGTAGCCCATACTATATCTTTATAATTATTAGTTTCTTCTTTTGTTTTAACATGAACTCCATAATCATTTAAACTAGCATTACTATTTATTCCATCCATTGCACTATCAAGTGTGCTTACATATTTACCTTCTAATATTTTACTGAACTTCATAGCCTCTAACATTGTAGCTACTCCTACTTTAGTTTCATCAGTTAAAGAAGTAATATCAGTTAAATTATCTATTACACTTCTATTTTTAGCATATGCTTTAAATACTGCTGTTTCATTAGAATATTGTAAATAATTGTTATACATTAATGTAGCTACACTAACACCACTAGAACTAACACCTTCTATATTAATAGTATCTACAGCCTTTATTAATAAATGTGCTCTAGTATTAGACAATAATGTACTATTATCAATACTATTAAACATATTTTCTAATCTAGTAATTCCATTAGTATCAACATCGCTAAAGTTAGATGATGTCATATTTAACATAGATTTAATTATTCCAAGTTCATTAGTCCAATCACTAACACTAGCTATACTATTCTTTAAGTTAGTTGTGCTATCACTTGCATCTCTATCATCTTTTACATCATTGCTTACTAATAAATCAGCTACCTTATTAACTACTATTTGCTTCAATATCTTAGATTTCATAACTTCATTTACTAATCCACCAACCTTAACTACATCCATTGTATCAACATCAAGGTTAACTAAATCAGTAATTGTATCCTTCTCATCAACTATATTAAGTAACACACTAGTCTCATTATCCCAGAATGCATCTATTTCTTCTTGATCAGATGTACTAGGCCATTCTATACTTTCATATTCTTCATCAGTTAATAAAGCACTATTCTTAACAGCATATTTCAAAATATCTACCTTTTTAGTTTTAAATAATTCCATTGCATCAACCGCATCAAATACAGTCTTTAAATTAGCTTTAGTAATATTATCACTATCACTAAAATCAACACTTAATATTTCATTAATATTAGTAAATTCATTTTTCCATTTTTCTTTAGTATCTATAGCAAGTAATTCTTCCTTAGTAAATGATACATCATATTCACTCACAAAATCATTAACTGTATCTTTCATGTAATCTACAAAAGGATCCTTTAACATACTAGACTTATAAACTTCTCCCATAATAGTACTCAAAGCATCTACTTTATTATCTTCTTTTAATAAATCAGTAGAAATATCCTCTAATGATTGAAGTTCTAATGTTCCAGCTGCATCTGCAATATTCTTTAATAATACTAATTCACTTTCCCATGTATTATAGAAAACTTCTTTAGTAGAATCTTCATCATCTTCATTAAAGTTAATCACTGGCATACCATCAGTATCTATCTCAAGTCCAATCTTAGGTAATACATAACTATAACTAAATGGTAAGATTGATAGTAATGCTTTAGTGCCTGATAATTCATTTAATAATGCTGTTACATTATTATAATTAACTTTATCACTATCTTTGTATTCATCATATAAAGCATATCCTTTTTCTAATACATCAAGTTCCTTAATCCATGCTTCTTTACTATCTACATATTTAAGAACTCTAGCATCAACCTTATAATTCTTTCCTTCTAGTTTCTTATTAATTTGTGTACTTATTACATCTTTAAATAAATAAGAACTATTTAGTTCATGTAATAATGTAGCTAAACTATTTTTACTGTTATCTTTAATTGCTCCATTTACAAATAGTTTATCAGCAACATTACTTACAATATCACCTTCACTAATTTCATCTAAATTAGTAATCTCCATAGTTTTAACAAACTTAATTGCATCTCCAAGTAAACTAGAAACTTCATTATTCAAAGCCTCAGTCATTTCACTAGGAACATTAACTCCATATTTACTAATATAATTTTCTATTAATCCAGGCATTGCTTTACTTATTATTCTAATATTTAATACTTTAGTTATTAATGTTTCTAATTTACCTTCATCTATATTATTAATAACTGCCATATAATTATCTTTATTATCCATAATTGTATCAAACAAGCCACTAGTAACAGCAAACTTAATCGCACCAATCGCACTACTAATATCTGTCTTTAACTCTTGTAAATTACTATATCCAATAGTGTCAAGTATATCCTCATCATTAAATAGTTTAACTAAAGAATCTTTAGATGAATCCATTGCATACTTAACACCAGCATCTAGTGCTTCAGATAATAATTTAGATTTCATTAAATAGTTAAGTCCTTTTTCTACTTTATCAAAATCTACTGTAGAATAATCTGCTTTTTCAGGATCAAAATTTTCATCTGTTAATAACTTAATAAGTCCTGAATCATTAATAATTGCAAAACTTACTAATAAAGTAGACATTTCTGTTTCAAGACTCATTTTCTCACCATTTATTTTAGATGTCGTAAGCCTATCACTAACTAATTTATCTAAACTATATTTACCACCAATCTTAGCAAAAATAGTATCACCATACATGTCTAAATATTTGCAAATAACATCTGAATTTTCAACTCCAGTGCTAGAACAAATACTAACTCCTGCCTCTAACTCACTCTCTTTTTTAGCTTTATTATACATTCTATTCACTAAATTAAGAGGCACTAAAATTAAACTAGTTAAAGTTAATCCTTGAACTGTTCTAATAAGTCCAGCTTGTAAACGATGCTTTTTTCTAACAACTTTAATTTTCTTTCCTTTATCATTTCTAAGAACATTTCCTTCTTCATCAACTTCATATTTATTTCTATGAAATACATTTTTAGAAATAATGCTATAAATTATTAAATATATCCAATAAATAGGGAACAAGAAGGATAAAGGTAATCCTACGATCATTAAAGCTAAAAATAATACTGGTGCTGCTATTAATTCAGGCATTGCTACTACCATATTTCTTAAATTATCAGAATAACTAAAAAACTTAGCAACTTCCTCATTTTGCTCTATTTGATAAATAATAAAATTTCTAACACCTTGAATACCATTTATAGTAATATCCATATCTAGTACTTTTCTAGTAATAGGCATTATTGTAAGTAAAAGTATAGTCGTATACAAAAACGCCCATATAAATCTTCTAAGAACTTTATATCTGCCTCTAATTATTCCAACTACAAAAAAGTAAAGAGAAAGCACTAATATTAATGCCCATGGTCCCCACTTAAACAACATCTCAATAGTTTTTTCACTCACCTGAAACACCACCTTACAATTATATTTTATTACAATAAGTTAAAATGTTAAACACAATTTATAAAATTCGTTATTTACCATAGTTCAAAAATTCTAATTCTTTTAATACAAATCTTCCATTTTTTCTAATTAAAACATCATCAAAATATATTTCTCCACCATTAACTTGCATACAAACTAAATCCCAGTGGATTATAGAATCATTACCATTTTCTGCTTCTCCCTTATAACATTGACCAGGAGTAAAATGGAAAGATCCCCATATTTTTTCATCAAACAAAATACTACCAACTGGTTCATTAACCATAGGATTTAACCCTAATGCAAATTCACCAACATATCTACTACCTTCATCACTATCAAATATTTTATTTAATTCTTCGTTACTACCACCCTCACAAGTAGCGTTAACAATCTTACCATCTTTAAATTCTAATCTAATATTCTTATATATTTTTCCATCATAAGGAGAATCAGTATTATATTGAATAACTCCATTTACACTATCCTTGACAGGTGCAGTAAATACCTCACCATCAGGAATATTACACTCACCAGCACAAATAATCGCAGGAATACCCTTTATAGAAAAACTTAAATCTGTGCCAGGTCCTACAATATGTACTTTATCTGTTTTCTCCATTAATTCTTTTAGAGGCTTACATGCTTCATACATTGCCTTATAATCAACATTACATACATCTAAAACAAAGTCCTTATAAACTTCGGTAGGCTTACCTGCTTTATGCGCTGCAAGTGAATTAGGCCATTCAAGTAATACCCATTTTTTATGTTGTGTGATCATATCATTCAAATCTTTATTTATCTTTCTTGATAGTTTACTTTTCTCTAAAATAACAGGCTCAGAAAATTCATACTCATTATCGCATCCATCAATAATAATTTCTGCATCCATATCTTCCCATTTACATTTATTCCACTTATAAGAATACTTCATTTTTTCTTCTTCATTATAAAGTGCAAGTAATCTAGCAGTAGTGTCATCTAAAAAATACTCCACAAAAGGATATGCTCCTACTTTATGACACTCCTCAATTATCTCCCACACTAGCTCTTTACTCCCAGAGTACGCTCTAATTAAAACTTTACTCCCTTTATTTAATTTAAGTGAATGATTAACTATAGTATTAGCTAACTTATTTAATCTACTATCCATTTCTTTTTCCTCCTTCTAAAATTAAATTTATAAGCAAAACGTCATATATGATGGTATACATATTATATTATCATCCTTTTTACATAAATTTTTTGGATGAATTACATAAGCTAAACCAATTCTTTCTTTGTATTTTTCTACAAACCTAACTAGGGATTTTATAGAATATTTTTTACCAGATTTTACTTCAATTGGAAATATTTTAGTATTTATTTTACTATCATTAGAAATTATAAAATCTATTTCAATATCATTTCTATGTTTTTCTTCTGAATAATGTGTGTAAAAATAAAGCTTATACCCATTTGCAACTAATGATTGTGAAATTACATTTTCAAACAACATTCCTTTATTTATTGACAAGTCTCCTACTAATATTTCTTTATACAAATTGCTACTATCAATATCATTGTCACTAAAAGCATGTGTAAATAAAAGACCTGTATCTCCCATATAGCATTTAATATACGCTCTTTCTTCATTTAAAGATAATCCAACATTTGGATCATTGCATAAAAAACATTCATTTGTAATTTGTGAGTCTGCTAACCAAAAGAAAGTATCTTCATAGTTATTATATCTAGTATTATCAAATATATCTTTAAAAACAATACGTTTTTCATGCTTAGATAAAAAGCCAGGTATTTGATCAAAAATAGCCATAACTTTACTTCTATAAGAAGCAGATATTTTCATTATATCGCTTCTATACAAAGATAAAATATCTTTTTTTTCAATATTTGCATGTTTAAAAGACTTCCCATTTGATATAAAAGCTGCAATACTTTGTGGCATACCACCAACAAGCATATATTGTCTAAATAATAACATTGCTTTTTCATGCAATAATTCTGGCAATGGTTTTAATTCTTTAAAAAACTTTCTAATCAAGTTTGCAATTCCTTCCTCTCCCATTGACCATAAAAATTCTTCAAAATCAAGCGGATACATTTTAAGATGTCTTTCCTCAGAAGGAATTAAAATACCATTCACATTTTCTTTAACTGAAATCAATGACCCTGTTTCTATATAATCATATCTACCATCTTTCACTAGATGTTTTATTGCCTCTCTTGCTTTAGGGCAAAATTGAATTTCATCAAAAATAATTAACGACTTCCTTTTTATTAGCTCAACATGATATTCTGTTTCAAGTAACATGAATAAAGTATCTAAATCATTAATGTACTTTTCAAAATAACATTTAACATCATTCGTAGCAATAGAAAAATCAATAAGTAAAAATGAGTCATATTCATTTTTCGCAAATTCTAATACTATAGTAGACTTTCCAATTCGCCTTGCGCCTTCAATCAAAACTGCCTTAGAACCATTTACTTCATTCTTCCAATCAATCAACTTTTGGTAGATCTTTCTTTTAAAAATCATCGCTAGTCACTCCTTTGCATAAATATATTATACCTGTTTATACCATTATGCGCAAATATAAAAAAGCAAAAAATAACGCTATGCGCACTTTTAATTGGCGTAAATATAACATTATGCGCACTTTTATAATCAAATTTATCTGTTTTTCATCCCTTTCTATATAATTATGGACACTATTTATAAATTTATTATATAAAAATAAATTAAAATTTAAAAATAACCTTACCATTTTCTATAACTAAATATGCATCAAACTTTTTACCATTTTTAGAAGTAAACCCTTCAATTTTAGCGCTACTGCCATCTCTTAACATTTTTATAACATTATTTTTAGAAATAACTCTCTCACAAATATAATCACTAACTCTAAACTTACATCCTTCTTTGTAGCCACTACATCCATACCCATATTTATCTCTAATTACTTTATTGCCACACAGAGGACATACTCCTACAACTTCTCCATAAAACCCTGTATCAGTATCCTTCTCTAAACATTCTCTTTTAACATCAAATATTTCTTTTATCTCATTTTTAGCCATACTAACAGCCTCATCAATACTAGATGTTCCTTTAAAAACTTTCTTTAATTCTTTACCCATTTCACTAGTTTTATATTTATTCATATTAATATTCATTTTATTTAAAGAATTAATTAAATACTCTCCCCCTGGAAGAATATAATAAACGTCTTTCTTTAAACTAATATATTCACTCTTAATAGCATTATCAATAATACCAGTTCTAGTAGCTTCAGTACCTAACTCTAATCCATCTAACATAGCTCTATAATCTTCACTATCATCCTCTTCATTAATATTATTTTTATCTTCTTTAAAAGGATTCTTCAAATAGTTATTTAAAGTTTCAATTGTATAATGCTTAGGTGGACTTGTTTTCTTTTCTTTAACTTCAAAGTTAACACTAAACTCATCACCTTTATTTAAATTAGGTAATAATTTATCATTTTTATTATAATCATCATATTTAGTCCAACCTTTTTGCACTATTACATTACCCTTTAAAGCAAAGTCTTCTAAATCACCTAAATTAACTTTAATTTCACTCTTTTCAATTTTACAATCTTCCTCACAGAATACCGCTACAAACCTTTTCAAAATAGTAGAATACACAATTAATTCATCACTACTAAGATTACTTTTATTAGGTATCTTATAAGTAGGAGTTAAAGCACTATGTGATTCAATCTTACTATCATCAAATATTGTTTTTTTATCTTTAAACTTTACTTCATAACCTATTTTTTTAACTACATTTAAAATGTTTTTAACTTTATCCTTTTCATTACTAGCCATATATTCTGAGTTAGTTCTTGGATAAGTAACATAGCCCTCTTCATATAACTTTTGCACAATTGATAAAGACTTATCCATCGGCATCTTATATTTCTTACCCAAAACATTTTGAAGTGTAGATAAAGAATATAATTTACCAGCATCTAGCGTATCCTTCTTCACACTCTTACTAACCACTTTAGCCTTATATTCATTATATTTATCACACATTTCTTTAGCCTTATCAAAACTATCTTTATCAAATTTAAGTTTAGAATTTAATTCAATTCCATCATTATTAGACGTAATTCCATAATATATCTCACTAACAAAATTTCTAATACTAAGATCTCTATCATAAATAGCTTTAACTATAGGCACTATAACTCTACCTACCCTAAGTAGTACCCCACTTTTTAAAGTTGCATATCTAGTAAGATTAACTCCATACAACCAATCAATATATGTTCTAGCAAATCCCTCATTAGCTAAATTATCATACTCATATTCTTCCTTTAAATTCTCAAGTGCATTTCTAACAGTAACCTCCGTTTGATCAGGAAGCCATAATCTAGTAAACTTCTTTTTATCGTTTAAAGCATTATTAACACATAGTCTAACAATAATTTCTCCCTCTCTATCAGCATCTCCTGCATTAATAATTTCATTAACATCACTTCTATTAACTAATTCTTTAATAATATTGAATTGTTTTAAAACCCCTTCATCTACTTTTTTATTCTTATCTTTCTTTAATCCAAATTTAAACTCACTAGGAAAACAAGGAATATTATCTAATCTCCATTTAGTATTCAAGTCATTAGAATATTCCTCAATATCATACAAGGAAAAAAGGTGACCAAAAGCCCAAGTAACTAGATATTCTTTATTCTCCAAATATCCATCTCTTCGCTTACAATCACCTATTGCATTTGCTATATTCCTAGCTAAACTAGGTTTTTCTGCTATAATAACCTTCACTAAAATCACCAACACATAAATAATATCATATTTATG
>CAKORZ010000054.1 GCA_934101685.1 uncultured Bacilli bacterium
AAATAATTTTAGAAATGAAGAAACATATAAAGAAATTCCAAGAATTGTAAATATATTAAAAATAGGGATTGGCACTTATTATGATAACAAATAAAGATACATTACTTAGAAATATAGATAAAATACACACTACTACAATGGGCATTTCTAGAATTAAAAGAAATCTTAATATAGATAGTAATGATGTAGTTAATTATTGCAAAAGCTTAATATTAGATAATGCTTCTAATGTTTATAAAAATGGTAAAAACTTTTATTGTGAAATAAATGATACAATAATTACAATAAATTCATATAGTTATACTATTATAACTGCTCATAAAAATAAGGAGGTAAAGCATGGATAACAATTATAAATTCATTCACTTATTATATGTTCCAACAATGAATTGCAATATGCATTGTAAATATTGTTATTTACAAGAAAACACTATTGATTTAAAACAAGATGATAAATATTTAGAAACATTAGATTTTGCTGTAAAAAAGTTTAGAGAGAGTAATGTTATTCCATTTAACATATCCCTTCATGGTGGTGAGGTTACTACTCTTAGTAAAGAAGATTTTAGAAGCCTTATAAAATACATATACGATTATTATAAAAATAATAAAGACTTAATTGAAAGTAATGGATTTAAAACTAATGATCCTCATATTAAGACTAATTTATATAATTTAGAAAAGCATATAAATACAATAAAAGAATTTAATGTTTCTGTAAGTGGAAGTTTAGATTTACCATTTTCTTTACATGAAAAATATAGAGTTACTAAGGGAAATCAAAAAACATTAAATAGAATACTAGAAAATGTAAAATTATTAGAAAGTATTCCTAATAAAAAAAGAGTATCAGCGACTATTTTTAAAGAGCATTACGATAAGATAGATGAAATAATTGAAGATATTAAATACTTGGAAAAGAATACCTGTCTAAATATGAACAACTTTAATTTTATGATTGGGTTTGTAAATGAGGGAGACACTTTATTGCACCCACTTAGTGAAGAAGAACAAGTTATATTTTATAACAGAATGAAAAAAGAATTTTTAAATACTGCTTTAGATAAAGGAGTTAGAGAAGCATGGTTTAGTGAGTTCACTCCAGCTTTCTGCACTAATTGTGATAATTGTGGAGAGAAATTCTTCTTAATTGAAAGAAATGGAGATATTTATTCTTGTGTAAGAGGGCAAAAGAAAAAAGATTTTTATTATGGAAATATTTATACTAATACGGTTGAAGAAATCTTAAATACTGCTAGAAGCAAAATATTTGAAAATCATAATAAAGTAGGCTTTAATGATGAATGTGCTAAATGCAAGTATTTATACTTATGTAAAACAGGATGTCCATATGTAAAAAATAACTATAAAATAAATAAATCTTATACTTGTAAATTACAGCAAGAAATATACAAAGATAATATAGAAAAATATAGTGAAGATGAAGATAGTGAAGAATCTACATATTTATACTTATCTAAAATGCACCCTAGTATAGCAAGTAATTATTACCCTCATAAAGCAAAAGTTGAAGAAAATATTCCTACTTTACTAGATATAATTAAAGAAGATAATAACTTGAAGAATATATATAGTAATGATGTGTTTATTTTAAAAGTAGATGATAAAGAATATAATTTAGAGTCACAGGTATTAAAAGCAAAAAGAGATTTTATATATTTAACTAAAGAAAGTAAAATTGAATTATATATAAAAGAAGGTGTTTTAGAAGATTGTAAATATCCTTTAAATAACTCTCTTTATATGATGTTATTAAGTGGTAATATGATTAAGTATGGTGATGAAAATAGAACAAAACAAGAACATATTATGACTCATCAGATATATACTAATACTATTAGAAAAAATAAATCTAATAAAAAAGGCTACTATTATATAGATATAACAGGTATAATATCTATGTATTATGATGATATCTCTAAAGATAAAGCTAATAACTTATTCTTTACTACTTCTGAATTGAGGGATTATCATTACACTAAACAAAAGAACAACGCTTATTATCATATTCAAGCAATTAATTTGCCTTTTCAAAATATAGAATTCTATTATATAGATTTAAAGGAGGAATAAATATGTCAAAAGAAGAATTAATAAGAAGAAAGAAATGTCTTAAATTAAATGAATACTATTCTAATGTAGATGATAGTTTAATTAATGAAGTTTCTGAGTTTTTAAAGAAAGAAGAAAATAATGAAATAATAGCAAATAAAAACATTCTTTCATTTATTAATGGATCTAAAATTATTAAAACACGTCCTTTAATTTCAAAGAATAACTTTATTGATTCCATCAGAATTAGTAATAGCGCTATTTCTTTAGTTCCTAGCTATGATTCTTATTATTCTAACTTTGGAATATTTAGGAGAAGGAAAAAAAGTAGTGATGATGATTCAGACTCTAATAATTGTAACAACAACAATAACAATAATAACAACAATAATAATTCTTAAAACTACAAGCATACTAAATTTACTTAGTGTGCTTTTTTATTTATAAGTCATTATATTGATTAAAAGTACTATATTTTATGATATCATTACATTAGAAATATTGAGGTGTGTTATATGTTTTATTTAATAATGTATGGATTACTATTTATAAGTGGATTATTATTTTATTTAAATAATAAGTATCAAAAAGATTCTAGAAGTAATAAAATTACTAAATCCATCAAAGTTATATTAATAACATGGATGATTTTATCTTTTATTAATTTATTCTTACCTGATGGAATATCCGCTAGAACTTATCCAGATCAATCATTATATAATACTGGCAAAAACTTATGGTTTGTATTACTAAGATGGGCAAATGATCTAGCATTGCTAATTTTGCCTATTGCTATTTTCTTTAAAAAGGCTACTTTTAAAAGAATTGCAGTTTTCTTTTTAAGTGTCATAAATATTATATGTATAGCAAGTTATACTAAATATATTGCTATGTATACTAATGGACTAGGTCAAGGAATAATGAATATAAGATTTTTTAGTCAAGCTACTAAAGACTTCTTTATTAATATAACTTTTAGAAGTATTTATTTAGGAATACTTTTATATCTTGAAGGTTTATTAATTATTTATGTTGGCTTTACTAGTTACAAAGAATTAAAATTTACTAATAAAAAAGATATTAAGAATTTCTTTTTAGTATTACTTGGAACATTTTTAGCTATAATGCCTATATATGCTCCTTCTTATCTAACATTTGGATACTTTGTACAAGAACAAGGAAAAAATTTAATGTTTGTATTAGGAACTCCATGGCACTTTGCTTGGATTGTATACATAGTTATTGAAGGATTTGTTTTATATCATATATTTAAAAAATTGGATAGTGAAAACAGATATATTGCTATGCTTGTTTTAGCACTTGCTTTATTCTATGAATTTAATGGTATATTTACTTGTTTTGGAGAAATTGTTACTCAAAGATATCCACTTCAATTATGTAATATAGCTGCGTTATTCATTTTAATAATGCTTTTAACAAAAAACAAATATTTAACAAAATTTGTATTGGTGGTTAATACTTTAGGCGCTGTTATTGCTGTAATTATGCTTGATAGTGCTAATGCAGGAATTAGTTATATTATGAATGTTCATTTTATTGTTGAGCACACAAAGATCTTATTAATTCCTTTCTTATCTTTAGCGCTTGGTGTCATTAATCCACTTGAAAAGAAAGATATAAAAACTGTTATAATAGGTTTTACAATATATTTTGTTACTATTTTAATAATTGGTGGTGTTTTTACTGGAATATATGATAAAACAGGAAATACATACTTTCAATGTAATTACTTGTTTATGTTTAACAAAAAATCTACGACTAGTATTGTAGGCTTTGTTGGTCCTTTATTTGATATGAACATTAAACTATTTAATTTCTTTACTTTAAGTATGGTTCAACTTCTTGTATATGTAGCTTATACTTTATTAAGTGTTGGAATGTTTTATTTAGTATACGCTATTCAAAAACATTTACCTATTTACAAAAAAATAAGTAACGAAAAAAATGCATAAAGAACGATATACATTTTGTAAGGAGGAAAAATATGGAATTAGATATTGGCTTCATAATATATTCTGTTTTAGTTATTTCTATTATCATAATCATTGTATCGTATGTTAAATGTCCTTTTAAATTTCCCTATAAAGAAATAAAATTTGATATTACTTCTAAAAGAAATCCAGATGAGCTAGATTATATAGATCAATACTTAATAGATAATGAAGAAATAGGACTTATAATGGCAATAAATAAATTAGAGCAATGGAAAAAAGAATGTAAAATTAAAATATCAAAGAGTGTGTTCAAAAGACATAGATATAAACAATACAAAGAATGTTTAGATGAAAATAATATGTTTAAATTTATTTTCTATAGAGTTAAAACTCGATACCGTCAAGTTGATTATGTAAAGTATCCCTATTATGTAAAAGAAATATGTAAAATATACTCCACTAGCTATTCATTTCTTCATGAAAGGTATATGCAATTAAAAGACATAGGATTTGAGTGCACATTGAGAGAATACTATTCTTCAAGTCAAAGAAAATTAATGACTAAAGAGTTAAGGGCACAAGTTGCAATAAGGGATAATTATACTTGCCAAAAATGCGGAAAATATATGCCAGATGGGGTAGGTTTGCATATTGATCACATCGTTCCTATATCAAAGGGTGGAAAAAGTATCCCATCAAACCTACAAGTTTTGTGTTCTAAATGTAATGGTAGTAAATCCAATAAATAAAAGGTACATAAATTATTGTAAGTACCTTTTTACTTTTAATTCTTATTTATTTTTCCAAGAATAATATTCTTCATCTCTTTTTAAATCTATATTAGTATCGCTATCTTCTACTAAACTAAATTTATTATCTTTATAAGATTCTAAAAAATCTTTTTCGCTAATCTTTAATTTTAAGTTTGAAGTAGTGACTACTATTTTATTATTATTTTTATAAAAATAACTAGTTATATGATTATTAAAGGAAACAACTATATAATTATCCTTTAGATATTCAAGTGCTGTATATATATTAAAATTATTATATTCTTCCATAATTTTACCTTCTTTTTAAATATTATAATAAAGCATGAAATTAATCATGCTTTATTACCTTACTTCATTAAATTTTCTTTTTGAATATTTAAATTCTTTATCATGTTAGTTAATTCATTAACTCTTACTTTAGTTTCTTCAACTTTACTAGCAGGTGCTTTAGCTACAAATCCTGGATTATTAATCATAGATGATAATTTAGTTAACTCTGTATTAAGTTTATTAAATTCTCTATCTATTCTTGCTAATTCTTCCTCTTTGTCTACTAATTCGTTTAAAGGTAAGTATGCTTCCATTGTAGGTGCTACTACTGTAACACATCCTTCAGGAATATCTTTTTTAGTTTCATATACCTTTATTTCTTCACCAAAGCCTAATTTTTGAATGAAACTAGTAGATGCCAATATGTTTTCCTTATCTTTACTTACAAAGATAATTTCACTCTTTTTAGTAGGGTGTATATTCATGTTACTTCTAACATTTCTGATACCTACAATAATTTGTTTAATGTTTTCTACACTTGCTTCTTCTGCATCGTAATTAACATTTAATGTAGGCCAACTTTCTTTCATTATGCTCTCTTCTACATTTGCTAAATTAACATAGATCTTTTCACTTACAAAAGGCATAAATGGATGTAATAATACTAATGAAGTCTTTAATACATAATTTAGTGTATATTGAGCCTCTTTTTTATTACTAGAAGTTTCACTATATAAACGAGGTTTTACCATTTCTATATACCAGTCACAGAACTCATCCCAAATGAAACTATATATTTCATCAAGTGCTAAACCTAATTCATATTTTTCTAAATTATCTTCCATGTTTTTAATAGTTTTCTTTAACTTATTTAAAATCCATTTATCTTCAATTGCTAATTTAGAAAAATCGCATGTTTCAACTTCTTGTTCATTTTCAGGCATATTCATTAATACGAACTTAGATGCATTCCATACTTTATTAGCAAAGTTTTTAGCACTTTCTAACTTTTCTGGTAAATATCTTAAATCATTACCTGGAGATACATTTTGAACTAGAGAAAATCTCAAAGCATCACAGCCATATTCTTCAATTACTTTAAGTGGATCTATACCATTTCCTAGTGATTTAGACATCTTTCTTCCTTGACTATCTCTTACAAGTCCATGAATTAATACTGTTTTAAATGGTGCTTTTCCCATATGCTCAATGCCTGAGAAAATCATTCTTGCTACCCAGAAGAAAATAATATCATATCCTGTAACTAGTGTTGAAGTTGGATAGTAATATTTTAATTCTTCAGTATCTTTAGGGAATCCTAATGTAGAGAATGGCCATAAAGCACTAGAGAACCATGTATCTAATGTATCGCTATCTTGAGTGAATGTTGTATTTCCACACTTTTTACATTTACTTGGAGCATCACCTACATGTATTTCTCCACATTTATCACAATAATAAGCAGGTATTCTATGACCCCACCAAAGTTGACGAGATATACACCAATCTTGAATATTTTCCATCCAGTTATAATATATCTTACTAAATCTTTCTGGAACAAATTTAACTTCTCCATCTTTAACAACTTTAATTGCTGGTTCTGCTAATGGTTTCATCTTAACAAACCATTGAGTAGATATCTTAGGTTCTATTGTATGATGACATCTTTGGCATTTACCTACATTGTGCTTATAGTCTTCAACTTTAATTAAATTACCATCTTTTTCTAGTCTTTCTACAATTGCTTTTCTAGCAGTAATAATATCCATGCCTTCATACTCTTTTACAAGTCCTAGCATTTTACCATCATCACCAAATACTCTAATAATATCTAATCCATGTTTTAATCCTGCATTATAGTCATTTTCATCATGAGCTGGAGTAATTTTAACTGCACCTGTACCAAATTCCATTTCAACGAATTCATCTGCTATTAAAGGTATTTCTTTATTCATTATTGGTAATACTACTGTTTTACCTATTAAATCTTTATATCTTTCATCAAGTGGATTAACTGCAACAGCAACATCTCCTAACATTGTTTCAGGTCTAGTAGTAGCAACAGTAACATAATATGATTTATCTTTTGAGTAGTAATTTACATACCATAAATGTCCATCTTCTTCTTCAAATTCTACTTCAGCATCACTAATTGCAGTACCACAATTACTACACCAGTTAACCATTCTTTTACCTTTATAAATTAATCCTTTATTATATAAATCTGTAAATACTTTTTTAACTGCTGCATTATTGCCTTCATCCATTGTAAATCTTTGCTTGCTCCAATCACAAGAACATCCCAATTTACGAAGTTGTGTTGTTATAGTATTACCATAATCCTCTTTCCATTTCCATGCTCTTTCTAAGAATTTTTCTCTTCCTAATTCTTCTTTACTAGTTCCTTCTTCTTTTAATTTAGCAACTATTTTAGCTTCTGTAGCAATAGCAGCGTGATCGATTCCTGGAACCCATAAAGCATTGAATCCTTTAGCTCTTTTATATCTAATTAGAATATCTTGCATAGTATTATCCATAGCATGTCCCATATGTAAAACACCTGTAATATTAGGTGGAGGCATAACTACTGTATATGGTTCTTTTTTATAATCCACTGAAGATAAAAAGTAATTTTTCTTTTCCCAATTTTTATAAAGTTCATCTTCAAAATTCTGTGGTTCATATTTTCCTTCTAATCCATTTTTATTCATTTTTATCCTTCCTTTCAAAAAAAAACACGAATAGCTCCATAAAGGACGAAGCTACTCGTGGTACCACCTTAATTTATTCTCTAAGTCTTAATGCGACTACACATTGCACTCTACTACTATTTCAAATGCACAACTCCTAAGCTACCTTCACTCACTCTTCCTTAAGAAAAACTTTCAGCTCACTAATTTTTCCTCTCTTTTAAGTACTAACTAAGTTACTCCTCTTAATCAACGTTTTATGCAACAATTATATTTAATTAATTTATAAAAGTCAAGTATACTAGTTTCGTTTATTTGTTTAAGAACAAAGCAAGTTTTTTCTTTATTAAATCACTTTCTTTTTCTTCATTAGTATAAATCTCATCATTTGATGCAAAGCCTATAAATTTCCCATTATTATATATTTTTATAATTTTCGTATAATTTTCAATATATTTTAATATTTCTTCATTTGCTTTTATATTTAATTCATCTAAATCTTCATTAGTTAAAACATCACTTGCAAATTTTATTCCTTCAATAAAATTTTTATACATCAATTCACCAAATTTACAAAACCAAACAGGTGGCTCTTCATAGTTACCAGTTGTTAATTCAAACTTTGCAGGGCAATATCTACACAACGATATATATTTACATGTTTTACATTTGTTATCTTTTTTGAACTTGATTTTACCTAATTTTTTTAGCTCTAATACTGCATTCAACAAGTTTCCTTCTTCATATTTATACGAAACACTTTGCATACATGGACAAATATTAACTTTGCAATCACTATTTATAAATAATGCATCATTATCTCTTCTGCATTCAAAAACATATTCATGGTTTCCTAAATCAGCACTATATTTTTTCAAGCAATCCATTTGTGCTAATTTATCTTCTTTCAATATTTCTATAACTTCTTCTGGAGATATTTGTTCTGGATTAACTTTATTTATTTTATCAAGTTGTGGAAATGCAATAAAATCTTTTTTAAATGGTATATTTAATTCTTTGCACATTTTAACTATATTAAAATAATAATCTTTGTTTGAGTTTGTAATTACACCTTTACATAACAAATTAATACCATTTTGCTTTAATTCTTTTAATGTATTTATAAAATTATCAAACAAAACATTTGATTTTGTAAAATCATTATATGTTTTTTGATTATCACCATATATACTTATTTCTAATGAACATGGAGGATATTCTTTAAAGAAATTAATAATATCATTCGTTATAAGTGAACCATTTGTATTAACAGATATAATAAATCCTTTTTTATATGCATATAAATAAAATTCTTTAAAATTAGGATGAGTTAATACTTCTCCTCCTGTAAATAAAATATTTGATGCACCTAAATTATAAAAATCATCAATTATGTTTTTTATTTTATTACAGGTTAAAGTTTTATGTTTTGCTTTATC
>CAKORZ010000055.1 GCA_934101685.1 uncultured Bacilli bacterium
ACATACTAGAGACTATGTAGTTAGTTTTAAAGTGAAAAATCTAACTTTAACATTTTATCCAGTATATCAATCTTTGTTCTTTACAGTTTATATTTTTATATCACTAGCAATGTGGTTCCTATATGAACAGTTATTCCAAATTTGGGATTTAAATGAAGATAGAAGATTAAAGGAAAAAGCATATAAAAGAATGAAGAGAGAATTAGCATTTTTAATGCAAGGAAGGAATGAAAATGAACCTATGAGTGGAAATAGCGAACCATGTTTAGAACTAAAGAAATTTTCTAAAAAGTATGGTATTAACAAACATTATTCTGTTAAAGATGCTTCATTTAAAGTAAATGGAGGAGAAATATTTGGCTTTTTAGGGCCTAATGGTGCAGGAAAATCTACAATAATAAAAAGTATTGTAGGTATTCAAACTATTACTAGTGGAAGTATAGAGGTATGTGGCTATGATGTTCAAAGACAATCTGTTCAAGCAAAAAAAGAGATTGGCTTTGTACCTGATCACTATGCTTTATATGAAAATTTAACAGGAAGAGAATATATTAATTATATAGCGGATTTATATGAAGTAAGTAAGGAAGATAGAGATGAAAGAATTAATAAATATGTTACTAACTTTAACTTACAAGCTGCATTTGATAATCAAATGAAAACATATTCTCATGGTATGAAACAAAAGATTGCTATTATGGCTGCTTTAGTACATAATCCAAAAGTATGGATACTAGATGAACCTTTAACAGGGTTAGATCCAACTAGTATTTATGAAGTTAAAGAATGTATGAAAGAGCATGCAAAAGAAGGAAATATTGTATTTTTCTCTTCTCACATTATTGATGTAGTAGAAAAAATATGTGATAGAATAGCAATAATTAAAAAGGGTACTATTTTATGTGATGTGAAAGTTAAAGATTTAGATAAAAAACATATTAATCTAGAAGATTTCTATTTACAAAACATAAATCAAAATGAAGAATCTAAAGAAGTTAAGGGTGAAGAATAATGAAAGCTTTAATGACTTTAGTTATAATGCAATTAAAAGAAAAACTTAATTTAAAAGGTAAAAGCTTTAAGAGTAAACATGTTTTGTTTAATGCTATTTTTGGAATATTAAGATTTGCTCTTATTGTAGTACTATGTTTTGGATTATTGTTTTTATGTAGATATTTAGGATTATTTTCATTAATAAATATAATACCTACTAGTGTTATAACAGTAGTATTTGTAATAATGTTAATTATCTCTATAATATCTGCAACAATGTCGTTAACTAAAAATATGTATTATTCATATGATAATCCAGTACTATTGACACTACCTTGTACTGCAATACAGGTATACTTATCAAAACTAATAGTATTTTATGTATATGAAGTTTTAAGAAACTTTTCTTTTATGGTTCCAATGTTTATTGCATTTGGAATGATAAATGGATTTAGTTTTATATATTATTTATGGTTAATAGTATGTTTTATATTTATTTCAATGATACCAGTATTATTAGGAGCAATTTTATCTATACCAACCATGTTATTTTATAATATGTTTAGGCAATATAAGAGACTTCAAATAGCATCTCTAGTTATTCTTATAGGTGCTTTAACATATGCTGTTGTAAAAATAATAGCGGTCATCCCATCTAATATTGATTTAATAGGAACATGGGGTACTACATTCTGGAAGATACAAGATTTTTTAAATAATTTTATAGTTAAGTTTAATATATTTTATAAGCTAGTCTTAATGATAGTAGGTGTTAGAGTTAATCTAACAAATAAATTATTTACAGGACCTACAATGTTAACTTTTTTGTATTTGTTATTAACTTTGATAGTGCTATTTGTAATAGGCGTGCTAATAGTAAAGCCTTTATTTTACAAGATGGCTAGCAAACCTTTTGAATATAGAAAAGAAAAAGTAAAAACTAAAAAGAACGTTGTAACAAGCAAAAAGTTTTCTGCTATAAGAACAGAAATGTTACTTAACTTCAGACAACCTGAAAGATTATTTACAAACATTGGATTATTAATATCAATGCCAGTTTTAATATTTTTCTTAAATAAAATGTTCGCGGCAATGAATACAAGAATTTTAGGAAATAATATGGCAATAGCATTTAATGTTTTAATTATTTTGCTTATAGCCTTAACTAGCAATTATTATGCTGCTAGTGCTTTTTCTAGAGATGGAAGAAGTAGTTATTTGATAAAAGTACAACCATCAAAATACCAACCTTTGTTATTATCAAAACTTATTTTTAATACATTATTTATGGTTGCCTCATTTATAGCAACATTAATCGTATTAATAAAAAATACTCCTATTGGAGTTTCTAAATCATTAGTTTTGATATTAGCTACAATGTTTATTTATTTTGCTCATTTGTTCTATAGTGCAGAATTAGATGTTATGAATCCTCAAACTGAATTATATGCAACAATTGGAGGAGATGAAAATAATCCTAATGAAAGTAAATCAACTGTTATTGCCTTTTTAGGATCATTTGCTATATTTGGTATTTTATTATTCTTATTAATTGAAAATAGCTCTATTATAACGTATATAAAAATAATGCTTATAGGATTAGCCTTAATGATATTTAGAGCGTATATGCTTTTAAATAAGATAAAATTATATTATATGGAGAGATAGTTTATGAAAAAATCGGTAATAGTATTAATAGGAATAATATATGTAATTGCAATAGCAGTAGTAAGCTTTTTTGGATTAAAAATAGAAACATTTAATCAAACAGTATACGTAACTAGTATTGAATGCACTAATGAAAACTTAAAAGTAGCAAATGATGGCACCAAATATATTGTAACTAATTTTGTTAAGGATGAAGAAAACCCTACAACAGTTCAATTACAGTGGCATGTATATCCTGATGATGCTACTAGAAAAATAGTAAAATTTATATATGATGAAAATACAACAGTTGCTACTGTAAATGAATTCGGTACTGTAATATTTAATAGAAAGGGAACAATAACAGTATACATAAAAAGTACTGATGGTAGTAATAAACAAGAAGTAATAAAAATAATAGCCAAATAAATAATTTTAATTGATGTAAATCATTCTTGTTGATTAAGTTCAACATTTTGAATTTACATCATTTTTTTATTTAAATTTCATATTTAGAATACACAGTATTATATAGTTCTAATTTTATACTATTAAATTCTTTTTCCCCAATAGCTTTAGGAAAAGACATTATTAATAGGTCTATAGGCTGTTTATTATTAGCCATTGAAGGTTGCTTATAATTATATTCATTTAAATAAAATCCATTTCTTTTGTAAAAGTCTATTCTTCTAATGTTTAATTCATTTATTGGTAGTTCTACCTCTAAACAAGTTAATCTATTAGTTAGTTTTAAAACTTCATTAAGTATTTTAGTTCCTAATCCATTTTTTCTATATTGTTTATCAACAACAAAATGCTCAATAAAAGAAAAATTATTTAATTTCCAAATAGAAATGAAAGCAATAATTTTGTTGTTTTCCTTTATTCCATATGGAGTATACAAAGGATATGTGAATAGTTCTTTTTGACTATTATATGTTCCATATTCATTAAAATCAAAATTTTCTTGTAACATTTTATAAACTTCATCAAAATCACTTATGTTAAGCTTTTTTAGCATTTATATCACTCTTTCCATAAATAAGTATTACATTTTTAGAACAATAAAAAAAGATTTGCTTTCACAAATCTTTTTAATTGCTGAAATAAATTTAAAATTAGTCGATTCTGTTGTAGTATTCAACGATTAGAGCTTCGTTAATTTCAGGTGATAATTCAACTCTTTCAGGTAATCTTACATAAGTACCTTCCATTTTTTCTTTATCAAATGAAACATAAGCAGGAATTGTTTGAAGAATATCTAATGATTCTTTTACAACTTTTAAGTTTCTAGAAGTTTCCTTTAATGCAATTGTTTGTCCAGGTTTAACTGCATATGAAGGGATATCTACTTTCTTACCATCTACTAAGATATGGCCATGGTTAACTAATTGTCTAGCTTGATCACGAGTACGAGCAATACCCATTCTATAAACGATATTGTCTAATCTTGATTCAAGTAAAACTAAGAAACGAGAGCCTGTAACTTCTTCAGACTTTTTAGCAATTTCAAATGTTTTTCTAAATTGTCTTTCATTTACTCCATACATTGTTCTAACTTTTTGTTTTTCTTGTAATTGTTTACCATATTCTGATACTTTCTTCTTTTTGTTCTTTCCTTGAGGGCCTGGTCCATATGGACGTTTTTTTAGTTCATCACCAGTTTCAAGAATTGAGAAATCTAATCTACGAGAGATTTTCCATTTTGGTCCTGTATAACGTGACATTTATTTTCCTCCTTTTGTCAGTTTATTTGCATAAACTTACATAAGTGTACAAATTCCTTTTCCTGGCTGTTATTACTATTTATTTCACCCTTCAGCATAGGTTACTTTAATCCTAATGTTAATAACTCCAAACAGAAAGTATTTGTCTGCTGCAAGTACATGCAAGATAATAATAAACATAGTTTATAAATTTGTCAATTAAAACTTCAAAAATTAAATACATTAATAATATAAATTTATATTATATCTAGGTAATTTGTATGAAAAACAAAAAAACAATGATATAATTGTTATGAATTGGAGGTATGTAGTATGAACCCTATTTATTATGTAATTATTGCATTGTGTGTTGCTTTAGGAAGTGTAGCAACTGTCATAGCTGTAAAAGTATCTAAGAAAAATAAAATTAAAAGAAATTATAATAATTTAAAAGCAAAATATAAAGATGTTAGTAATTCAAACTTGGATGCAAAAATAAATAAATTAAAAAGTATTAGTGAAAATAACAAAGAATATGTTGATGTTTATAATGAAGTAAACGAAAAATTTAAAGAAATTGTAGATACATATTCTCTTGAAATAGAAACTGCTATTACTAAGATTGATGTTTTGTTTAGTAACAAAGATTACAAAACAGCAAAAGAATCCTTACTAGAATTAGAAAATACTATTAATACTTATGCTGGAGAATTAAATAAAATAGATGCTAATATAAATGAAGTTACCAGTAAAGAAGATGAATTAAGAGAAATAGTTGTGCCTTTAAAGGAACAATTTAGACAATTAAAAGCATCTTTTTATGAACATAAAGAAGAACTTTCTATATGTAGTAAAATATTTGAAAAGAAAATTAATGAATTAGAAAAGACAGTAGTTAAATTAGATAATAAGTTGGAAAACGCTTACTATAAAGATGCGGAAGAATTAATTAATGAATTACAAACAGAGGTTAATTTTTATGAAGGACATTTAGCAAAAATGCCAGAAATAGTTTCTTTCAGCATGCAAGTTCTTCCAAAAAGATTAGAAACAGCAATGAACAATTATAAAAAAATGAAAGATGAAGGATATCCTTTATTTAGTATTAAAGCTTCTGCTATGGAAGAAAAAATTAAAGCTTCATTAGATGAAATAAAAATTAGATTTGAACAATTCAATTATGAAGATATAAATGACTCAATAAAAGAAGTTGTATATGATATAGAAAACTTAAATGAATTATTAGAAAAAGAAGTTACTGCTAAAGATCATTTTAGTAAATATATAGATACTGTGTATGAAAATATAGATGAAATAAACAAGAAGTTTTTGAAAGCAAAAAGAGATACAAGCACAGTAAAAGGTGTTTATATGTTTGATGAAAGTAGATATACAGAGTTAGGTGTATTAGAAACTCAAATTCAAATACTTAATAGAATTAAAATGGAATTAGATGCATATATACATTCTGCAACTAAGCAACCATATTCTATATTAACTAATAAAATGGGAGAGTTAGCAGAATTTGGCGGAGAGGTAGAAGATAAACTAAATGATTATCAAAATTATATTTTATCTTTAAAAAATGATAGTGAATATTCTTATGAAAAAGTTAATAACTATAGCTTAGAAATAACTACTATTTTTAATACATTAAAAGGACTTAATCATAAAGTATTATCAACAATGTATGAAGATGAATACAACTACGTATGTAATATGATTCAAAATATTAATAAGTCATTAAAAACAAAGCCTATTAATGTAGAATATGTAAATGAAAATTGTAAGAATTTAACTAATGTTGCAGAAAAACTTTTACTTGATATGAAGAATAGTTTGAAAATGTATAATATGGCACAAAATATTATTATTTTTACAAATAAATATAGAAGTAGCTTTTCTACGGTTAATGAGGTATTAAATAGAGCACAAGTTCACTTTGAAAATGGTGAATTTGAATTTGCTATTGATAGTGTTAGTGAAGTATTGCAAGAAGTGCATCCTAAAGCGTATGAAGAAATGATGAGAAGAAAAGGAAATAAAGATGACTAATATATATTTGGATTATGCAGCTACTACTCCTGTTGATAATAAGGTTTTAGATAGCTACTATAAATTGTTAAAAGAAAATTTTGGTAATAGTGATTCAATTCATGAAGTAGGTAATAAAGCAGCATTTTACCTTAAGCAAGCAAGAAGCCAAATAGCTAGTTTATTGCATGTAAAAGAAGATGAAATTATATTTACTTCAGGTTCAACAGAATCAAACAACCTTGCTATTAAAGGAGTTGCTTTTGCATACCAAAATAGAGGAAAACATATTATTACAACTAAGATAGAACATCCTAGTGTTTTGGACTCATGTAAGCAATTAGAAGAAAATTTTGGATTTGAGGTTACTTATTTAGGTGTTAATAGTGAAGGTAAAATAGATTTAGATGAATTAAAAAATAGTTTAAGAAAAGATACTATTCTAGTTAGCATAATGGCAGTAAACAATGAAATGGGAAGTATTCAAGATATAAAAGAAATCTCTAAAATAATTAAAGAAAATTCTACTGCTTTATATCATATAGATGCTACACAAGCAATGTGTAAAGAAAAGTTAGATTATAATCTAGCAGATCTTTACAATTTCTCTAGTCATAAATTTTATGGATTAAAAGGCAGTTCAGTTTTAGTAAAAAAAGAAAAAGTAAGATTACTACCTATATTAAGTGGTGGCCAACAAGAAAATGGTTTTAGAGGTGGCACTAGTAACTGGCCAAGTCATGTAATGTTAGCTAAAAGTTTAAGATTAGGATTAGAAAATTTTGATGAGCATTATAACTATGTTAAAGAATTAAAAGAATATTTATTTAACTCATTAAAAAAGATAGATAATGTTGTTATTAATAGCCCTTTAAATTCTACTCCATATATACTAAACATTTATATAAAAAATAAAAGAGGAGAAGTTATTGTAAATGCTTTATCTTCTTTAGGTATATATGTATCTACTAAGAGCGCTTGTTCATCTAGAAGTAAAGATTATAGTGCATCACTTTATGAACTCACTAAAGATACAACTATTAGTAAAAATAGTTTAAGAATATCATTGTCACATTTAACAACTAAAGAAGATATAGATATTTTTGTTAGTTCATTAAAGAAGATAGTAGATAATTTGAAAGGATGATTATAATGAGTAAAGTAGAAATAGGAAGAATTGTAAATACATGTGGGTTAAAAGGAGAAGTAAAAGTTATATCATCTAGTGATTTTATAAATGAAAGATTTAAAAAAGGAAATGTAATTAATATATATAATAAGGATAAGAACATTGATGTTAATTATAAAGTATCATCATTTAGAAAAAATGATAGATTTTTGTATGTTAAATTTAGTGAAGTAAATACAATTGAAGAAGCAGAACTTTTAAAAGAAAGTAGTTTATTAATTGATAGCGAATCTTTAAAAGAATTAGATAAAGATAGTTTTTATTATTATGAATTATTAGATATGGAAGTTTATTATAAAGACTCTAAAATAGGAATTATTAGTGAAATTACTGATAATACTAGACAAAGTTTAATTAGAGTAAAAGGAAATGAAGAAATATTAGTTCCTTTTTTAGATGAATTTATAGAAAGTATTGATGTTAAAAATAAAAAAATAGTATTAAAAAACATAGAGGGCCTATTATGAAAATAACATTTTTAACATTATTTCCTAGTATGTATGATAACTTTATTAATACTTCAATAATAAATAAGGCAGTTAATAAAGGAGTAGTAGAATTTAAAGTAGTAAATATTAGAGATTACAGTGAAGATAAAAATAAAAGAGTAGATGATGTTGTAGTAGGTGGAGGAGCAGGCGTAATACTTAAGTGTGATCCTGTTATTAAAGCTATAAAAGATAATAAGAAGAATAGTAAAGTAATATTTTTATCTAGTAAGGGAAGCACTTACAATCAAAAGAAAGCTCGAGAGTTAGCTTCTTCAAATAAAGATTTAGTGCTTTTATGTGGCCATTATGAGGGAATAGATGAAAGAATATTAGATTATGTAGATGAAGAAATAAGTATAGGAGATTATATTCTAACAGGAGGAGAACTGCCTTCGATGATTTTAGCAGACTCTATCACTAGACTACTTGATGGTGCGATTAACGCTGAATCAATTGAAGACGAATCTTATGAAAATGGATTACTTGAGTATCCTCAATATACACTACCTAAAAGTTATGAAGGGAAAGAAATACCTGAAATATTATTCTGTGGAAATCATAAAATAATAGAAAAATGGAGAAAAAAAGAAAGTTTAAAACTTACTTTAAATAGAAGAAAAGATTTACTAGAAAACTATAAGTTAAGTGATGAAGAAAAAGAATTAATGGATGAAATAAAAAATAATGAAGTAGGAAGATGGGAAGTAGAAGCAATTAAAAAAAGTAAAAAGATAAAAATTCATTCATTAAAATTAATTGATAAATATTTTTACTTAATAAAGGATAATAAAAAAATATATGAATTAAGAATGAATGATGAAAAGAGAAAAGAAATAAAAGTAGGAGATGAAATATGTTTTTTAAAAGAACCTGATCATAAGGAATACTTTTATAAAGAAGTGAAAGAATTGCATTATTTCAAATCATTTGAAGAGTTAGCAAATACTTTACCATTAGATAAAACTGGCTTTAGTAATAAAGAAGAATTAGTGACTACGATGAATAGCATTTATAAAGATAAATTAGATAAATATGAAATAGTAGCAATAGAGTTAAAAAATTAAATATTTATATTGAAAATTTATTTTAGTTTTGTTAGTATATATAGGCA
>CAKORZ010000056.1 GCA_934101685.1 uncultured Bacilli bacterium
ACTAAATTTAGTGATAGTACTGTTATACAATTAAAAGAAAAAAATGTCATTGATTGGGAAGAGATTATTGGGACTATACATGAAGGAGTTTATGTTTGTATAGAAATTTATGATAATGCAGAGAATCATAAGGATGGATGCACAGCAATATATATAGATAATGTAGGACCTACAATTGATGTTGCAACATCGTTTAGAGAAAATGCTAAAGATGGTGTAGATGGAATCATATATCTTAATCCTAATGATATAATTACATATACTTTGACAATCAAAGATAACATATTAGGCATTAGTGATGCATCAATAATTAATATTATTGAAAAGAAACCATATGATACTGATCATTCAATAGTTTCATGTACATTTAATGTTACATCAAAAAAAACAAAATCAAAGAGAAAAGAAACTAGAAGTGGAGGAGTTTTTGATGTGATAACAGAACTAGAAGTAGTTTATGCAGTGAGTTGTTCGAAAACGACAAAATTAAAGGTGGCTTTTTCTATTACTGATGAGGTAGGAAATGCTTCAGAATCTGCTAGTTATGGAAGTTTTGTTAGTGAATTCTATATAGATGGAAATGGTGGAGTAACAGTAGGTGGAGGAGAAGTAGTAGATGGAGACTTTAAAGGATTATTTGATATAATTAAAAATAAAGATAAAGCGGCTCCTCAAAGTAAGCAAATAAAAATAGTAGAAGAAGTAGAAATAGTAGAAGTACAAATAAAAGATAATAAATTAGAAATAGATGTAGTAGAAGATGAAGATATAGTTAATGTAGAGTATAGTATAGAAAATGAAGAATATAAAGTGTTAGAAGATAATATAGTAGAATTAGGCAACAATGATATATATCATTTAAGTGTTAGAGCTAATTTAGTAAATGATATATTAGAGAAGAAGTTTTTAGTATTAAAGGAAAAAGAAAAATTTGTTTTAAAAAGATTAGCTTAGCTAGTCTTTTTTTGACTATTATAACTTTTATTAATAAACACCTTGTTATATTTTAAATTTTTTTCAAATATGATAATCTAAAAGAGTACGAGGTGATAGTATGCGTATTAGTTCAAAAAAAGCTAGTAAAATTATGATAATTATTATTCTTATTATAGCAATTGCTCTTCCATTTTTTATTTATTCATGCAATAGTAATAAAGTTGATAATTCAACTATGACTGCAGAAAAATATACTATGGATGCTGTTATTGATGAATATGGAGATATGCATGTTGTTGAAAAGATTAATATCGTAAATAATGAAAGCGATAATAATTATTTTTATAGAGAGATTGCTTATAATAAAAATAATATGTTTGGCAATAGTTACACTAATAAAGCTTCATTAAGTGGTGAAGTTAAGTTTAAAGTTGAAGAAAATGATTATGTTGTTTATGATAGTACTAATTCAACTTATTATAATTATCCTAAGCATTTTGCTGGTTTTTCTTATAATAATGATAAGGATGAAAGAGGAGATTATATTAGTTGCGGAACTGATCAAAAAAATTGCGATATGGTTTTTTATTATCATAAATCAGGTTTTGCTAAAAAAATGACACTTACATATGAATATACAATTAAAGGAGTTATTACTCAATATAACGATATAAGTGAGTTAAACTGGGTTATGCTTGATTATCAACCAATTAAAGTAAATGATGTTACAATTAATATTACTTTACCATATGGTGGTTATAATATAAAAAATATGAAAACATTTTTCCATGGAACTAATATGGCAAATAGAGAGTTTGTAGCAAGCAATAAAATTAAAATTACTGCTAAAAAAATGATTAGTGATGAGCAAATTGAAGTTAGATTATTATTAAATAATGATAGTTTTGGTAGTATAAGAGATGAAAACAAAGTTAACATTAATGCTTTAAATAGTATACTAGATTTTGAAAAAGACCAAAGTAAAACAGCAAATTTAAAGTATGTGCTTGGAATTGTAGTAACTATTACTTTATATGTAATTTTTATAGTTATTGTAGGATTTATGACAGTAATATGTTATAAAAAGTATGATAAAGAATTCCCAACTGATTTTATGAATGATTATCATATGGAGTTGCCTGCGGAGTATCCTCCAGCAGTTATGAGTTACTTATATAAATTTAGAGAAATAAATGATGATGATTTGAGTGCTACATTACTAGATTTAGTTAGAAGAAAATATTTGATATTAGATGATAATAATTCTGGAATCAATGATAAAAATCCTAATTATATAATTAAATTAAATACAGAAAAGGATCAAAGTGATTTGTTAGAGTATGAAAAATTCTTAATTAAATGGTTTATTGATGATATAGGAAGTGATAACCAAGTAAGCGCTAATCAGATAAAGAGTTATTGTGATAGTGTGTCTGGAGCAGAAGAATATAGAAAAAAAAGTAATAGATGGAATAATTTGGTTGAAAAAGAAGGCGAAAAATATAAGTTTTTTGATGATACTATTCACAAAGCAAAGAAAAAATATATTGCTTTAGGTTTTGCATTAATTTTATTTGAATTTATGGGATTAATGCTTATTTCTAGTTATAGTGGATATGAGTTAGGATTTTCATTAGTGGCTAGTGCTTTTTTAATAGGAGTAGCATTTATACTATATGTTAGTAATTTTGATAGAAGAAGTAAGTCAGGTAATGAAGATTTTGTTAGATGGCGTGCTTTTAAAAAGTTCTTAGAAGATTTTTCTAACTTTAAAGAATATCCTGTCACTTCAATTATACTTTGGGAACATTATTTAGTATACGCAACTAGTTTTGGAATTGCAGATAAAGTAATGGAACAATTAAAATTGAAGTTGGATTTAAATGATATCAATGAACAAACAACATTTGTTACATATTTTGGTTATCATCATCCTATTAATTGTATTAATAACTCAGTTAGAGCAATGAGAACCTCTTATATGACAACTATGGCTAAGCAAACTTCTCAAAGAGTTGGTGGCGGAAGCGGTGGTGGAGGATTTAGTGGCGGTTCTTCATTCGGCGGAGGCGGAGGCTCTTTCGGTGGCGGCCATCGCTAATAAAAATGTATTATAGTATTGAGGGGAGTAAAGAATTAAAATGAAATTAATGTTTGTAGCAACAGAGTGTGCACCTTTTATTAAAACTGGCGGACTTGCAGATGTAATTGGTGCTTTACCAGTATATTTGAAAGAAAAATTAGAAGATGAAATAGTAGTTATTCCTTTATTTAAAAAAGTAAAAGAAAAATATTTTGATAAAATGTCATATGTTGGTGAAGTTTATTTTTCTATGTCATGGAGAAAGCAGATGGCTAAAATATATACTTTAGAAATGAATGATGTTAAGTATTATTTTGTTGAAAATGATTATTATTTTTATAGAGATAGTATTTATGGTGGGTATGATGAAATTGAAAGATTTGCTTTCTTTAATTTTGCAAGTCTGGAACTATTAAAACTAATAGATTACCATCCTGATATTATACATGTTCATGATTGGCAAACTGCAATGATACCTGTATTATACAAAGAGAAGTATCGTTATGAAAAAGGCTTTGATCATATTAGAACAATGTTAACTATCCATAATCCAGCTTTCCAAGGATTTTGCCAAAGAGAGGCATTAGGAAATCTATTTAATTTACCTTATTATTTATATGATAATGGAGCTGCTAGATTTGGTGATTGTGTATCTACTTTAAAAGCAGGTATCGTTTATAGTGATTATTTGTCTACTGTTAGCCCTACTAATGCTAAAGAATTATTAAAAGGTGATTATGCATATGGGTTAGAATCAGTTTTAAAATATCGTAAGGATGATTTCTTTGGTATTTTAAATGGCCTAGATTATGTTGAAAATAATCCTGCAAAAGATAAATTATTAACTACTACATATACATTTAATACAATTGAAAAGAAACTAATAAATAAGGAAGCACTTCAAAAACAATTTTGTATAGAAGTTAACCCTAATAAAATGTTACTTGGCGTTGTATCTAGATTAACTCCTCAAAAAGGAATTAATTTAATTACAAATAGTATTCCTTGGATGGTTAAAAATAACATGCAAGTAGTAATACTTGGAACTGGAGATAGTGAACTAGAAAAGGCAGTTCAATATTATCGTGATACATATCCTAATGATGTTGGTGTATATCTTGGATTTTCTAATGAATTAGCACATAAAGTATATGGAGGATGTGATATGTTTTTAATGCCTTCTTTATATGAACCATGTGGGCTATCTCAAATGATTTCTCAAAGATATGGTACTGTTCCTTTGGTTAGAGAAGTTGGTGGGTTAAAGGATAGTGTAGAACCATATAATGAATATACTAAGACAGGAACAGGTTTTTCATTTACACATCATAGTGGCGAAGACTTAAGAAAAATGCTTTATTATGCTTCAACATTCTATTTCAATAAGAAAGATGAATGGATGTCAATAGTAGAACAATGTATGAAAAAGAATAACAGTTGGACTAAATCTGCTGCTGAATACTTGAAAGTTTATAATAATTTGTTAAAATATAAATAGTCGTGAATAATCCTTGTTATTAAATTATTTAATAATGGGGGTATGGGTGTGAATAAGAGTTTAATTAAAGATTTATTAATTTTTGTATTTAGTTTTGTTTTATATTATATTTTTGGTACTGGTTTAATATATTTGATATTAAAGGCTATTTATAATGCGAATAATAGCCTTTTTCCTGCATATATAAACGATGAAAGTTTTACTGAAAGAGGATTATCAAATATAGCACAACTAATAAGTTCAATCATAATATTAGTTTTAATTATAATTATTTATTTTAAAGATTTAAAAGGTCATTTTTCATTTTTTAAGAGTTATAAGTTGGTATTTAAAACTTTAGGATATGCATTATTTGTGTATTTTGTTACTATTTGTTATAACTTGTTTTTACCTCTTGCTGGAGGAACTGGAGAAGATGGTAGTAATGTTGCTTTAATAAAATCATCTATGAAGAATCAGTTTTTTATAATGTTAGTGCTTGTTGTGTTTATAGGTCCTGTTATTGAAGAATTATTATTTAGGTTTATTCCTTTTAAAGCATTAAAAAATAAAATACCTGGGTGGAGTTTGATTTTAATTACTACTATTTTATTTACTGTTCCACACATGCTTTCCTTATTTAAAAGTAATGATTTATTAGGAGACATTTTAGCTTTACCTAAATATTTGATAATAGGTTGTATGATAGGAAGCTATTATTACAAAAATAATGAAATAGGGAGGTCTATTTTAATACATATGGTGTATAATATAATATCATTTGTATTAATGAGTATTTCGTTATCATTAATCTAGAAAGGAATGTTTTATGGAAAGAGAATATTTAGTAAAAAATTCTAGTATAGCTATTAAAGGTGGGTTAAATGGGATATTTGGATCTACTATTTATAGTATTCTTTTATCATTGCTACTTTCAATTATATTAACTGCTTCTATAGTTAGTAAAAATCCTGGTGTTAGTGAGGAAGCATTGCAAGCTTTAGTTAATGAGAAATATGATTCGTTTCCTTATTCTTTAATTGTGTCTATTATTGCTAATGTTATTACATTTTTATTATTTGTAGTTGTAATTGGAAAAGAGCAAATAAAAATAATTTTAAAAAATATATTTACATCTAAGGCATTAAAATATGGATTAATAACAGCGTTATGTATAGTTTCAGTTTCCATAATTTATAATAGTGCTATAACTGCTATTTTTAATTTAGATGGTGGGGGAAATGCTAATCAAGAAGGGGTTACCTCATTAATTTCTAAAAGCCCAATTTTAGGGTTTATATCAGTTGTTTTGTTAGCGCCAATTGTTGAAGAATTGACTTATAGATATTGTTTATTTGGTGGTATTAGTAAAAAGAAAAAATGGCTTGCTTATTTAGTGTCAGGCTTAGTATTTATGGCGATGCATTCAATATCATCATTTAGTGAAGCTGGTGGGCTTAATAAAGCATTTGTGCAAGAGTTAATATACTTACCACCTTATTTATTTTCGGGATTGGCTTTATGTTATGCATATGATAAGTCTGGCTATTTGGGCTCAGGAATAAGTGCCCATTTGTTTAATAATCTACTTTCTTTTATGATGGTAGTTTTATTATAATCTGGTTATAATAGTAATGGAGGAATTAAAAATGAGTGAAATAGTTATAAAAAGCGAAGAAGAATTTAATAATATAGTAGAAAAAGGAGTTACATTAGTTGACTTTTTTGCTGTTTGGTGTGGTCCTTGCAAAATGCTTGCTCCTATTATTGAAGAAATATCAGAAGAATATGAAGGAAAACTAAAGGTATGTAAAGTTGATGTTGATGAAGTTGATTCATTAGCTTATAAGTATGGTATTAGATCAATTCCTACACTTATTTATTTTAAAGATGGGAAGGTAAAAGATGCAGCAGTAGGTTTTCAAGATAAGAAAACTATTATTTCAACAATAGAAAAATACTTATAAAATTCAATAGATTTTTAAAAAAATTAATAATTTTTAAAAAGAAACTTTTTATTTTTGAGAAGAAGGTTTCTTTTTTTGATATAGATTTAGTTTCTTCTTTATTAACTTCTTTTATGGAAAGCATTTCGTTATAGGTTTTAACTGTTAATTTTATAATTGTTGAGTTTTCCAATTCATAAGTAATAATATATGAACCAGCAGTAGAATAATTTGGAGTATAAGTATCTTCAATTAAAATATATTCTTCATTTATATTAACTAAAGCGTTTATTTCTTCAATTGACTTTAAACTTGATGTTGATAAATATAAGGTTATTTCATTTAAATTAAGTAATTTATCTACTATATCAATTTTCACTTTGAAAGGAGCACTTTTATTATTGGAACTATCTATAGAATATAAGGAAAGGTAGTATGTCCCTAATTCTACTTTTTCATTGTAAGTGCTATCTTCTACTAATATTTCTAAATCAATATCAACATTATCTTTCACTTTATATTCAAGCAAAATATTATTAATACTTGGTTTATCTTTTAATAAATATGATAGAGAAGAAGGACCAATGATAATAGGAGCTACATCATCTATAGTAGTGACTTTCATTTTAAATATTTCGCTTATATTAGAAGAGGAATCGCTAACTTGAAAGAAAATATAATATGTTCCTAGTTTATTTATATTTATGGAATATGAATCATCTACTATTTCTAATTTATGAGTTATATTGCCATCATAATTATCTAATACAGTTAGTTGCTGCTTTAAATATGTAATTGATAGAGGATTAGATAAGTATGAATTATATGTATCTAGGCCAAATATCTGTGGCGATATATCATCAATTAAATTTACTGTCACTTTAAAAGAATTACTTACATTATTTGATTCATCCATAGCTTGAAAATAAATTGTTTTTTCTCCAAGAGTGTTAAAAGAATTAGAGTAATTGTCTTTTTGTACAAATATGCTAGATGAAATATCTTTACCATTACTTGATGCTGCTAGAGAATACATTATTTCATTTACTGATATTGGATTTGATAATTTAGAAGTATAGTAATTTGGACCTTCAATTACAGGCTTGATATCATTCTTTACATTTATAGTTACTTTAAATGGCGTTGATAGATTATTAGAAAAATCATATACGCAGAAAAATATTGTATAGGTTCCTAATATTTTTTTATTCATACTATAATTATCTTCACACACATACAATTGTGATTCTAAATTCTTGTCAACATTATCTATTACTATCAAATTGCTTTGAATTGTTTGTAAAGATAATATGTTTGATAAATATGAATCATATTCATTTTTTCCTTCGATAATTGGTGGGGTAGTATCTATTATTTCTATATAAAATGTTATAGAAGCTTTGTTATTAGATGAATCAACGACACTAAGCATTATTGTGTATGTTCCTAGAGATTGTTTATTTTCATTGTAATTGTCAAAGTCAATGCTTATTTTACTTGTTAAGTTTCCATCTCTTTGATCATAGGCAGTTATTTGATTTAAAATTAATTTTAAATCTATTGGGCTATTTATATTAGTAGTGTATTTTTCCTTGTAGCCTGAAAAATATGGCGGTTCTATGTCTTCATATGAAGAAAAGCCTTTTAATACACCATTTTTATTTATTTTTGATGAATGTATTTCATTGTAATTTGGTAATTTTTTATATATTTCTTTAGTGTAATCATAGTAAGTCTTATTAGATATTGGATTATCATTGTCATTTCCAATAACTTTATTTATGGTATTACATTTAGTAGAAGAGTCAATTATTGTGTAATTGCTTGATGTAGATATCTCAGGGAAACTTGAGTTTTTTATCGTATATATAATATTATTTTCATATAGATAAAATGGTAATTCTACTATTTCTATAAGTTCGTTATCTAGAAACAAACTGCACTGTTCTATTGCACCAACACTTATTTGACTAAATAAAGTACAAAAAATATAAAATATAAAAGCGTAAAAAAATTTTTTCATTAATATCACTCCTTTATATAATCTATACAATGACCTTGCTTATTTTTAATGAAAGAATTTCTAAAATATCATTATTTAACTCACTAATAGCAAAACACTTCTTACCTATATCTTTAAGGGAAGCTCCTATATGATATAGTTTTATATTATCTATTATTAAAAATCTATCATGAAATGAATTACTATAAATAATATTTATTTTTCCATATTGTTTATTAAACTTATTTATTGTTGTTTCATTTAATGCTGATTCTATATATTCTTTATTAGTTATTATAGTTATAATTACATTATTATTCTTATAACTTAAAATATCTAATGTTTCTTTTCCTATATAATTATCTATTAAAACTATTTTATTGTTTGCTTTTTTTATTATTTCTATTATTTTACTATGTGCATCATAGAACTCTCCATTAAAAAATATTGATCCTTTATTATCTTTGTTTTTTATTTCTATTTTTTCTAATCTTTTATCAAAAATATTTATGGAATTCTCTACATCACTCATTCTATTATTTATATTAATAATATTTTCCATTAAATCTTTATAATTATCCTTATATTGAGTTACTCTTTTTTCATCTATTACAAAGCCTTTCATTAAGTATTGTTTTATTGTTTTACTTACCCATTT
>CAKORZ010000057.1 GCA_934101685.1 uncultured Bacilli bacterium
ACATTTATGTTTTATGGGCCAACTGGTACCGGTAAAACAGAAGCAGCTAAATTAATGGCGGATTTCATTTATAATGATGAAAATAAATTATTAATATTAGATATGAATGTGTATAAGGATTCTAATGTAGCGGCAAATGCTATAAAAGGATTCCCAGAAAGTTATAAAGATAGTGAAAAAGGAACTGATTTTACTAGATTTTTAGCTAAAAATAGAGATGGAGTAATAGTGCTTGATGAATTTGAAAAAGCACCAAAAGAAGTAAGAGAAATCTTTATGAGTATGTTAGATGAGGGAAAATTTAAAGATGCTTTAGGTAATGTATATGATTTATCTGGATATGTTTTTGTTGCAACCACTAATGCTAGCGAAAAATTAGAGCATAAGAAAAGCACTAGAATTGGCTTTGGAACATGGGATGAAGCAGAAGAAAAAAAAGAACAAGAAACAAATATAAAAGAAGAACTTAGAAAATTGTTCACTGCTCCTATTATGAATCGTTTTAATAATTTAGTTCATTTTAATAAAATAGAATATAAAGATGCTATGGCTATTACTAATAATCTTATTTTAAAAATGGCTAAAAAATTTGAAAATAAAAAGTTTGGTAATGTTACACCTAAAATTGAAATAAGAAATAGTGATGAAATTTCTAAAATTATATTAAAAGAATGTAATTATGAAAAAGATGGTGTTAGAAGTTTAAAAAATGTAGTTAATGATTTAATTGGCTCTGAAATTATGGAACAAATTCTTAATGGTAAGGATAAAATACTTATTGATTGTAAAAATAATAATATAGTTGTATCAAATATTAATACTAAGAGGATTTAAAGGGTAATAAATTGATTTTTATTAGTTAATTTGATAAATTATATATAAGGATAGGTGGACTTGTAATGGAAGCAATAATTAATGAAATTTTGTATTATGTTATATGGGTAATAGAAATAATAGGAATAGGTATTATAGCTTTTGGAACTTTTTATTCAGCTATTAAATTAATAATAGGATTATTTAATAAGGAGAAAAAAGATAAGGAAAATGGTTCTTCAATAAAATTAATACTTGCAAATTACCTTGCATTAGGTTTAGAATTTATGTTAGCAGCAGAAATACTTAGAACCGTTACTATGAATAGAAGAGATCTTTCAGAAATAATGGTTTTAGGTGCAATAATTATCTTAAGGGCTGCAATTAGTTTATTGATATATTTTGAATTATCTTATGAAGAGAAAAAAGAAGATTTAGCTGAGAAGAAAAACAACAAAAAAAATAATGTTAAACCATTATAAGGAGGTAAATGTATGTTTAAAGTATTTATTGATAAGGGATTTGTAAATAAAGAAAAAGTATGGAAAAAAATAGGAAATAATGATGATTGTGAATTAATAATTTATAATGGATTTTCTGATTTAATTTTAAAGATAAATACAGAAGATAAAAACATTGTTTATTTATATGATTATGACAACAATAACGATTGTTATGAAAAAGCTAGAGTATTAAAGGGAAAATTTCCTACATGTGCTATTAACATTGTAGAAAATGGTGCTACTGTCAATACTAAACACTTAAATAGAATAGGTGTAAATGCTATGATTAAACCTAATGATGCTAAGGTTATAGTTGATAATATTGATCAATCTAAACGTCTAGTAGAAACATATATTAGTGATCAATATGTTCATGTTGATGATAGTGATATAAAGTATAAAGATATAAATGTTGTTACAGTTATGGGAGCTAGTGGAGGAGTTGGAAAAACAACTATTGCAACTAACTTAGCTTCTAGTTTTGCTGAATTTGGATTAAAAACATGTTTAGTTGATTTAAGTTTACAATTTGGTGATGTTGGTATGTTTACTAATATCAAACCTACATTCACTGTATATGATTTAGTAGTAAGCAATCCTGAATTTAATCCTAATATGAATTTATTTATAGAGCATGTAAATCCTAATTTATTTGTTTTACCTGCACCAGTTTTACCTGAACAAGCAGATTATATTACTAGATCAATGGTTGCTAAATTAATTAAAAATTTATCAGTTTATTTTGATGTAGTAGTATTTGATACTCCATCTATCATTAATGATATATGTTTAGAATTATTCCAACTATCTCATCAAATAGTATTAGTAACTACTAAAGATTTAGGTTCAATTAAAAATACTAAGTTAGCAATAGATATATTAGCTAAATTGAAAGTAGACGATAAGATTAAATTAGTTCTTAATAAACATGATTCACCTAAGTTTGTAGTTGAGGATGATGCAGTAAGAAGAATGCTTGGAGTAGATATTATTTCAGCTATTCCTCATACTAATACAATTACAGGTAATGCAATTAATATGGGAGTACCATTTATTTATTCTTATCCAAGAGAAGCAATAAGTGATGCTATAAGAGAATTAATGAGTAAAGTTCGTTACAATTGTATTGTAGGTGGAACAAAGATTGAAAAGAAATAATCTAAGTGCTATTAGTATAATAGCAATATTAGTTTGTCTAATATGTGCTTTATTGTATGTAATATTAATATTAAATTCACATTAAATATGTGAATTTTTTATTTACTCAGTTTCAAATAATTATATAATTAGGGTATACAATATTAGGGGGGAATATTTTATGAGTGAAAATAAAATTGATATTGTAAAAACTAGTGAAGAAGACTTTAAAAAGATTTTAAATGAGTTAAATAAAGAAGAATTAGAGGAGTTATTACTTGGATTAAAAAAGGAATTAGCTAAAGATTATGAGTCATTTACATTTGAATTTGAACATATTCCTTTTGAAAGAATTAGAAGAATAACAGGATATTTAGTAGGAACATTAGATAGATTTAATGATGCTAAAAGAGCAGAAGTAGAGCATAGAGTTACTCATAGTTTAGATGATGAATAAAATTGAGCCAAATGGCTCTTTTTTGTTATAAAAAAACTTACTTCCTAATAAATTTTAATAAGGAGGTAAGAGAATGAAATTAAAAGAACTACTCAAAATAGTGAATATCGATTTTATTGATGATAATGTAGAAATAAAAGGAATAACTTGTAATAGTAAAGAAGTAAAAAAAGATTACTTATTTATTGCAATAAAAGGTAATGTTCATGATGGTAATGAGTATATAGATGAAGTATTAAAAAATAAAGCTAGTTATGTAATATCGGATTCTATTAGTGGAGATAAAGTATTAAAAATAAAAAATATTAAAGAAATAAAAGCTAAATTATTTTATTATTTTTATGGATATCCTCAAAATAAATTAAAGATTATAGGTATAACAGGTACTAATGGGAAGACAAGTATTGCTTATATTTTGTATGACTTACTAAACAAGTTAGGATCAAAAACAATGTATATAGGTACACTTGGAGTAATAGATGGCAAGTATAATAGATACATAGATAATACTACTCCAGATGCAGATATATTGGCAGAAGAATTTTATAAAGCAGTAAAAAGAAAAACAAAGTATGTGATTATGGAAGTATCAAGTCATTCTTTATCTTTTAATAGAGTAGAGTGTATAGATTTTGATGGCGCTATATATACAAATTTAACCCATGAACATTTAGATTATCATATAACAATGGCTAATTATTTACTTGCAAAGCAAAAACTATTTAATAGTTTAAAAGAAGATAAGTTTGCAATTATTAACTATGATGATAAATATCATTTTGAAATGGAAAAGTATTGTAAAGCTAAACTTATTCATTATGGATTAGAAAAGAATGAGAATAGAATTAGTAATATATCTAGAGGGTTAGATGGAATTAGTTTTGATATAGGAGAATATACAAATATTAAATCTAGTTTATTAGGTGTAGTTAATGTATATAACTTAAGTGCAGCATTTTTATGTGCTAAAGAATTAGGCTTTAATGAAGAAAAGATAATAGAAAACATTAAAATAATAGAAACAATAAGTGGTAGGTTAGAGAAAGTATATGATGATAATTATTGTGTTATTTTAGATTATGCACATACTCCAGATGCAATGGAAAAAGTATTAGTAGAAATAAAACCACTTGTTACTAATAGATTAATAGTTTTATTTGGGTGTGGGGGAAATAGAGATAAAAGTAAAAGACCTATAATGGGAGAAATAGCTACTAGTTATGCAGATGTAGTATACATTACTAGTGACAACCCACGTTTTGAGCCTCCACTTGAAATAATTAATGATATTTTAAAAGGATGTAAAAATGAGAAAAAAATAGTAATAGAAGAGAATAGAGAAATAGCTTTAAGAAAGGCACTAGCAGAAATAGAGTGTGGTGATATTTTAATGGTTTTAGGAAAAGGTCATGAAGAATATCAAATAATTGGTGATGAGCATATTGTCTGTAGTGATAAAAAATTAATTTATAAATGGCTACAAATGTAATATTATTCATCAAATTAATAATTTCTCTATTACTAAGTTTTACATTAACTGTTTTTATTACTAAGAAAATTATTAAAATAAGTTTAAAAAGAAATGATACTCAAATAGAAAGAGAATACTTACAAAATCATATAGATAAAAAAGGTACTCCTACAATGGGAGGAATAGCAATTGTTTTATCTTCATTATTAACTTTTTTTACTATTAATATAGGTAATTCTTTAAGTACAGATATTAAAGCAGTAATATTAGGGTTTGTTTGTTTCTTTTTAATAGGATTTATAGATGATTATTTAAAAGTAAAAATTAAAACATATGATGGATTAAAAGCGGGTATTAGAATAATGCTTGAGATAGTAGTTAGTTTGTATGTTATTTTAATTTTAAAAGATGGTGGTTATTCACTAAATAAAATAGTAGTGCCTGTAGTTAATGGCATTATAAACACAACTTATTTATTTATTCCTTTCATTTTAATTGTTATTATAGGTAGCTCTAATGCTATTAATTTAAGTGATGGGCTAGATGGTCTTGCAAGTGGACTTGTAATGATTTGTTTAACACCATTTATATTAATAAGTATCTTACATGGAAACTATGAATTAACATTATTATTAGTTTCAGTAGTAGGTTCATTAATAGGTTTCTTATTCTTTAATTTTCATCCAGCAAAAATCTTTATGGGTGATTGTGGATCTTTAGCGCTTGGAGCATTACTTGGAGTAAGTTCAATAGTGTTGCATAGTGAAATTATTTTAGTAGTAGCGGGTATTTTATTTGTACTTGAAGCTTTTAGTGTAATTTTACAAGTTTGTTATTATAAGTTAACACATAAAAGAATCTTTTTAATGGCGCCTTTACATCATCATTTTGAAAAAAAAGGATGGGCAGAGTGGAAAGTAGTAATGATGTTTTATTTAATAGGTTGTTTTGCTTCTTTACTAGCAATTATAATAGAGGTGATATAAGATGCATTATTTAATATTAGGAGCAGGGAAAACAGCATTGTGTTGTCTTGAAACATTAGTTAAAAGAAAGAAAAAAGTATCTATTTGTTTAAATAAGGAAGAATTAGATAAAATTAAAGAATATTATTCCTTAATTGATGAAGTAATAACTTTTGATGATTTTTACTCAATTAATTTCAATAAATATACTTATATAATAAGAAGTCCAGGTTTAAGTATTTTAAATCCTTATATAAAATATCTTAAAGATAATAATATTAATATGATTAATGAAATAGAATTAGCATACTTATTATCTAATAAAAAAGGCTATTATATAGGAGTAACAGGCAGTAATGGAAAAAGTACAACTGTTAGTTTATTATATGAATGTATAAAAAAACAAACAAATAATGTATTATTAGCAGGTAATATAGGGACTCCTCTTATTTCATTAATAGACAAAATAAATAACTATACAATTATAATAATAGAAATATCTAATTTCCAATTAGAGGATATGCATGAATTAAAATTTGATATATCTTGTATTTTAAACTTATCAGTTAATCATTTAGATAATGTATCTTCATTAGACTATTATTATTCTAGTAAGTTTAATATTTTAAATTTACAAAATGAAAATAATTATTTTATTACTAATTTAGAAGATGAAAATATAAAAAAATATATATCTAATTATAATATAAAAAGCAAAGTGATAGACTATAGTAAAATTATTTTAGAAACTACTAATTTTAGTTTAAAAGGAGAACATAACTTATCTAATATAAAAGTAGTAATAGCAATTTTAAATATTTTAGGATTTAAGATAGATTATGATACAATAAGATCATTTAACCCTTTAAAATATCATTTAGAAGAATTACCTCTTAATAAAAATTACATAGTAGTAAATGACTCTAAGGCCACTACTGTAGAGGCATTAAAGTGTGCATTAGATGTATATAAAGATAAAAATGTTATTTTAATTTTTGGAGGAGTTAATAAAGGAGGAAATTTTTCTTTTTTAAGAAATTATAATTTAAAAAGAAAAGTATGTTTTGGCAAATTAAGTAATGAAATAAGTTTTAATGTGGATTATAAAGATTATGAATTAAAAGAGTGCATAAGTTATGCTTTAAATAATGTAAGTAATAACGATGTAATATTATTTTCATGTGGATGTTCATCTTTTGATTTGTTTAATAATTATAAAGAAAGAGGAGATTTTTTTTATAAAACGATTTTAGAAACTATATAACTAAATTAAAATGATAAAAAAATAAAGTTATCTGTTATATAAGACAGATAATTTTTTTTGTTTGAAATTCACTTATTACTAGATTATAATTAAATAAGTGAGGACGTGAATTAATGGAAGATAATAATAAGCTTTTCATAAAGTATAATGAGACAAAGAGTAAAGAAGACTATGAAAAATTATTTTTAAATAACATTAATTTAATTAGACATGTAATTTTAAAAACTGTTAATCTTCCATTACGCACAACAAAACAAATATTAGATGAATTTATAGATGTAGGTTATATTGGTTTAACTAAAGCAATTAAAAGTTATGATATAAATAGAATGAATGAAGTAAATTTTACATCATATGCTTATAAATGCATAAAATATGAATTATATCGTGAGTTAAATAATAGGCCTTCACAATTAGAAACAAATATCTCTTTAAATTCAAAAGATGATAATGGAGAAAAGAAAAAAACTGAACTTGAATATTTTTTAGGTTATGATGATAAAAATTTAGAAAATATACTTTTAGAAGATCAAAAAAAATATTCAAAAGAATTATTAAATATAATTATAAATAGTATACCTAATAAAAAGCATATTGAAATAGTTAAAATGCGCTTTGGCATAGATGGATATAAAAAAATGTCATATAAAGAAATTGGAGACATTTATAATTGTAGCCGTGAAAATATTAGGACAATTATAAATAGAAGCATAAAATTAATGAAAGAAAAAATTAAAAATCTTAATAAAGATAATGTAGTAGTGACTGATATTAATGTTTCTTTAAATGATGTAAAAAATCAAATAGAAAAAGAAAAGGCTAGGAAGTCTATTTACATTGATAAGTTATTAGATAAATATAGTAAAGAAGAAATAATGAATTATATAGAAAAACTTAGTGATACTAAAAAAACAGCTGTAAAAATGTATTTAGGAATAGATGGATACGATGTGCATACTCAAAGAGAAATAGCAAAATTATTTAATATATCTCATGCTAGTGCATCTAATTTTATTAGAAGAGTTTTTAAATCTTTGAAAACAGCCATGGATAAAGATGCTAAAAATAAAGGAAAGAAACCTAAAAAGGAAATTAAACTTTCCTTTAAAGTTAATGAGTACGACTCATTTATAAATAAATATGGCAAAAAGAATGTAGAAAACGCCATTTTAAAATTAAATAAAAAAGATCAATATTTTTTAGATGCATTAATTAATTGCAATTTTTCTATGAAAGAAATTGTAAAAAAAATTGATATTTCAGAAAGTAGTGCATATTACAAAAAAAGATATATTTTTAAAAAATTAGAAAATATTATTAAAGATGATAAAACAAATTTATTTGATAATAAGATGTATAAGAAAATGGAAGCTATTTATGATAAAGAAACTATAGAAAAAGCTATTTTAAGACTTGATGATAAAGATAAGGAGTTTATAAAAAAGTTTTATGATTTTAATCATTCACGTGAAAAAATTGCAGAATATTATGGCGTAAGTACATCCACAATATGTATAGAAGAAAAAAGAATATTCAAAAATGTAGAAAAAAATCTTAAAAGAATAGTTAAAGAGAAGTATCAAAGTTTATATGATAAACTAGCAAATGTTTATGGAAAAGAAGTATTAGATAATGCTATTTCTAAACTTGGTGCAAAGGATCAAGAGTTTATTAGAGTGTTTGATAGTTTTAGTGGAGTTTGTAGTGATATAGCTGAATATTATGGAGTAGAAAAAGAAACCATATATGCAAAAAAGAGCGCTATATTAAAGAAAATAAAAATAGTGGTTGAAACAGGTGAGTATACTAGTAGTAATAAAAAGAATTTATATAATGATTTAAAGAATAAATATGGCGAAGAGACTATTAAAGAAGCAATTCTTAAACTGAAAAATAGCGAGCAAGAATTTATGAAAGTGTTTTATGAAAATAATTACATGATATCTAAAGTAGCTATGGTTTATGGAAAAACTATTTCCTCTATATGCACAATTGAAAAAAGGATATTTAAAAATATAGAAAATATAATTA
>CAKORZ010000058.1 GCA_934101685.1 uncultured Bacilli bacterium
CATTATAAGTTGTAGTTGTATCTTCAATAGTATCATGTAAAATAGCAACTTTAAGAGCATAATCTAGGTCAAACTTTTCTTTACCATTATAGTAAGCCTCTAATACATTTAAAGAAACTCCAAAAACATGAGTAAGGTAAGGAACTGTTGGTTCTGTCATTTTTTGATCTTTATGCGCAATGGAAGCATACATCATTACATCTTCAATATTATTTAACATATTAATCACCCAAAATTATTATAACAATTTTTTATTATTTCGCATATTTAAGATATAATTTATTGCAGTTTCTAATTGAATATCTTTTTTATTCTTCATGTTCTCAATTGTATTAATAACTTCAATGTTAGGCTTTATAATTTTTTCATTTTCAAAAACACTACTAAAATCCCATAAATTTGTGCTTACAGTAAATCCAAAACCATCTACATGTAATATTTTAGTATTACCATATGCTTTTACAGGACTACCTATTGCTTCCCCTATTAATGTGCAATTAAATAAATCTTTAAATTGAGCTACAGCAAATCTACCAGATGAAAAAGTACCATTATCCATCAAAACTACACCATTCATCTTGTTATTCTTCAAATATTCTTTAAATGGATTAATGACTTTAGAATCTCCTCCACTATTTTCTCTAACATCAAGTATATAATCTTTAATATTTAATCTATCAATTTCTCTTTTCATATCTTCTAGAAAAGTAATAAAAGGATATTCTTTAACTTCACGGCATCTATAATATCTAAAATATAAAATGTTATTATCAAGTATTTTAAAATAATATGGTCTTAAATCCTTATTTATCATTTTTATATATTCTTCTTCACTTACGCAATGCAAAATTTCTATTTCTATACTTCCATCATCTTTTTCATATTCTATTTTTACTTTTTCATCACTAGTTAATCCAAGCATTTCATAACAATATTCATTTTTAAGTAATCTCCTAATGCAAATATTTTTCCATTCATCAGTTTCATAATTTAGTATTGGTATTATTTCTTTAATGATCTCTTTTATATTTTTATCACATATTTTTAACACTTTGTAATAATTATCATTTATTTTAATATAAAAAATTCCTTTAACATAGGTGAAATCTCTATTCATTTCTTTATAAGGTATAAAATAAGTAGTATGTGCATCTTTAAATAAAGCAAAAAGTTTTAACATGAAAGAATCAAATTCAATCTTATTAAGATTATCTATATTTTTATTACTATTAATATAGTTTAAAACTTCTTCTTTAGTTACATTATGATATAAATTCAAATGTTCTCTTTCCATTACATTAAGAATTTTTTTTACTATTTCACTATTTTTCATTCTAATCAACTCTTTCTATTCTAAAACATATTTTACTACTATGTTTGCTAATTCTACTTTTTTATTTTTAAAATTATGCTTGCAATCTTCAATAACAGTATATAAAAATTAATAAAAAGGATTTTGTATATATTTAAATTGTATAAGAGGAGCTTATTCTCTTATATAAAATTATTAAAAAAGTGGCGCTCCCACCAAGACTCGAACTCGGAATAATAGTTTCGAAGACTATTGTGATATCCACTTCACTATGGGAGCAAATTTGATTTTTTAATAGGGAAATCAAAAACCCATAAAGCTTTCATTAAGAGAGATATATAAAATTTAAATAGTTTGTAATCATAAAAAGACTTAGTAATTAACTAAGTCATTTGGAAATGTAATTTTAACATCATCATTAAAATTTTTAAATTCATATGTGTATTTTACTGTTTTTACTACTGCTGCTACTGCAGGAGTATCTTCAGTTGCTTCTACTGCCTTTTTAAGTGTTTTAATTGTAGTAAACTCTATTTTACTAAAATAATAATCACTATCCATTGTAACTGTATAAACAATTTCTAAATCCTCATCACACTCTGAAGTAACAGGGCAAGCAGCAGTAAATGTAGCAACACTATATTTTTTCAATGATTCATGTTTAGTTATTTTAAAATTTGAAATAAAATCATTATCAAAAGTAGGAACTAAATTAGATATATGATATTCACTATTTTCATCATATTTTTCTTCATATGAAATATTTTCTACATTTCTTTTATCAGTTATACCATCTTTACTATAAAATTTTTTCTCTTCACCTTTATAATACCTGTCTATTTCAAAAACTTTGTTAGGATTTCCATTTGTACCATCTGTTTTCAATTCTATTTCATATTTTTTTATCACAGATGAAAAATCAATTACTTTTTTTAATGGAGTAAATGTATACATATAAGTTCCTTCTTCTTGAACCTCTATATTTTTGTCTGTAACTAGTGTGGATTTGTTTAATGTATATTCAAGACCTACACTATTTTCATAATGATTTACTGCATCTGTATATGTTTTAAGACTAAATCTATCGCATGAACATGCACTTATGCAAAAAGGTAAGATTAATAATAATGTCATTAATATCTTTTTCATATTATCACTCCTTATTTAAGTATTTCTTCTCCCATATGAATGCACAAATTTTTCAATATTTTTATTTGTTCCCAAAGTTCTTCTAAATAGTATGTTTCACTAATAGTTTCATAAGGACTCATACCTTTTTGAACTATTAATACATGTGGTCTAATAAGTCTTTTCATATCTACATTTTTATTCACAAATTCTTTAGTATCATTACTTGCCTTCTCTAATCCTTTAATTGCCTCTTGCAAAACGTAAGCAACTGCATCTTGAGCACCTTTATCTTTAGTAAACTCATAATAAGTTTCTACTTCACATCTTTGTAAATGATATTCAATTCTTTGAATTTGAATAATCAAGTTAACACAATCCTTAATCATATTAACATTTTTAGTTTCTATAGATTCTAATAATTTTTCTTTTAAATCCTTCAATTCTTTATTTTCTTCAAAGCTAATTCCTCTAATCATTGTTTTTAAATTAGAATTAGCTAATATTTCTACTCTTTTAGTTTGATATTGCCCTAAAATATCATCAAATACTTTTTCAAGATTTTTTATAACTATATCATTAAAAGGAATAAAAGGTTTAGAATTAACTCCATCTGGAGCAATTACAATAACGCCTAATGAATGAAGGGCTTCAATGTGTGATTTAGGTAACATTTGAATCAACTTTCTAATTTGCACTATATCATTAATGCATGCATCATTAAAAGTAATATCCTTACTTATACCCTCTTTTACACTTTCATAATTAAAAGTAAATAAATGACTTTTTATTTTATATAATAAGTCATTACATCTTGAAATTATTATTTTATCTTCATAACCCCAGTTTTCAAAAACACCCTTTAATTGTTCATCTTCAAGTAGTTGTTCATAGAAATCCACAATATCTCCCCCTACTAAATACTTAATTATTATATACTAAAATTTGGTCAAAGAATACATTTAGGAAACTTTTTTAATTACAAATAAATGTGGCTTTAAGCCCCCACTTTCTACATATATATTCTTTACTAATTTCAAATTTTTATTTTTGCTTATAAGATTTTTCATTAAAGATAACTCACTAGTTAATAAAAAAGCATAGGCATTATCTTTAAGCATTGTATCTAACTTACTAATAAATCTTCTATATAATGTTTCATTTAATTCATGGTTACTTACTCTATTACCAAAAGGCATATTAGAGATAATTTCATCAAATTCAGGACCATTATATTTAATTATATCATCGCATACTAAACTAATATTAACAGGTACATTATTAGCATTTATCTTAGAATCATTAATTGCTTCTTCACTAATATCAATTCCTGTTAAACTCTTATATCCTTTAATAAAGCTTCTCTCTATTAACATAGTAGATGTACCACAAAAGGCATCTAATACTTCACTATCTTCCTTTAAATATCCTTTTATTTCTTGCATTAAGATAGAAGCAGTAGTTGGATTAATAGAAGCTGGTAAATCAGTAACTCTATAATTATATCTAGTATCCTCTACTGTATATAATTTAAAGTAAACATCAAACTTATCTTCTCTTTCTACTAATCTTATTTCAAATTCATATAAAGAAGGATTATTAATATATTTATTTTCTAATTTTTCATCAATACTTTTCTTTAAGCCCTCAATAAGTTCAATTTTACTTTTTTTATTCATAGTGCTTTTAACTTCTATTCTATAATAAAATTTATTTTCTCCTTCATGGCACGAAGAAATAAAATTATTTTTCAAAGCATTAACTACATAATCATTAATTTTATTTTTTTCTAAACTAATACCATTCTTTTCAAATAATAATGCTTCATAAAATGTTCTAAGAGAAAAGACACTATTATAATCATTAGTACTAATAGCAATACCATTATTTATAAACCTTGCATCTTTAAACTTACTTTTAATTTCATTCATGCATGCATTTCTTAAAGCAGGCATAATAGTTAATAAAACATTTCTTTTTTCTTTAAAGCCTATAAACTTATGCTTAGTTATAGTAATATTCTTTAATAAAACTTTTTCTACACTTTTACTTATTTCATCATAATGTACTTTTTCTATTTCTTTTTTATCTAATTTTTCTTTATATTCTTTTAACTTATTATTTAATAATTCATTAATATTTTTTATTTTATAATTTCCTAAAGATAAAATAATTGAAGGAATACAATAATTTACTGTTTCTTTATCTAAGGCATCTACTAAAAACTTACTATATGTATCATTATTTAAATTTCCTAACATAATATAAGTATTTTTTCTAACTTTACTATCTTCGCTATTTAAAAGTATTAATAAAGTAGTTAAAGTTAATTTATCATTTAAATAATCACTAACTTTTTTCTTTTTAGATAGTATATTTAAAGCATACGCATTATTTTTTAACTCTACATTATTTTTAATATTTTTTATAATCATTTCTAAGATATCTTCATACTCCATTAACATAAGATCCAAATATCTTAGTCTCATTTTTTCATCATTTTCTTTATAATAATTTCTTAATAACTCTTCATTGTCCATATCTAACACCCAATTTATTTTAACATACAAATAACTAATTAGATATTATTTAAGTTTATTTTTTCCAAATTACATATTGCTCATCTTGCCAATCGCCATCATAATATGTACATAGGTCAGCACTAAAATCTATTGCTTGCAAGATTTTACCCCTTTTTTCATATTTTCTAACTTGTGCATTTAAATCATTATACCCCATTCCTACATTTATTTGAGTAATAGGTTTATCTTTATTTAATTCATTATATTTGTTAGCAAAATCACTAACGCCTTTTTTTATTTTTGCATATATAAGTTCTTTACTTTCTTCATCTATATTATCATTTACTTCAAAGTTATTAAACACTCCATAGCCTTGTTCTCTATTTATATATAGCATTGCTTTTGCCACTATTAACCCCATATTGTCTCTTATAACTAAATTTTGACAATCAGGATTTAATACACTAGCATATACAACTCCTTTTCCAGCACCTTCTAAATGTGCACAACAAGTGCAGTATTTTCCTATAACAAAATTTATAGGATCATATTTAGATAAGAATTCATATGTGAATCTCTCACTAGCAATGTCGCTTAAAATTTCTGTACTTTCTTTTGAATCATTTAATATTTCCGCTCTTAGACTATCAATTTCATCAAAAATATTTTCCTTCAACTCTTCTTTTAAAATATGATCATCTATCCTATTTGATTTTCTTTTTTCTAAATATACTTCTCTTATATCACTAGCTTCATCAAATGTAGATTGTCTTATAGTAAATTTTGCAAGTTCCAACGCGATATCTTCATTTGTTTCATTTACATAATCAAATTGAATATTAGAAAAACATTGGAATGCTCTAGTCACAGTTGGCTTCAAATATCTTTGCTTTCCTTTATTACTTCTGCAAAACTCCTTTAATTTATTAAAATCATTACAAGTTTTTGCAATAAGTCCATATTGTCCAGATTTCTCTATTTTAATCAAATCTAAAAAATTACTATTATTCATTATAAATTCTGCCCATTCAGGGTTATAACTAACAATATCCATATCTTGAGTAATAAATTGTATATCATCTAACCTTATCAAATATTTATCAATCAAATTTTCAATAAAGTTGCATGATTTCTGTCTTTCTTTCATATCATCGCTAAAAGCTCCTAAATTGTATAATAGCGTATAAAATGATAAAGCATATTTTTTATTGGTATATGCTAAATCTAATTTTTTAGATAATTTTTTCATAAAATCATAGTTATCGTTATAAAAAATTTTTTTCATAAATCCAATATTTTCATAGCATTCATTAGTTACAACAATACCATTTTTTCTTAATAATTTTATTCTTTCTAAAGCTTCACTATTATTATAAGGTAAAAGTTTACAATATACTTCTCCAATATCCCTAATATTATAACTTTCAACTATATCTTTTCCAACTAATTCATACTTTGATAAAATGCAATTTCCATTACTAAGTTTATAAATATAGTTAAACTTACATCCTTTAAAAGCGTCTTCTCCAATCTCAATAACAGATTTGGGAATTTCTATTTGCTCTATATCAATACAATTTAAAAAAGCTTCTTTTTCAATTACCATAAGACCATCTTTTATTTTAATTTCTTTTAAACCTGAATTAGCAAAACAATGTGATTTCAATGTTCTAACCCCTTGTGGTATAGTAATTCTTTCTAGATTTTTACAATTATGAAAGCACTCTTCTGGAATATAAGTTATATTTTGTCCAATAGAGATTGTACGTATTGAACTTTCTTCAAAAGTTCCTTTTCCTAAAAATTTAACAGAATCAGGTATTACTATAGTTTCTAGACTTTTACAATATGCAAAGGCTTTTTCTTCAATTTCTTTTAGATTTTTATTTAAATATATTTTTTTCAAACCACTACTATAAAAAGCTCCTTCTTCTATCTTTTCTACATTATTAGGTAATACTATTTTTGCTAATTTAAAGCAATTGAAAAAAGCGTAACTTCCTATAACTTTTAAATTCTTTCCTAGTTTTATACTAGTCATTTTTCTACAGCAACCAAAAGCATTCTTTTCAATTACTGAAACATTATTTGGTATTACAATTGTCTTTAGATTTGTGCAGCCATAAAATGTGTCTTCACAAATGCATAATAAGTTTTTACTTAAAATCACTTTTTCTAGCTTTGAACAATTTGTAAAAGCCTGTTTACCTACTTTTTTTATTGTAGATGGCACATATATATACTTTAAATTTCCAACACCCAAAAAGCACTCATTACCAATACTAGTAATTCCTTCCCAAAAGTCATTATAATTGCTATTTAAAATTTCAATATCATTTTCATTAACTCTTTGTAATATATCATTTTGAACTCTCATAATTTTTCCTCATTCTATTTCTTTTTCCATAAAACATATTGTTCTTCTTGCCAATCACCTTTATATGCATGATCACCTACTCCATACATAGAAAAATCAATACCTTGTAAGACATCTCCTTCTTCATCATTCTGCCTAATTAATTTTTCTAAATCATTTAAATGCATACCAACATTTATTCTAGTGATTTTTTTATCGTATATTTCATTATATCTAGTTACAAAGTCATTAATTGCTTTTTTGTATTTATTATAAATTAACTCTAGATCTTGAGCACTTACATTAGTATTTACTTCTACATTGTTAAATACTCCATATCCTTGCTCTTTATTTATATATAATGTTGATTTAGCTACTATTTCACCTTTTGAATCTTTAATAATTAAATTTTGGCAATCAGGATGTAAAATACTTGCCTTCATTATGCCAACTCCTGCTCCTTCTAAATGTGCACAACAACAGCAATATTTTCCTAAAACAAAATTTCTAGGATCATACTTAGATAAGAATTCATAACTGAACTTTTTACTAGAAACATCATTTAATGTATCTAATACAACTTGTGTGTTATCTATTATTTCTTCTCTTACATTATCTATTTGATTAAAAGTATCATTTTCTTTTAATTCTTCTTTTAAAATATGATCATTTATTAATCCTTTTTCTCTATTTTCTACATACTCTTTTCTTATTTTTTTAGCTAAATCAAATGATTCTTGATGACGTGTAAATGAACTTATAGTAGTAGATATATCCATTGTTTCATCATCCACATCAGAAAATGTAACTTTTGAAAAATATTCTTTACATGCTTCTATAGTTACTTTTTTATAATGTTGATTTCCTCTATTACTCCTATTAAATTCTTTGATACTATAAAAATCATTATATGTTTTAGCAATAAATCCAGATTCATTCTTTTCACTTTCTAATAATTTTTCTAAATTTTCTTTATTCATAAAGAATTCTGCCCATTCCTTATTATAACCATCAATTTTCATTGAATCAAAAATACTATGTATACTAGTGCCATCTAATATTCCTTTATCACATAAATTTTCTATAAAATTGCATGCTTTTTGTCTAACTATATTATCTCTATCAAATGCACCTAAATTAAATGCTAATTTAAAGTAATCTTTTGCTATTTCATTATTATCTAAAACAATATACTCTCTTTGTATCATACTTAAAAATTCTTTTGTGTTATAAATGTCTTTTAATTTACTTTGATAATTAAATTCAATAA
>CAKORZ010000059.1 GCA_934101685.1 uncultured Bacilli bacterium
CTCCTATACCATAACATCCCATTACCATAGGTTTAACACTTCCATCATCATCTTGGAAAGTACAATTCATTGGTAAAGAATATTTAGTGCCTAATTTAAAGATTTGCCCTATTTCAATACCTCTTTCCATTTTAAGAGGTTTACCACATACAGGACACATATCTCCATCAACAGTATTTCTAAATTCACCAACTTCTCCATCAAAATCTCTAGAGAAATTAACATTAATTAAATGGTAATTAGCTTTATTAGCACCTACAACAATATTTTTCATTTTACTAACTTCTTCATCAACTAGAACTAATGTTCCTTTTTTAATTCCTACTGGTCCAACAAATCCTTCAATAGATCCAAGTGATTTAATATCTTCATAGCTAGCAAGTTCAATTTCATGTTCTGCAATATTAAGTTTATTAACAACTTTTATTACATTTACATCTCTATCTCCTCTAACCATTACTAATACTAAACGATTATTAGCAAAATCTTTATAAACCATTGTTTTAACTACATCTTTAGGTAATACATTTAAAAATGATGATACTTCTTCAATTGATTTTTGATTAGGTGTTTCAACTTCTTTTAAAGGTTTTTCTTTTTCATCAAACTTATATTCACTTGCTTTTGAAGATGCTTTCTCTTGGTCTGCTGCATACCCACAATCACAATAAATAATATCTGATTCTCCAACATCGGATAAAGCCATAAATTGATGAGATCCAGTTCCTCCAATTGCTCCTGTATCAGCTAAAACAATTTTATATTTAAGATGTAAACGATCAAATATTCTGCAATAAGTATCATACATGATTTTATAAGAAGCATCTAATCCCTCATAAGAAGTATCAAAAGAATATGCATCTTTCATAATAAATTCTCTACTTCTCATTAAACCAAATCTTGGTCTAAACTCATCTCTATATTTTGTTTGAATTTGATAAATATTCATAGGAAGATTTTTCTTAGATTTTACTTCCTTTCTAACTACATCAGTAAATATTTCTTCATGTGTTGGTCCTAAGCAAAATTCTCTTCCATGACGATCTTTTAATCTCATTAATTCTGGTCCATATTTACTCCATCTTCCTGATTCTTCCCAAAGCTCTTTAGGTTGAATTGCAGATGATAAGATTTCTAATGCACCAGAAGCATCCATTTCCTCACGGATTACTTTTTCAACTTTATTTAAAGTTCTTAATCCTAGCGGCAAGTAATTATAAACTCCTGCGACTAATTTTCTAATATAGCCTGCTCTTAAAAGAAGAACATGGCTAGAGATAACAGCCTCGTTTGGTGTTTCCTTTAAAGTTGCAATTAACATTCTACTTGCTCTCATATTTTATACCTGCCTTTACTAACTACTTAATTATACCTAGTTTCTTTATAAAAATATACACTTTTTCTTAAATAATCTATTTAATATACTAGTTTATTTAATAATCTACATGACTTCCTCCATACTTATCTAACGATATAGATTTCATCCTTTCTTTACTTACTCCAATACATTCAATTATTTCATTAAACATACTAAATAGTTCTATATCAATTGAATTATCTACTACCTTCATTTTTTTCATTTGCTTATAAAACTTTTTACTAACTTTTAATCCTATTGAATAAGCATAATATTTTTCCCACATAAGCACTCCCATAATCGGATGATTAGGTATTTCACTATAATGTTTCAAATATTTTTTAAAGCCCTTCCATTTTTTATAATCTTCATTACCTTGTTTACTAAACTCATTATAATAACAAGTTAAATTAAATGTGAATGTAACAATAAACTTTAATATCCATAAAATTAAGGCACTTACTAATGATAAAACAAGTAAAACACCAAGCACATCAAAATCATCTGCCCCATCTGCAATATAGCCTATTAACGCTACCATAAAGCTTGCTACACTTGCCATAACAGTAACAATTTTATTAATAATCTTGTATATCCTTATTTTCCATTTAGCATAACTTTTACTAAAAAAATCTTTTTCTTTTGCTTCTTCTTGAATACATTTTAAAAACTCACTATAAAATAGTTTATTTAAATTTTTCTTATATAATTTATTACTTAAATCTTCCTCATCTATTTCTAATTTTTCTCTAAACAAATAATTTATTAATAGTGTTTCATATTTATTTAAATTTTCTTTATTTAATAAAGTAATTCTATACTTTCCTGAATCACTATTAATCGAACCATATAGTAAATCTATTTTTATTTTTCCTTTTCCAATTAAATCAAATAAAGTTGAACAAATTTCTCTTCTCCCAATTTTTTGCATATTTACTAAATATGCCATTATCGCAGGTTCATATTCAGGAATATTAACAGTTTCTGTAACTAATAAATTAACCATTTCCTTTAATTGTTTCCTAGAATTAAACGATACTATGTCTATTAGCAAATATACTAAATAGATGGCTACTACTAAAACTGCTACCCCAATTACAATTGCGTATGGTATACCTAACACTAAGAATAAATCACTAGTTTTTAGAAACATTTAATCATCACCATTTTTAGTATATTAAATTTACAAATTTTATTCTACTAATGATATAATATTTTTGTGGTGATTTTTAAATGATGAGACTAGATAAATATTTATCTTTTTTAGGCAAAGGTACTAGGAAAGAAGTAAAAGAATTTATAAAAAAAGGATTAGTAAGTGTTAATGGAATTACTATAAAAAAAGATGATTTTAAAGTTAATGAAAATAATGATATAGTAATGCTTAATAATGAAAAATTAGAATATGAAGAGTTTGTATATTTAATGCTTAATAAACCAAGTGGAGTGGTAAGCGCTACTTATGATAATAAAGATAAAACTGTTATTGATTTAATTAAAGAATATAAGCATTTAGATTTATTTCCTTTTGGTAGACTTGATAAAGATAGTGAAGGATTACTTGTAATTAGTAATGATGGTAAACTTGCTCACGAATTGTTATCACCTAAAAAGCATGTTAATAAAAAATATTATGTTGAAGTACTAGGGAAAGTTACTGATGAAGATGTTACTACCTTTAAAGAAGGAATTACTTTAGATGGTGAGTTGTGTAAAAGTGCAACACTTGAAATAATAAAAAGTGATGATATTAGTTATTGCTATGTTACAATTAGTGAAGGAAAATACCATCAAGTAAAAAGAATGTTTGAAAGTGTAAATAAAAAGGTAACTTACTTAAAAAGAGTTACCTTTGGAAATTTAAAACTTGATGAAAATTTAAAACTTGGTGAATATCGAAAATTAACAGAGCAAGAAATAAATTTACTAAAAGAAAAGGGCAACTAATTAATTGTCCTTTTTGTTTATTCTCATATGTGGGAATAATAATACATCACGAATACTATCAGTATTAGTTAATAACATTACTAATCTATCTACACCAATTCCTATACCACCAGTTGGTGCCATACCATATTCTAATGCTTCAACAAAATCAATATCCATTTCATTTGCTTCTTCATTACCTAAGTCTTTTTCTTTTAATTGATTAATAAATCTTTCTTTTTGATCAATTGGGTCATTTAATTCTGTATAAGCATTACCAAATTCTTTACCGTTAATAAATAATTCAAATCTATCTGTAAATCTAGGATCTTCAGGATTTCTCTTAGTAAGCGGAGAAATTTCTACTGGATATTTATAAATAAATGTAGGTTGAATAAGTGTATCTTCTACAAAGTTTTCAAAGAATAAGTTAATGATATGTCCTAATGTTCTTTCGTGTTTTTCGACTTCAACATTATGCTTTTTAGCAAGTTCTAATGCTTCTTCATCAGTAGTTACTTTATTAAAATCAACGCCAGTTACTTCTCTAATTGCATCAACCATTGTAATTCTCTTAAATGGAGCTTTTAAACTAATCTGTTTGTCTTGATATGTGATTTCAGTAGTTCCTTGTATTTTAACTGCTAACTCGCTAAACATACCTTCTGCTAATTCCATCATATCAGTTAAATCACCATATGCCATATATGCTTCTACAGTAGTAAATTCAGGATTGTGAGTTGCGTCCATTCCCTCATTTCTAAATAGTCTACCTATTTCATATACACTTTCCATACCACCAACAATTAATCTCTTCAATGGTAATTCAGTAGCTATTCTTAAATAGAAATCCATATCTAATGCATTATGATGAGTAACAAATGGTCTAGCACTTGCTCCACCTAAAATTGGATTTAACACTGGTGTTTCTACTTCAACAAATCCTCTACTATCTAAATAATTTTGAATACCTCTAATTATTTTAGGTCTAGTAAATGCCATTTTCTTACTTTCTTCATTCATAATTAAATCAACATATCTACGACGTCTAGCTTCTTCTTTATCTTGTAAACCATGGAACTTTTCTGGTAAAGGTCTTAAAGCTTTAGTTAAGTGAGTATATTCTAATGCTTTAACACTTAATTCACCAGTTTTAGTAATCATTAATCTTCCTTTAATTCCTACTACATCACCGATATCTGCTAATTTAAATACTTCCCAAGTATCTTCTCCTAATACATCTTTTCTTAAGTAAACTTGTATTTGTCCTTTTTTATCTTGAATATGCATAAAAGCAACTTTACCCATATCTCTTAAAGTCATTATTCTACCAGCTACGCTTACAATAATTTCTTTTTCTTCCATTTCTTCATGAGTATAACTACCATACTTTTCTTTTAAATCTGCACTCCAAGAATCTCTATTATATTTTTTACCAAATGGATCTAATCCCTTTTCTATATATTTAGCAAGTTTCTCTCTTCTAATTTGCTCTTGTTCTGTTAAATCTAATTCTTCCATTAATCGCACTTCCTTTACAATGTTGTTATTATATAACAATTATTATTATTTATCAATTATTTAACTACTTTGAATATTCTTCTATTTTATTATCTAAAGCAATTTTACACAATATATCCTTAACAATTATATCTACTCTAGAGTTTTCACTATAATCAGCCGGAGCAATAAAGTTAACTCTACCATCTTTAAATATCTTTTTAGCTATTTTAAGTTTTTTCTCCGAAGTTGGATTATAAACACATATTGAATGTCCATCATCTTTTCTTACTGTTTTGAAACATGGAATATCAGTTTCACCATCGCCAATATAAATCATGTTTTTATATGGAAGAAGCGATGCCCTATCTTCTACATATTCATTTAATTCGTATGGATCATACAATTTATCCAATTGATTTTTTCTTATACGATATATGTATTGGGTTTTAGTGGTAAAATTTACTGCTTGAGACGCCCATATAGGTTCTTTTGTTTCTTCATCATAGGCAAAACTACAAGCAAATATTCTTTTAAATTCTTTAGCAATTTTAGTACCCTCTACTATTTCCTTTAATCCACAAGAAATAATGTAGTGTTCTACTTCAAGTCCTAAACTTTTACCATATTCATTTATTCTTTTAAACCATCCTTCTACACCATTAAAGAAAGATATAACTTCTCCTTGCTTATTAAATTCTTCTCTACTTATTTTTAGTTTCTTTTCTTTAACTAATTGTATAGAAGTATACATATATGCAAGTATACTATCCATATTATGTTTTTTAGCAATTTCACCTGCTGCACCCCAGAAATCATCGGCACTTATTTGTAAATTAGGGATAAATCCATATTCTTGCATATTACCTGGTGCTAATGTTTCATCAAAGTCATACATTATTGCTACTTTATTTTTAACATTCATAAAACAACCTCCTAATAAAAAAAGCTATTTATATTATAGCTTTTTTCTTATTTATTTATCTACAAAACTTGTTAAGATTTTTAACTGTGAACTTTTCTTCTTTTCCTAAAACTTCACGAGCTTTTTTCATTAATTCTTTTGTCATTACTTTATATTCTTCACTTTTAACAATTTTAGGATTATCTTTTGCATCATAAAATGTAGGAACTTTTTTAATATAAGCTGAACATAACTTTTTAATTTTCTTTAATTCAGGATATTGTAATTCAATACTTCCTGATAAAGTTCTAAAATTCAATATTTCTGCATCTTTTCTTCTCTCTTTTGGCACTTTATTAAAATCTATAAAGAATAAAGAACCATAACTATGCAAGAATTCCTCTTCTTGTTCATTATAGTCTCTTGTGCCTACTGGTCTTCCTCCCATATATAAAGATAAAAGTTGAGCTAAAGTTAATTTAATTTCATCCATTTAAAACACCTCTAGACACAATTATACCAAACAAAAATTAAATGTCTACTAAAATTTTTCTAGTGGGTGTTTCACATGGAAACTTTTTATTTTTTAACAAGAAAATTTCTTTTTATAGTTTTCTATACTTTCTTCAATAATTTCTTTTGCCTTATTTACATTTTCAACTTTTTCAATATAAGTTTTCTTTCCCTCTAATTGTTTATATACTCTAAAGAAATGTTGCATTTCTTCAAGCATGTGATTAGGAAGTTCACTTATATCATTATATATATTCATAACTGGATCATGTTCAACCACAGCAATTATCTTTTCATCTACTTCTCCGCCATCAATCATTGATACTACACCAATTGGTTTACACTTTACAAGTGATAATGGTTCTAGTGTCTCTTGACATAATACAAGAACATCTAGAGGGTCATTATCACCTGAATAAGTTTTTGGTATGAATCCATAATTAGCAGGGTAATGAGTTGAAGTATAAAGAATTCTGTCTAGTATTATTAAGCCAGTTTCTTTATCTAATTCATATTTTTTCTTACTACCTTTTGGTATTTCTATACAAGCAATAAAACTATCTTTATTTACTCTTTTACTATCTAAATCATGCCAAATATTCATTATTCTTCACTCATTTTCTTTAATCTATTAAATCTCTTCATTGCATATACTTTAGATAATTCTAATAGCTCTTCTGCTTCATCAGGGTTTGCTACTGGTAATCTATTATATCTTGTTTGATTTAATAAGAAGTTTTTAAATTTATCAAAGTCAGGTTCTTTGAAATCTAGTTGTAAAGGATTCTTACCTTGTGCTTCTAATCTTGGATCATATCTAAATAAGTTGAAGTAACCACATTCTGTTGCTTCTTTTTGGTTTTCTTGGTGATTTACTAATCCGCCTTTAATACCATGCTCAATACATGGAGAATAAGCGATAATTAGTGAAGGCCCATCATAGCTTTCTGCTTCTTTCAAAGCCTTAATAGCTTGCATGTTATTTGCTCCCATATTTATTTGAGCTACATATACATGACCATATGCCATAGCAATTGCAGCTAAATCTTTTTTAGCAGTCTTTTTACCTGAAGCAGTAAACTTAGCAATTGAACCTGTTTGACTTGACTTAGAAGATTGACCACCTGTGTTAGAATAAACTTCTGTATCTAAAACTAAGATGTTTACATTTTCATTGTTAGCTATAACATGATCTAATCCACCATATCCAATATCATAAGCCCATCCATCTCCACCGACAATCCATTGTGATTTGCTTACTAAATCTCTCTTAAAATCTAATAATTCTTTTACATAAGCATTTTGTGATTTAGTTACTAATTCTACAATTTTAGGAGCTAATTCTTTCTCTTTTTCTCTATTTCCTTCACTTGCAAGATATTCATTCAATACATCTTGTAATGGTTTCTCTAAATAAGGCAAATTTTTATGAATTATATTAGCAATTTCATATTTTTTATATCTAGACGCAATTGCCATACCAAACCCATATTCTGCATTGTCTTCAAATAATGAGTTAGCCCATGCAGGTCCTTGTCCTTTGTTATCCTTTACAAATGGAGTTGAAGGAGTTGAACCACTATAAATTGAAGAACATCCTGTAGCATTAGCAATTAACATATCCTCTCCAAATAATTGAGATACTAATCTATAATAAGGTGTTTCACCGCATCCTGCGCATGCTCCACTAACTTCAAAATAAGGCTTAAGTAATCCTGCTCCTTTTACAGTATTTTCTTGGAATAATCCTTTTTTATAGAAATCACCAGTATATAAGTAATCAGCGCCTTCTTCTTGTTTAACTTGTTCTTTTACAGATTCCATAGTTAATGCTTTATTGCCTTTCATACCTGGGCATTGTTCTACACAAAGACCACATCCAACACAGTTAAGAGGTGATACTTGAACACGATATTTTAAATCCTTTACAGCAGGTCCACCTAATGCATTTAATACATCATTCTTTACTACTTCAGGAGCATTTTCTAATTCTTTATCATTTAGTAAGAATGTTCTAATAGTAGCGTGTGGACATACAAATGAGCACTTATTACATTGAATACAATTTTCTTTATGCCATACTGGTACTTCTTCAGCAATATTTCTCTTTTCTTTGAAAGCAACATTACTTTCCATAGAACCATCTAATAATGTTTCAGTTGTAAATGCAGATACTGGTAAATCATAACCATCTAGATGAGTAATTGGATAAACAAAGTTATCAAAGTAATCATCTCCAGTTAATTCACGTGTTTCTTTAGTAGATAATTTTTTCCAATTTGGATTAACTTCTACTTCAACTAATTCATCAACTTCCCTCATTGTAGTTGTGATATAAGAATCAAATCCTTCATATTGTCTTTTAATTAG
>CAKORZ010000060.1 GCA_934101685.1 uncultured Bacilli bacterium
GGATATAAGAGAAGAGATAGTTAAATCTGTTTCTATTAATGGAGGTCATTTGTCATCAAATTTGGGTGTAGTGGAGTTAACAGTTATGCTTCACTATGTTTTTGACTTGCCAAAAGATAAAGTATTATTTGATGTAACTCATCAATGTTATACACATAAAATTCTTAGTGGAAGAAAGTTAGATAATCTTAGACAATTAGATTCTGTTAGTGGCTTTTATAATCCTAGTGAAAGTGATTACGATCCTTACTTTACAGGACATAGTTCTACTTCTATTTCTACGGCAATGGGGATGGCTATTAGTAGAGATAGTAAAAAAGAAAATAATGAAATAGTAGCAGTAATTGGTGATGGAGCTTTAGCTAATGGAGTAGCGATGGAAGCAATTAATAATCTTTTATCTTTAAATACTAAAGTGATAATTATTGTTAATGATAATGGAATGGCCATATCTAAGAGTGTAGGTGGATTATCTAAGTTTTTAGGTAAAATTAAAAAAAGTAAATATTATCAAAATGGTAAAAGACATTATGTTAATATGTTTAATAGAGGCAAAATAAGAAAATTTTTCTTCAATTGTAGTGCTAGAGTAAAGAATAGTTTTAAAAAATTAGTATGGAAAGATAATTTTCTTGAAAATATTGGATTAGACTATTTAGGAGTTATAGATGGTCATAATTTAAATGAATTAAAAAATGCTTTAGAAATTGCTAAAAATAATAAAAATAGTATTATTGTTCATGTTAAAACGATTAAAGGACAAGGATATGAAGCAACTTCTAATGATAGTGATGGCAAGTGGCATGGAGTTAATGAATTTGATTTAAATACATTTACTATTAGTAAGGGTAAAGCATGCTTTAATGATTTAGTTAGTAATTATTTAATGAATAATGTGGAAAGTAAAAACATTTTTGTTATTAGTAGTGCAATGAAAAGTGGAAGTAAATTAGATGAAGTATTTAATAAATATCCATCTAGATGTTTTGATGTAGGAATTAGTGAAGAACATGCATTTGTATTTGCTAATGGGTTATCTATTAATGGTGGTGTTCCTTACATTAGTATATATTCTACGTTTATGCAAAGATGTTATGATTTCATTAACCAAGATTTATTGCGTAATAATAGTAAATGTGTGATTGGTGTTGATAGGGTAGGACTTGTAGGGCAAGATGGAGATTCACACCATGGTATATTTGATGTAGCAATGGTTAATCATTTACCTAATACAATGATTTGTATGCCTATTTATAGTGATGATGTTAATAAACTTATGGACATATGTTTTAATTATGATTATTTGAGTTTTATTAGAATATGTAAGAGTTGTAAAATGATTGAGAATGATATTGATATAAAATATGGTAAATGGAACTATTTATATAAAAATGAAAATAGTAAGAAAGTTATTTTATCTGTGGGCCCAATTACTAGTTTACTAATTGAAAAAATTAAAGAAAGAAACTTAAATATAGATGTAGTTGGAGTATATTTTTATAAACCATTAGATGAAGAAATGTTAAAAGATGCCTCTAGTAGGTATGATGAGATATGGGTGTATGACATTTATAGTATAAAAGAGGGATTATTTTTACCTATTTTAAATTATTATAATAATATTCATTATAAAGGCAAAATATCTTTTTATGGATTAGAAAATAAATTTTATAAACAGGGTAAATATAGCGAGTTATTGAAATATTATAAGTTAGATGTAGATAGTCTTTTAGAAAAAATTATTTAATATAAATTACTAATATGTTATAATTTTATCAGGTGATTTATATGAGCTTTTTTATACGTAATTTACTTGATAGAATATCTTCAAATTTTGATTTACCAGTAGGAGATAGAGATAGTATTAATAAATATTTATACGATAATTTAAAAAATAATGTTTATATATATGATGATTCAGATTTAGATATGTTATATGACTTTTTAGAGACTATTAATTTTGATATTAAATATTTAGATAGATTATTTGAAATATCATATGTTATTAAAAATTCAATAAATCTTAAAAATGATAACAAACCTATGTTGCCAAAAGTTTTTTATGTTGTAGAAATAAACAAATTTTTTAATTCTCTTAATTTAAATATATATGATTATCCAGATAAAGATGTAATGCTTAATATTACTATGTGTAGAGCAATTTATGAGATAATTGGTAATAGAAATACACTTAATAATGAAATATCAATAGTAGATTTTGCTAATAATATTTATAATGAATTTTATGGCCATTTAGATAAAACTTATTCTATATACAAGATTATTAAAATTTCTAATATGATTAATAGAGCAATCAATGATTTAGGAATTAATGATGAAAAGATATTTTTAAGCGATGATATTAAATATTTATTTAGTATGAATGCTAGTGTGGAAAATTTATATTTATACGATATGTTTAAAAAATATTATCCTAAGTTTGGTACTAAACTATTTTATTTAATTAAAAGTTATGAAGACGAGTATGGTGACAGTGAAGTTAATAATGAAAATTTAATAAATTACTTAAATAATAAATGTTTAGAAATGGAAAAAGTTGATACAGAAAAAAAGAATATTTTAGTTAATTTGAAAAAAATTGACTTTAATACAGATAAAAAAATTAATGAAATATTTATTGATTTGTATGAAAAGGTTAACTCAAATAAAAATATTGAAAATTCTGTTAAAGATAGTTTAATTAAAGGATTAAACTATATTCAAAGTGAATATAATGGTAAGCAACAAGAATTTATTGATAAAAGACTTAATGAATTTTTAAATAATTACTTATATTATGTTAATGATATAATAATTCCTAATTTTAATAAAAAAGATAATTTAAATGAACTTATATCTAATATGATTAATGAATGTAAAGAATTTTTTGCTATTCAAGATGGTAAGAAATTTAAAGAGATGATAGATTTCTTTTCTAATGAAACTAATATCACTGTTGATACTATGAAAAGAGAAATTAAAAGTTCTCTTGAAATACTAAAAAAAGGCGATATAGAAAAATTAAAAGCAATTAATGTTTGCTTAATAGATTTTAGTAAATTTGTTAAAGAAAAGAATAAAGAAGATAAATTAGAAATAGATTTGTTAAAAGAAATTTTTGAAAATGATCCTAAATTATTAACTGGTAATAATGATATTAAACGTGTAATTGAATTTTTAAAGGGCGATTTAGATTTAAAAGATTATGGATATAGATGTAGCTTTAAAATAGGAAAGAACATTTTAAGTTATGATTATTTTAAAAATTTATTAGTTAATAATAAAGAGATATTGTTTAACACTAGTATTGATAAGATTATTGCTAATTTAAATAATTTGGAGAATGTTTGTTCTTTATATGGTATTAATTTTAGAAAACTTAGATTTAATGAGGATGTTTTAGATTTACTAATTAATGAAAAGGTTCTTAATTCGTTAAATGATAATTTGAAGAAGCTAGAAGATATTTTAAATAAGGAAGATATTAAAAAATTAGTGGAAAAAAATCCATATATTTTGTGTATTGATGATAAAAGTTTAAATATAATTGTTCAAAGATGCTTATTAAATAAAAATGATCAATATGATTTTTATAGTTTATTGTTTAGTGAATTATATTATTATAATGAAGATTTTAAAAAGATGAGTATACAAAGTAAGTTAGAAAAAGAATTCAAATATATTAATTTAGATATTAGGACAACTGTTCCTTTTGATGCTGAATTAATACTTGCTTCAGATTTAATAGAATCTAAAAAGGCAGATGCTATACACTTAGCATACTTAAAAAGAGAAAAGGATATTAAAACTTTAGATGAACTTGTTGATTCATTAGCAGAAAATGATGATGTAGATGATATCTTATTAGACATAGATGTAATTGATAAACTATATTTTAAACTTTATGATAAAGTTGGTAATCCTAAGATAATTGAAAAAGCAAGAAATATATTAAATTCTAAATTAGAAGAATATAAAGAACAAAAAAAGAAAACAAATGAAAAAATAAAAAGATATAGTGATAAAATGAAGCGTGAGAATAGTAAGAATGTAGATTTAGCTCATTCTATTGAGGGTATTAGAAACATAATTGAAGAAATTAATGATGCTGGATTAAAGAATGAACTTAATACATATGTTAAAAAAACTTTATCTGTTAAATTAAAAGAAAGTATTAATTTACAAAATGAATTAGATGAAAAAATTAGTAAGTCTTTTAAAATTATTAAAGAATTAGATAAAAAAATGGAAAGTTTGAATGATGCTTTTGAATATAATGAAGATGAACTAAATGGTCTTGAAAATGAGAAATATATTGATAAAAAATATTTTACTATTGATGATTTAAATAGCAAAAAAGAAACAATAGATGAAAAATTTGAAATTACGGATAACGTTATTGTGTACGCTAATGGTGTTACTTTAGAGGATATTCCTAATGATAATAATTTTATAGATAAATTTTATAAGTTTTTAGTAAACCCTAGTACTAGTCTTTTATCTAAAAAATTCATGGATGATAATAGTACTAAAGATATTTATGTAGAGAAGTATCGAGATAATAGAAATAAAATATGGTCTAGAAGAGAAAGTAGAACTCCTGTTAGAGTATATTTTATGCCTATTCATACTAAATATTTTACTTGTTATTATGTTATTGGCGTTAACTATAAGGACGATGTTCATTTAGATGGTGGTTGTTCTACTGATGCTGTATATGCACAAAGAATAAAGGAAACTAAAGAATTAGAAAAATATATTAATTCTTTAAATGAAGAAGAAGCAATAGAATTTGTGAAAAAAAGTATAGAAAATCATGAAAAAATGGTTAAACCTATTGTCGATAAATATAATTTAAATAGAAAAAAGTAATAAATAATTTTATAAAATCAAATAAACATAATATAATTATTAAAGGTGATTATAGTGAAAAAATGTTTACATTGTGGTGAAGAATGTGATGATAGTGTTAGCATATGTCCTAAATGTGGTGCACTTGTAGATAATTATGTTGATAATAAAACGTATATGGATGTTTATCATATTAATCATGGTAAAAGGCTAAAGAATAAAAAATTAATTCTTTGGTTTTTACTTGGAATGATTTTACCATATATTGGTTTTCTTGTTTCTTGGTATTTTTATGAGGGAGAGAGAGAAAAAGCAAAGGCTGTTTTACTTGGAGCAATTGTTTCTAGTGTAATAACAACAGTGTTAAGTTATATTTTGCCTTTAATACTTAGTAGTGGTTCTAATGAAGAACAAGGTGATGATTCTAATAAAGGACAGCAAGTAAAAAATTTGATTGAAATGTATAGAAGTTTATAGAGGTGTAATATGGATAAAAGTAAAATTAGAAATTTTTCTATAATTGCTCATATTGATCATGGTAAATCTACGCTCGCAGATAGAATAATTGAAATGACTGGTGCAGTAGAAAAAAGAGAAATGAAAGAGCAATTATTAGATAATATGGATATAGAAAGAGAAAGAGGAATAACAATTAAACTAAATAGTGTCCAATTAGAGTATAAAGCAAAGGATGGAGAAACTTATACTTTTCATTTAATAGATACCCCTGGACATGTGGATTTTGCTTACGAAGTTAGTAGATCTTTAGCAGCTTGTGAAGGTGCTCTTTTAGTTGTTGATGCAACACAAGGAATTGAAGCTCAAACTATTGCTAATGTATACTTAGCTTTAGATAATGACTTAGAGATTATTCCTGTTATTAATAAAATAGATTTACCTAGTGCAGAACCAGAAAAGGTTAAACAAGAAATAGAGGATGTAATTGGTTTAGTTACTGATCACGCTCCTTTAATTAGTGCAAAAACTGGTGTAGGAGTGGATGAGGTTTTAGAGGCAATAGTTAAGTATATACCTGCTCCTAAGGGGAGTGACGATAATCCTCTTCAAGCATTAGTATTTGACTCTTATTATGATTCTTATAAAGGTGTTATTTTGCAAGTTAGAGTTAAAGAGGGTAAGGTTTGTGCAGGTGATAAGATTAGGCTTATGTCAACTGGTGCAGAATATGATGTTGTTGAAGTGGGAGTTAAAACACCTAAGGAAGTTAGAAGAGATTATTTAGAGGCTGGAGAAGTAGGGTGGATTAGTGCTTCAATTAAAGCAGTTAAGGATGTTCATGTTGGCGATACTGTTACTAATGCTAATAATCCTTGTCTTGAGGCTCTTCCTGGATATAGAGAGATGGTTCCTATGGTATATTCTGGTATATATCCTATTGATAATGCTAAATATAATGATTTAAAAGACGCACTAGAAAAATTAAAACTTAATGATGATTCTATAGTGTTTGAGCCAGAAACATCTCAAGCTTTAGGATTTGGTTTTAGATGTGGATTTTTAGGATTATTACATATGGATGTTAGTGAAGAGAGAATAGAAAGAGAGTTTAATATTCCTCTTATTGCTACTGCTCCTAGCGTTATATATCATGTATATCTTACTGATGGGACGATGATTTCTATTGATAACCCTAGTAAATTACCTGAAGTTCAAAGAATTAGTAAAATTGAAGAACCTGTAGTGAAAACTAGTATTATGACACCTAATGAATATGTAGGCCCTTTAATGGAGTTATGTCAAAAAAAGAGGGGTAATTATATAGATCTTATTTATATAGATCATAATAGAATGCAATTAATATATGAAATACCACTTGCCGAAATAGTTTTTGACTTCTTTGATAAACTTAAATCTTGCACTAAAGGATATGCTTCATTTGATTATGAACTTGCTGGATATAAAGAAGCAAAACTTGTTAAAATGGATATTTTGATTAATGGAGAAAGTCTAGATGCTTTATCTATTATTGTTCATAAAGATTTTGCATATCATAGAGGAAATTATATATGTGAAAAATTAAAAGAAATTATTCCTCGTCAACAGTTTGAAGTCCCAATTCAAGCTTGTATAAATAACAAAGCAATTGCTAGAAGTACTATAAAAGCTATGAGAAAAGATGTACTTGCTAAATGTTATGGTGGAGATATAACTCGTAAGAAAAAACTTCTTGAAAAGCAAAAAGAGGGTAAAAAGAGAATGAAAGCTGTTGGAAGTGTAGAGGTACCTCAAGAAGCATTTATGGCAGTTTTGTCAGTTGATGATAATTAATGTTTAATTGTTTGGTATAAAATTTTAAATATGATAATATAAAAGTGTAAGGAGGAAATAGTAATGGCTAAGAAAAGTAAAAGTAAAGTATGTAATTGTGTGTTTAAAAGATTAGTTGCTTTAGTAGCTAGTGTAGTAGTATTTGTTATGACTCTACTTACAAAAGTTACAGTATCAAATACAACTACAGTTCGTGGTACTAAAACTACTATTAAAGCTGATCCTCTTGGATTCTTTGAATTCATGGATAAAGCTAAAGAATCAGAAATATTTGGTACTGCTAGAACATTAATGCTTATTGGATTTATTCTTATAACTGTAGTAATGGCTTATTTCTTATTAACTTTCATTATTGCTTTACTTGGTAATAAAAAAGTTATGGGTAAGTTAAGTACTCTTAATGTTGTGCTTTCTTTAGTTCTTGTAGTAGGAACTGTATTAGTTCTAGCTGCTGGTTTAGATAAGAATGTAATTCTTAAAGATTTAAATTATAGCACTATATCATTATTTGGTACTACTTGGATAGTTGCAATGGTATGCAGTTTAATACCTGCAACTTGTGAATTTGTTATTAAAAAATAATTAAATTAATAACTTATAAATAAAAGCAAGGAATTTTCCTTGTTTTTATTTTCTAAATTTTTAGTTTTATTTATAATATTTAAAAAGGAAGTGAATATATGCTTTATATAATTGGAGGAGTAATTTTATTAGCTTTACTTGTTATGTTTTTGAAAAAGGTTTTTCATTTACGCGCTGAAGATCAAAATTTAAGCGATAAAGATGATTATTTGGAGAGAAGAGTAAAAAAAGATGACGAAGATAAGTAGTTTATATGTTCATATACCTTTTTGTGAACATATATGTACATATTGTGATTTTTGTAAAATGTTTTATAATGAAAAATTATGTGATAAATACTTAAATGTTTTAGTTAATGAACTTAATAATTTAAACATTAAAAATAAACTAAAAACTATTTATATAGGTGGAGGTAGTCCATCTTGCTTGAATGAAAGAGAATTAGAAAAATTATTAAAAGAACTAAATAAATATTTAGATTTGAATTATGAGTTTACTATAGAAGTAAATCCAGAAAATATAAATGAAGAGAAAGTAAAATTGTTTAAGAAATATGGAATTAATAGAGTTAGTATTGGTGTACAGAGCTTTAATAAAGAAATTTTGATGTTTTTAGGTAGAAAACATGATTTTAATGATGTAAAGAAAACTGTTGAACTATTAAATAAATATGATATTACTAACTATTCTTTTGATTTTATATATGGCATAAAGGGATTGACTATAGATATAATAAAGAAAGATCTAGATTTAGTATTTTCTTTAAATCCTAAACATTTATCTTTTTATAGTTTAATTTTAGAGGATAACACTATAATAAAAGTCAAAAACTATAAA
>CAKORZ010000061.1 GCA_934101685.1 uncultured Bacilli bacterium
AATATACCTTGAGCAGTTTCAGGTCTTAAATAAATAGTGCTCTTACTATCTTCAAGTACACCTTGGAATGTTTTAAACATCATATTAAATTTACGAATATTACTAAAATTATGAGCTCCGCATTCAGGGCAAGGAATATTATGATCTTTAATAAATTTTTCTAATTCTTCATCACTCATTGCTCCTGCATTAACACTAGGATCAAATTCTTCCACTAGTTTATCTGCACGATGTCTGGTTTTACATTGTTTACAATCCATTAAAGGATCTGTAAAAGTAGCTAAGTGTCCACTTGCAACCCATACATTTGGATTCATTAAAATTGCACTATCAATACCAACATTGTATGGATTTTCTTGAATAAACTTCTTCCACCATAATCTTTTTATATTATTTTTTAACTCAACACCTAAAACTCCAAAATCCCAAGTATTAGCTAAACCATTGTATATTTCACTACCTTGATATACAAACCCACTTGTTCTAACATGATTAACTATTTTATCAAAACTATATTCACTCATTTATATTTCCTCCTTTTTTAACACTCTTAGCAAAAATGTTTTACTTTTAAAATAAATACCACATTTATTTTCAATCAAACTAATAACTTCTTTAATATACTTATACAAATACATATAATCAATATTAACTTTATCCATATTATTATAATTAGTTTTACTTAATATTCTCATATTCTTTAAATATTCAATATCATCACTAACTAAATTACAACACTTCTTACACAAATACCCACCATTTTCAAAACTAAACTTAACAATTCTATCTTTACTACCACAATTCACACATTCATCAGCATTTAAAGATATTCCTTGCTTTTTCAAAAAATAATTCAAAAAACTAATAAGTATAAGTCCTCCATCATTACTATTCTTCATAGAATCAAGTGTATTCACAAAGCATTCAAAACTATCACTTTTATCATTAACTAATTCTATTCCTTCACTAATAAAATTAATAATACTTATGTATTCTAAATTACTACCAATAAATGATGGATAATTAATTAGTTTACCTTCATTTAAAGTTAAATAGCCATTCTTGTTACTTTTATTAACTTCAAATTCACTATAAGCATAATTCATAACACTACTAGCATTTTTAGAGTTAACCTTCTTTACTCCTCTTGCTCTAAGGCAAATTACACCATCTTCACACAAAACACTAAGTAAACTATCATTTTCTTTATAATCAATAGAATTTAACACATAACCTACATATCTTTCTTTCATAACTAATCAGTATCCTTATATCCATACTCTTTTAAAAGAAACATTGAATCACGCCAATCTTTTTCTACTTTAACAAATAACTCAAGCATAACTCTAATACCTAATAATTCTTCTATATCTTTTCTTGAATCAATACCAATCTGTTTAAGCATTTTACCACCTTTTCCAATGATAATGCCCTTTTTAGATTCCTTATCAACAATAATAGTCGCATGAATATGAAATAAATTATCTCTCTTTCTTTTCATTGATTCAATTACTACTGCTACACTATGAGGCACTTCCTCTTCTGTCAAATAAAGGATTTTCTCTCTAATTAGTTCACTAACAATAAATCTTTCTGGATATGCACTTATACTATCCTTAGAATAATACATTGGTCCAAATGGCAATATCTCTTTAACAACTTTTAATAAATTATCTAGATTCTCACTATTAAGTGCGCTTACAGGAACTATTGCATAAAAATCAAATTGTTTACTCCAGAAATCTACTAATTCAATTAATTTATTCTTACTAATTAAATCTATTTTATTTAAAACTAATATAACTGGATGCTTAAATCCTTTAATTTCTTCTAAAACATATTTATCTCCATCTAAGAAATCTTTACTAGAATCTACAATTAAAATAGTTGCTTCAACATCTTTATTAGATGAATAAGCCATTTTATTTAATTCTTGTCCTAACTTATTATTAGGTTTATGAATACCCGGAGTATCAACAAATATTATTTGAGAATTATCATCACTATAAATACCTTGTATCTTATTTCTAGTAGTTTGTGCTTTTGGACTAACAATAGCAACCTTATGTTTAACTAAACTATTTAATAAAGTTGACTTACCAGCATTTGGTCTACCAATAATAGAAACAAATCCTGATTTAAAGTTATCCATTCAAATCATCTCCTTTAAAATTAAAAGGCAATAATTTTTTAACTTTAACTTCTTTATATTCTCCCTTTTTATTCATTAAGAATATTGAACAAGTTTCACTAAGCAATTCACACATAACTTGTCTACATGCTCCACATGGAGAAATAAAATCATTAGTATCTCCACTAATTGCAAAACCTACTATATCTTCCTTTCTATAACCTTGTGAATAAGTGCTAAACAAGCAACTTCTCTCTGCGCAATTGCTTAAACCATAACTAGCATTTTCTATATTTGTACCACTAATAATAGTACCATCCTTCATCATAGCAGCAGCACCTACTCTAAAATTAGAATAAGGAGAATAAGAATTAACTTTTGCTAAATTAGCAGCCTCTAATAATTTATTTAAATTTTTCATTGTCTTTACCTCACTATCTTCATATCATTAAGTATTTTTTCTTGTAATCCAAACATAATCTCTTCATCAGTTTTATTAACATGATCATATCCAAGTAAATGTAATACACCATGAGTAAATAAGAAACATAGTTCTCTTCTCAAACTATGATTATACTCCTTAGCTTGCTCATTAGCTCTTTCATAACTAATAACAATATCTCCAATTTCTCTAACCTTGCTAAGTTTATTCATCTCATTTAAAAAGTTTTCATCACCTATATCTTCAATTGCAAAAGATAAAACATCTGTAGCCATATCCTTATTACGATATGTTTTATTTAAATCATGAATATGATTATTATCACAAAAAGTAACACTAAGTTCTAACTTTTCTTTTATACCTAACTCTTTTTTTATCCTTTTTAATATTTTTTTATAAACTCCTTCATATTCCTTTAAAGTTTCATTATTCATTAAATCTATAAACTCTATATTATTTCTCACACAAATCACCTATGTTATTATAACATAATTTTTACTCAAGTAAATGTTAACTACGTTAACAAATATAAAAAATGCCTATCTATAATAAAATAAACACACATTAAACCATTTATTCTCAAACTTTTTTATTTTTTTCTTTCTTATAAACAAAAACAAAGGATCATAATAATATACATAACTATCACTAATTCTTTTTATAATCACATAATGATAACTTAATTTATTAACTTTAATTAATGTTATACATTCATTTTTTATACTTTTAATATCACTAATTTTATATGCTTTATACCTATAATTATTTTCATTCAATACTTTTCCTATATCATATAAACTCATATACTTTTTATCTTTAACTTTTACGCTTTTTAAAATATATTTTAAACAAAAGTATCCACACGTACTAGGATGAAACAAATACTTAATATTAATCATCATTATCCCCCTTTAATTTAATACAATTAATACGCTCATAATTACGCAAAAAATTTAATATATTTTAATGGTGATTCTATGGTACTTACTCTATTAATTGGAGGAATAATTCTCTTTATATATTCGATAGATTTATTAAGCAATAATTTAATATCTATGTCTTTAGAAAAGGTAAAAAAGAAATTATTAAATTTAACATCTTCTACTTCAAAAAGCTTATTAGTAGGCTTTGTATCTACAGCTTTAATCCAATCAAGTTCTGCTGTTATTATGATTACAATCAGCTTAATAAATGCTAATTTACTAACCTTTAATAACAGTATTGGCATAATGCTTGGCAGTAATGTTGCTACTACAGTAACATCCTTTATTGTAGGATTAAACCTAGAAAAATTATCTGCTTTTATCATGTTATTTGGTTTTATATTAATGCAATTTAAAAAGAAAAATGGCAAAATAATATTTGCTATAGGTTTACTATTTTATAGTTTATTTTTAATGTCACAAGCAGTAAACTCTTTTAAAGATTCAACTATTTTTTATAATTATATACAAAGCGTATCAAACTCTTTTATATTAAGTATTGTCGTAGGCACTTTAATAACATTAATATTACAGTCTTCTGGAGTATTTATTGCTATATTGCAAGTATTAGCATTATCTGGATTTATAAGCGTTTATCAGGCTATCCCTTTTATATTTGGTGCTAATATAGGAACAACATTTGATTCATTTTATGGATTTACTAATGCCTCAAAAGACTCTAAAAAGCTAGCTCATTTTAACCTAATATTTAATATAGGAACTGTTATCTTTTTTTCAATTTTAATTAAACCTTTTAAACTGCTTGTAAAGTCCACTATTAGTATGTTCAACTTTAATATAGCAATAAACATAGCTATAACAAATGTATTATTTAATTTACTAGGAGTTTTACTTATATTACCTTTAATACCTAAAATAAAAAGATATTACTCTAAATGGTAATATCTTCAAGAAGCATATAATAAACTCTCATATATCCTTTATTTTTTTCTATTTTGTAATCTAACACTTTTTCTATTTCTATCTTTTCATCTTTAGATAAGTATGTTCCAATCTTTTTCTTAGCCTTATCTAACATTCTAGAAAATACTTCTGCCTCATCTAATTCACTATAATCATACTCAACATTTATAACATAAAAAGTATTTGCAAACACACTACCTAAAGTCCCAACATTAATCAATTCTCCATTACTAGCCTCTATAACATCCTTAACTAATAAATCACCTTTTCTAACATAATCATATTCTTTAACTACCTTAACACCATTTTGAACATTAAAATATCTAATCATCCCATCTTTAGTAGCATACAAACTAGTTCCTTTATTTGGAAGTTCTGCTGCTACTCTTCTTTTTTGATAACGTAAGCTAATAACGCTTCCATGTCTCCTTAACTCTAAAAACTCTATTTCTTTAGATAAATACAACGATATATTACCCTCTATTTCTTTTAATTTATCACTACTTGGATAATGCTTACTAAACACGATATTATTTTTAACTAACTCTTCATTTAAAACTTCTTCAATTTCTTTATAATCGCCATTAATCTCTACTTTCCATATTCTAGTTGATGCATTATACAAAGCAAAACTTGCTATTACTACACTTATAAAAGTAGTTTTACATACTATTGCCTCTAAATAATTAAGTATTCCTTTTTTACTCACTATTTTACAATCTTTAAAATTATCTTTTATTCTTTTTCTATTTTTTCTTTTTGTTTCAAAATAGAATTTATATTTATCTTTTTTATTCAAATTATAAATTTCAACATTATAAAATTTAAGTTTATTAATAAGCGCTACTTCATCATAATAAGTAACAATCCATCCATCTATACTAATCATTATCTCTCACCATCTTATAATAAAAATTAATACTTTTAATTATACCTTTAACTCCTACCTCATTATCCTCCAAATAAGGCATTACTAAAGCATCTCCTTTAACCGTTAAAACATATCTTTTAAAATCGAAACTAATTTCTGTATTACTAATAGTTAGTATCTTCTTAAATTTACCAATAACAAGCATTTTATCATCATAATAGAACATAAAATCACCTATGTAATAGTATGTCAAAAAGCAATATTTAATGAATAATACTTGTTTTAAAGCTATATATATTAGTATAATACATTTGTTTTGGGGAGATGTAACATGAAATTTAAAGATTATTTAATAGTATGTTTAAAAGGAATATTAATTGGATTATTAAGTATGGGAGTACCTGGAGTTAGTGCTTCTACTACTGCTATAATAATAGGCATATATTTTGTACTAGTAGAGAACATAGCAACTTTATTTAAAAACTTTAAAAAGAATATTTTATTTCTTTTATCTTTAATGATAGGATATGGAATAGGTGCTATTTTAGCTGCTTTTTCAGTTACTATAATCTTTGAAAAATTTCCTCTTGTTACAGCTCTAGTAATAACTTCTATAATATTTGCTTCAATAATAACTATGTCCATTGACCTAAAAGATCAATATAAAAAAGTATCTAACTGGATAACTTTCTTTTGTGTACTAGCATTTTTATGTGTATTTAACTTTGTATTACAAGAAGGAGCATCTACTACATTTCCTACATCTCCTACATTATTCCAGCTAATAAAAATGGCTTTCATTGGATTAATTACTTCTTCTACATTTATAATACCAGGCATTGATTTTGCTGTAGTTTTTCTCTCTCTTGGTATCTACTATCCATTCATGAATATGCTAATGGAAATAGTATCATTTGGTATGCCTCATTATTTAGCAAGATTATTAAGTAATCTTCAAATATTAGGATTTTATCTAATTGGTTATTTCATAGGAATATTCTTATTTTCAAAAGTAGTAAAATATCTAACAAGTAAATATAAATCACAAACTGATTTTGCCTCATTCGCCTTTGTAGTAGCAGCACCTGCAATCTTCTTAAGAAACTGTGTTGTCTTAAATGATTCTTTTCACACTTCAATAGGCCAATATATCGTAGGTATTATTTTAGGATTTTTATCATTTATAGGAATCCTTCTATTTAATAAAGTAAACAAGAAAAAAACAAGTGAAATTAATTAATCACTTGTTTTTCTTTATCAAGTTCTTCTTGAATCTTACTTTTAACTAAATCTGCTATTTCTCTTTTATTTAAGTTTTTGTATTCTTCATACTCAATAGGTTTTAAATAACTAACTTTACAAGAAACTTTTTTAAATGAATTAACATTATAAACTTTATATGTATCATATAACATTACAGGAACTATAGGGCATTTTGCTCTTTGTACAAACCCAAAACAACCAGTATTAAATGTCTGTAAGTTATTTTTGTTATCACCATATATTCCCTCAGGAAAAATTAAATAATTAACTCCACTATTAATTTCATCACTTACTTCATTAAATAACTTAACAGTTCCTCTTAAATCATTAATATCTAGCACTTTAGCATGCACCAAGTTAACAACTTGCTTTACAAGTAAAAAATTACTTCTAGATTTCTTTATTACTATTGATAAAGGTTTTTCATGTGTTCCTATAATAGCAAGCCCATCAAACTTTCCTTGATGATTGGCATACATAACATATCCATTATCCTTAGGCAAATTCTCTAGCCCACTTACCTCAACTGTTACTCTACTTTTTTTAATTATATTTTTTATACATTTTCTTAAATAATTATATTTATACTCTCTAGTATATTTTTTATTATTAGCTAATCTAATCAATTTAAAGATATAATGAAGTGATATATAAAAATATAGTATATTAACAAAAACTAATCTAAACATATATACCCCTCCAAATAAAATAAGACCCTTAAATAATACATTTTTAAAGGTCTTACTTCAATACTAAATTACTTTTTTATACTCTTTTATTAGACATTTTAATAACTTGTTCAATAAATTCTCTACCACTAATATCAATTTTATCTAATTCTTTTATATCTACTAATCTAGGCTCATAATAATTATCTTCACTCATTTTTTCTAACTCTTCTCCACCAAGTCTAGGAGTACCATTAACTATTTCACAATAAAAATAATTACTTATACCACCATTAGCATCCAAATTTCCTAAATATTTAATAACTTTTATATCAACATTCATTTCTTCTCTAAGTTCTCTAACTACTGTATCTTCTAGTTTTTCTCCCTCATCTTGTCCACCACCAGGGATAACATAATACTCTTTAACTACACCATCCTTAGTTTTTCTTCTAAACATAGTTAATAGTTTATTATCTTTAACTATAATAGCTCTAGCACTTATTCTTTTCACTAAGCATTTACCTCATATTTAGTAACATTTTTAATAGTTTCACCATCTATTTGTAAAGCTGTAGGTTTATCAAATTCTACTACTACATGATGTCCAACCATAACATCTACCATTTTAGTATGTTTTACATGTTCACCTTTAAAAATTGAAGGAAAAACCATAAGAGTTTTTAATTTACCAGATCCATGCATTACTACAGTTGTAACGCTATTATCTTTATTTTCTCTATCTTGATTAGGTGCAACCATCATACCCCCACCATAATACTTGCCTTTCATAGTAGGTGCTAACCAAACTCTCTTATATTCTTTAGTAACACCATCTACAGTAACTATTGCATTAGGAGCTTTATAATGGAATAATAAGCCTTTAATTGCTATACCTGTATAATTA
>CAKORZ010000062.1 GCA_934101685.1 uncultured Bacilli bacterium
CTAAGGCACTTGCTGATGCTGCGCTATCTGTTGGTGATAATACACTGTTAGAGTATGTAGTAACATATCCCTTTATATCAAAACTTTCCATATACATGTCTTTATCATAATACTTAGAAGTTACTTTAATATGATTTTCTCCCATTCCATCACCAATAAACATTACTATTTTATTAGCATTTCCTTTTACAATAGAAAAATCAATTTTTTCTCTATTTTTTCTATCAATTATTATTCCTATATATATCCCAGAAAATGCAACTATTGTAATCAAAATAACTAAACTTATAATTACTGTTAATCTTAATTTTTTATTTTTAATCATTTGTATCACCTATTTAAAGTTTATCATTAATTTTTGTAAAATAAAAAGGATTAAAATCCTTTTATAAATAAATTATTTTTTCCATGTTCTAGGACTAAATAAAATTAATACTGGTAATATTTCAAGTCTTCCTACAAGCATAACTAAACTTAATACAATTTTAGAAAAGCCGCTATACATAGCAAAACTAGAATATGGACCTACTGCTTCAAAGCCTGGACCAATATTAGAAATAGCAGATATCACTGAAGAAAAATTACTTAAAAAGCCATGTTCTACTTTATAAGTTCCTACACTTGCTTCTGAAACAACTTCTACTACCTTACCATTAATTGGATCAAAAGATAATAATAGTAAAGCAACTACTACTATAACAAAATATAAAGATATGAATGAAAATACATCATTGATTGTGGATTCTTCAAGTTGTTTTCCTTCAAACTTTGTTTTAGGTACATATCTAGGATTTATTAATTTTCTTATCTTTATTCCAAATCCTTTAAAACACATTACGATTCTAGAAGTTTTTATACCACCTGAAGTTGATCCTGCCATTGCTCCCATAAACATAAGTATTATTAAAACTGTTTTTGCAAGCATTGGCCATAAATTGAAGTCTGTCGTAGAGTATCCTGTCGTAGTTAGTAAAGATGCTACTTGGAAGTATGAGTGCCTAAAAGCTTCCTCTTTTGAATACACCTGCACTAAATCTTTTGCTTTTGTAACTAAACTTATAAATACTAAAGATATGCTTACAACTACTATTGCAAAATATGATTTTAACTCTTCACTTTTAAAGACATCTTTTATTTTACCTATTAAAATTAAGTAATATAAACTAAAGTTAATTCCAAATAATAGTAAAAAGGTTGCTATTACGTATTGAGAAAATGGTGAAAATAATTCCATGCTTCCAGGTATAAAGCCAAATCCACCAGTTCCAGCACAACCAAATGTTGTTAATAAACTAAAGAAGAAATGATCTTTTTCATATCCTGGAATTGGTTTATCACACATTAAAATTATTACCTCTAATAAAGTCATTCCTAAATATATGGAATAAAGAATTCTAGTAGTAACTTTAAGTTTAGAAGTTATTTTACCTACCTTTGGTCCAGGGCTTTCTGCTTTTAATAGATGAAGTGATGATCCATCATTACTTTCAGGAATAAATATTAAAATAAATACTAGTATTCCCATACCGCCAATCCAATGGGTAAAACTTCTCCAAAATAAAGAACTATGTGATAATTTAGTAATGTCTACTACTATACTTGAACCAGTCGTAGTAAACCCAGACATTGTTTCAAAGAATGCATCAATAAAGTTAGGTATTTCTTTATTTATTACAAAAGGTATTGCTCCAAATAAAGTCATAACAATCCATACTAAAGCTACTAAAGCAAATCCTTCTTTTTGATATAAATTGTCTCTACTTGGTTTTAATAATTGTAGTAAAAATCCTACTAGTGCTAGCGCAAAAGAAGGAATGATAAAAGCTAATACGTTTATTAATGATTCTTTATATGCTAAAGACACAATAAGAGGAAATAACATTAATATTCCCTCTAGTATCATAATTTTACCTATTAATTTAAATACTTTTTTAAAGTTCATAATTTCACCTCACTATTCAAACGCATCAGTAAGGTCATCAAAATCTGTATGTGTAGTAACAACTACTACTCTATCATTAAGTTTTATGCATTCATTACCATCAGGAATAATTACTTTATTATCTCTCATAATGCATCCAATAAGACAATTATCTTTAATCTTTAATTCTTTTAAAGGCTTATTATAAATATCTTCTTCTTTTTTTGCTATAAATTCTAATGCCTCTACTTTATTATTTACTAATCTATATAAAGTTATTACATTACTTCCTCTTCTATTAATTAAAGCTCTAGTGTAACTTATAACCTTATTAGCAACTATATTTTTAGGAGAAACATAATTAACAACATCTAAATCTCCTACTATACCAACTAATCCTTCTCTTTTAACTTTAGCAATGGTTTTCTTTACTTTTAATTTATTAGCATACATAGATACAATAATATTTTCTTCATCTACTCCTGTTAAAGAAACAAAAGCATCCATACTTTCTATACCTTCTTCAAGTAAAACATCATGATCAGTACCATCACCATTTATAATAGTAGCTTTAGGTAAAGATTCTGCTAATTCTTCTGCTCTTTCTTTATTTTGTTCAATAATTTTAACATTATATTTTCTTGAACATAATTCATTTGCTAAGTAATAACCTATCTTACTACCTCCAACTATCATTATCTTTTTTAAAGGTATTTTTATTAAGTTTAATTCTGTTAAAAAAGAACTTAAGGAATTAGTATCTGCAGTAAAACTAATTCTATCTCCCTTTTCAATAACAAAATTACCTGATGGTATTATTACTTCATTTTCTCTTTGCACTGCACATATTAATACTTTAGTATTTATTTTTTTGCTAATAGATACAAGTGTTTCTCCAATTAATGGATTAGTATCTTCAATTAAAACTTCTATTAAAGTAACTCTTCCCTTGGCAAATCTTTCAACTTTAGCAGTTGAAGGTAAATTTATCATATTTAGTATTTCATTTGATGTTTCTAGTTCTGGATTAACAATCATTGATAAACCAAATTCATCTTTAAAAATAGCACTTTGTCTAGCATATTCTGGATTTCTAACTCTAGCAATAGTATGTTTTGCTCCTATTTTTTTAGCTACTAGACATGCCATAATATTTATTTCATCACTAGAAGTTACAGCAATTACTAAATCTGCATCATTAACATTTGCTTCTTCTTGAATATCAAGACAAGCACCATTTCCAACTACTCCTGCTATATCATATTTTTCTATTAAGTTCTCTATTTTTTCTTTATTTTCATCTATTATTACAATAGAGTGTTCTTCTTTTGATAATTGTTCTAGAATTGTTCTTCCTATTGTTCCACAACCAATTAAAACTGTTTTCATTTTCTCATCCTCTATATATTCTTTAAAATATCTCTTGCTGCTACTAAACCAGTTGCTGCAGCTGCTACTATATTACCTGCTTTTCCTGCTCCATCACCAATAAAATATAAATTAGCATTTTCTAATTTAAAGTTATTGTTAGTTGTAATTTCGTTACTAAAGAATTTAATTTCTGGTCCATATAGTAATGTTTCCCCATTAGCTACACCAGGTATTATTTTATCAAGTTTATCTAATCCCTCAAGAACATTAGTAATTATTCTATGAGGCATTACTAAAGCTAAATCTCCTGCTACACAATCTTTTAAAGTAGGTTCAATAAAACCTTTATTAATACGATGCCATTCACTTCTTCTACCATTTTTCAAATCTTTTAATGTTTGAATAATTGGTTTTCCATTTCCTAAAACATTAGCAATTTTAGCAATTGATTCACCATATAGACGTGTATTAGTAGATGGTTGAGTTAAATTAATTTTACTTATAAAAGCAAAATTAGAATTATTAGATTTAGTATGCTTTAATGAATGCCCATTAACACATATATATCCATAATAATTTTCTTTTGTTACATATCCTCCAGGATTAGTACAGAAAGTTCTTATTTCATCAGAATAAGTATCCGTTTTAATAAATATTGTAGGATCATATATTTCATTAGTTATATCTTCTAAAACTTCTTTTCTTACTTCTACTCTTACTCCTACTTCAATACTTTGAGAAGTATAATTTATTTTGTGTTTATCGCAGAAATTTTGTAACCATTCTGCTCCCGTTCTACCAGGTGCAATTACAACATATTTAGCATTAATTGGATTAATATTTTTATTAGCAAACACAATTTTATTTAACCCATTTTCACAAAACTCAATATCTTTTACATCTGCAAATTCAATAGTTTCTACACCTTTTTCATCTAAGAAATGAGTAAAATTATCAATATAAGTAGGAAGCATATCAGATCCTAAATGCTTTTGCTTTATTAACATTAAACTAGCGCCTTTTAAAGCAACTTCTTTTTGTATTTGTTTACTTCTTTCAGTACTTTTTGGGAAAACATCACTGTCCATCCCAAATTTAGTAAATATCTCTTCAGTATCATCTATTAGTTTGTAAGCCTCATCTCTTCCCATATACTTAAATAAGTCACTCTTACCAAGTTTAGGAATAAAGTTTAATTTACCATCACTAAAAGTACCTGCTCCTCCATATCCACATAAAATATTGCAAGGATTACAGTTAACACACTTACCAGTTTCTTTCATTGGGCATGATCTAGTTTGTGCTTTTTTACCCTTATCTATTAATAATACTTTTAAATTTTTATTATTTTCAATTAATTCATATGCTGCGAATAATCCAGCAGGTCCTGCTCCTATTATAGCAACATCATAGTTTTCTCTTTTTGTATTCATAAGTTTTCTCTCCCAACATGTAAATTATATAATTATTAATTTTTTTATGCAATAAATTGAGTTTCTAGTTTTGTTTATTGCATGTTGTGTGTTAAAATTTAACCGGTGATAAAAGTGAACGTATTAGTATCTAAAACTTGTGGTTTATGTTATGGCTCTAATAATGCAATTACTAAAACTAGAGAATCTTTAAATACTCATAAGAATGTTGTTCTATATAAAGAAATATTACATAATCAAAATGTAATAAATGAATTAGAAAAAAGTAATGCTAGAACTGTTAATGAATTAAGTGATATAAAAGAAAATGACTATGTTATTATACGTGCACATGGAGAACCTTATTCTACTTATGAATACTTTAAAAATAATAATATTAGTTATCTAGATTGTACTTGTCCTAATGTTACTAATATTCATAATTTAGTTAATAAATATAATAATTTAGATTATAAAATAATTATTATAGGTAAAAAGAACCATCCTGAAGTAACAGGAACTAAAGGATGGTGTAATGAGCCTATTATTATAGAAAATGAGGAAGATATAGAAAACATTAATACTAAATTTGATAAATATTTTTTAGTTATTCAAACTACTTTTAATAAAGATAAAGCTTTAGAGTTGTTAGATAAAATAAAAAATCATTTAAAGGATAAAGTACTAGAATATAAAAATACTATATGCAATGCTCAAAAATTAATAAATGATGATTCTATTAAATTAGCAAATGAAGTAGATTTAATGGTAGTAATTGGTGGTAAACATTCTAGTAATTCTATTGAGTTATATAATAATATAAGTAAAGTTAAAAAAGCTATTTTTATAGAAAATATAAATGAATTAGATACTTATATTAATAATGATTATTTTAACGGTATTAAAAAAATAGGCATAACGGCAGGAGCGTCTACTTTAAAAGAAGATATTATTGAAGTAAAAAGAAAATTAGAAAGTTTACAATTAGATACATTGAATAAGTAATTTTATTATTTTATAATAATGTAATGGAGGTAATGAATATGAAGGTGTTAAAAATATTGCTAGTAGTTACATCAATAGTAGCAATGCTTGCTTTTTTAATCATTACTTGTCTTAGAATTAGAACAGTAAGAACTCAAGCTAAGAAATATGGAATGAGGAAAGAAGTTACAGATCCTCTTTTATATTGGTTCTCTTATGTAAGTGCCTTTATAATTATTATTATAAAAATTATTATATGGGTATCAATTGGTAAAAACATGACTACTAGTCATTTAATATTTACTGAGATTGTACCTACAATTGCCTTAATCATATTTACTAGAACAATTGGTAAATCAATGATTCTACGAGCAGAAAAAAACATCTATATTAACCACTTAAAAGCAGAAATAAAAGATGTTCATAAACTTGTTAAAAAGAATAATAAATGGACTTTGTATACTACTACTGGTCAATATCCTGTATCACTTAGCAATACAACCGTATATAAAATCGCAGATATTACTGGTGCTAAAGTAGAAAAAGATGATTAGTCTTTATCAAAAGTAATACTTGCTCTATAGTTAGGATTAATATCTTTTAATTCTTTATTTATTAAATTATATAGTTCTTCATTACTATATTTAAAATCAAATGGGACTTGTAAATCAAAACATATGCAAGTTCTATTTTTTTTATCATGTACTTTTAATTCATGGAATTTTAAATTATTATCTATTCCCTTTATTATTACTTTTACTTTATCATGTATTTCAGTTAATAATGCATCATTTAATAATATTGGATCAATATGTATTACTAATTCAACATTAAACATTTTTCTAATTCTCTTTTCCATTGAATCCACTACACTATGTGCATCCACTAAAGACATAGAGCTATCCATCTCAGCATGCAAGCTCATATACACTTCTCCATTACCATAATAATGAAATAAAGTATCATGCACATCTAAAATCTTTTCATCCTTTAATACTTCTTTTATTATCTTATCTATTAATTCTTTGTCTGGAGTTCCTCCAATTAACTTATCTATTGTTTCTTTAATTAAAGAAATACCACTTATTAATATATAGGTAGATACCGCTAGTCCTAAATATCCATCTATATTAAAATCAAATATTTTTCCAATAAATAATCCTAAAATTATAAATGAAGTTGTTATTACATCATTAAATGAATCTTTTGCACTTGCTTTTAAAGATATTGAATTAATGATTTTACTTGTTTTATTGTAAAAAAGTCCCATCCATACTTTCACTAAAACTGTAATGCATAAGATTATTAATGTTATATAACTAAACTCTACAGGTGAAGGACTAATAACCTTTTTAAAACTAGATATACCTAATTCTACCCCTACTAGTAAAATAATAAATGCTATTACAAAAGCACATATGTACTCTATTCTTTGATGCCCATATGGATGTTCTTTATCTGCTGGTTTAGATGACATTTTAAAACCAATGCTAGTAATAATGGAACTTGAAGCGTCACTTAAGTTATTAAAAGCATCACTAATAATAGCTACACTTGAAGTAATAAGAGCAATTGTTATTTTAGTTATGAATAAAGTAATATTTAAAATAATACCTGTTATACCTGCAAGTAAACCATACCTTTTAATAACCTTATTATCTTTAGTATTTTTATAATTCTTCACAAATAATTTATATAAAAAATTCATAGTCTTCCCTCTATTTCATTTAAATAATTAAGTAGTTCATTTTTACTATTACAACACTTATCTTCAATAACTGCTTCTAGTAATAAGTTTAAATACTTACCTATTTTATCCTCTTTTATATTAAGTTTCAATAAATCATTACCATTTATATCTAGCATTTTCAAATTATAACATTCCTTATTTAACTCTATTTCTTTTAATATCTCAAATATTTCTTTATTTTCATTTAAATAGCTACATTTAAAATATAATAAATTATAAATATTTTCATAACCATATTTATTTAATTTATATTTCAAATTAATTTTATCGTTAATAAAATCTATATCCTTATTAACTAAATATTTATTATTAATTTTAATGTCACTATAATAAAAGAATAAAGCTTCTTTTTCTATAATACTCATATTATCTTTAAATAAATTAATTTTTAATTCATTTAGTTTAAAAACATCTTTAAATACTTTTTCATATTCTTTTAGTATTTTTAAATAACTATTACCTTCTAGAATACCTATTAACTCTTTATGTAAAGTAGTAAGACTTATATCATTTAAAAAATGATAGTTTTTAAATATCGCTTTAC
>CAKORZ010000063.1 GCA_934101685.1 uncultured Bacilli bacterium
AGCATAAGGTGGTCCATCGTGTAATACAAAAGGTGTATTCTTACGATTTTTCTTTAATAACTCCTCATATAATTTTTCTTTATGCCATTTTTCTCTAATTGCAGGTTCCTTATTTGGTAAATTACCTCTCATTTCAAAATTTGTTTTTGGCATTAATAATGTTTGTTTTATTTCCATATTTTCTCCCCCATTCTAGGGACAAAAAAGAGTCCCTATCTTTTTTCAAAATAGGAACTCAATAATTTTATAATCATCAAGCGGTACCATCCTAATTCATAGAATAATCTATGCCCTTAATTAGTGTAGTAATTAACGCTTACCATTCGTCTTTATTTACTATTATTTCAATAAAGCTCTCAAGAGTGATAAAACTAAAATAATTATTAATACTTTTCACCAACCAGTATCTCTCTACAACATTTGTTTTAGTTTCGTGTCTCTATCAACGATTTATTTATAACAATGCAATAATTATTGCACATTAGTTAACTTTTTACAATATTTTTTAATCTAAAAACTTTATTCAGTTCTAAGTGCTACTACTGGATCTTTCTTAGCAGCCACTTGTGCAGGTATTAAACCAGCAATTAATGTTAATGCAATACTAATAGCAATTAAGATAACTGCCCCCATTATAGGAAGGGAAGCCATTGATGCAAGACCTGTAAAATGTTTTAAAATAATGTTTATAGGAAGTATTAAAAGTAAAGTAATAGCAATACCAAATGTTCCACTTGTTAAACCTATAATAAAGCTTTCTGCAGTAAATACTCTCTTTACATCTTTTTTAGATGCACCTACACTTCTTAAAACACCAATTTCTTTAGTTCTCTCAATAACAGAAATATAAGTAATTATTCCTATCATTATAGAACTAACTATTAATGATACACTTACAAATGCTACTAAAACATAAGTAATTGCATTTATAATAGTAGATACAGTACTCATAATTAATCCAACATAATCAGTATAAGATATTTCATCTCCAGATTCTGCAGTTTCATTATATTTATCAATGAAAGCTTTTACGTGTGATTTTGCTTCAAATGAATTTACATATATTTGTACTGATTCAGGTGTAAGTTCATCTACATATGCAAAACTAGCTGCACTAGAATCTAAAGTATCTTTTGCTAAATTATATTTTGTATTATGATAATCTAACATTTGTTTAGTTAAATTTTTAGTGTATGCTATTCCTCCAGTACTTAAGGATCCACTATCTGTTTTATTATTTAATCTTACTACTCCAGTAATCTTTACTTTATTATTAGTATTTTTAATAGCATTCATATAACAAGCATAATATTTTGTAATGTCATATAATGGATTATTTTCTTCTGTATCTCCTACAGTTATTTTTGCTTGATTATAAATTCTAAAATCCACATATTTATTAATAGTATTATCAAATACTATATAATCACTTTCTTCTAGAACTTTGTATTCTACTCCAATAATGTCATTATAATCAATTTTCTTAGTATACTTATTTCCATAAACTAGATTTCTTAATACATTATCTATATCTTCATCACTAAATATACCAAGTGCATATAATACTAATTCATCAACTTCATTATTCTTATCTAATACTAATAAAGCATTACCATCTTCTAAAGTATAATCACCTGCTAATAAATCATATTGATCTTTAATTAAAGTTTCATTATCGATCATTTCATAAAAGATTGTTAAATTCATCATGTTAGAGGCAAATGAGTTAGAACCACTACCCATAATAGTCTTAGGATCAAATCCCATAAGAGTAAATGCTAATTCAATTACTTTAGCACTATCTAAGGTTGTTTTATTCCCTTTTGCATCATCTTCTAAGTCTGTTTCTATAAATGAAAGAGAAGGATATTTTCTAACAAATGCATATGTTCTATCTGTTGAATCTGTTCTAGATATTGTATACACAGGTTGTCCATATACAGTCGTAGTTTCTACTTTTGCTCCAGATTGTTTTTCAAAATAGAATAAAGAATATTTAACAATCATTTTCATCAAAGCATTACTATTTGGTTGAACGTTATCTATATCCGTTAATGAATTCATTTCATTATCTTTATAAAATTCTAAGTTCATATTGTATGTGTATTGTACAGCATTTACATAATCTTTTATCTCATCATAATTTTCTATAATATATTTTCTAAACTTTTTAAGATCATTAGCATTTAAATTGCTACCTACACTATCCATAATCGAAGATATACTATCTTTATGATAAACACCATCTAAATTATGATTTGGATCTTTAGTTTCATTATCACTTGTAAACATAGCAAGCATTAGTGAAGAAAAATCTACACTTTTAGCATTTATGGTTAAAGGATAAGTAGATAAAGTATCTTCTTGTTGTTTATTTACATAAGTAGAAAAGCCACTTGAAATAGATAAAATAAGTGCTATTCCTATAATACCAATTGAACCTGCAAATGCAACTAAAATAGTTCTTGCTTTCTTAGTTAACAAGTTTTTAAAACTTAAAGCTAAGGCTGTAAAGAAAGACATTCTTTTTTTCTTAGGTTTATTTGTAGTTTCATCATCTTTAACTTCTTTTTTACTATCTTCTATTTCTTTTATTTCCTCATCTTTACTATAAGGGTTAGAATCATCTATTAAATTACCATCTAATAGTTTAACTATTCTAGTAGAATATTCCTTAGCTAAATCTGGGTTATGAGTAACCATTATAATAAGTTTATCTTTAGCAATTTCTTTTAAAATTTCCATTATTTGAACACTTGAAACAGTATCTAGTGCGCCAGTTGGTTCATCTGCTAAGATAATTTCTGGATCATTAACTAATGCTCTAGCAATAGCAACCCTTTGCATTTGTCCACCAGATAATTGACTAGGTTTATTTTTTATTTTATCTTTTAGTCCTACTTTTTCTAATACACTAATTGCTCTTTTTCTTCTCTCTTCTTTACTAACTCCTGATAAAGTAAGTGCTAATTCTACATTTTCTAATACTGTTTGATGTGGTATTAAGTTATAACTTTGGAAGACAAAACCAATACTGTGGTTTCTATATGTATCCCAATCTTTATCTTTATACTCTTTAGTAGATACTCCATTAATTATTAAATCACCTGTCGTATATCTATCAAGACCACCTATTATATTAAGAAGGGTAGTTTTACCACAACCACTAGGTCCTAAAATAGAAACAAATTCATTTTTTCTAAAATTTAAGCTAACACCTTTTAAGGCTTCTACTTTAGTTTCTCCCATTTCATATACTTTCTTAATATCTACTAATCTAAGCATATAACCACACCTTTCCTTTACTTTATAAATATAATTTATAAACACTATCAAAATATTAATAACTTTAGTTATTTATGTCAATAAATACCATACTATTCTTAAAATTAACTTAATCATTTAAATAAATTTTTTAATCCAAATTTATCTAATTCATAAACATCATCACATACCTCATCTATATATTTTCTATCATGAGAAATACTAATTATACACCCATCAAATTCTTTTAAAACTTTTCTTATTACTGGGTTTGATAAAGGAGATAAATTTCTAGTAGGTTCATCTAACACTAATACTTCACTTTTATCTAAAATAAGCTTTATAAGTAATAGTTTAGCCTTTTGCCCTCCACTTAACTCGCTTATTTTTCCATTCATCTCTTCTTCACTAAACTTTAAACTACCTAGAAAAGTCATTGCTTTAGTAATTTCCTCTTTATCTTTATTTAAACAAATAAAATCTAAAACTTTACTATTTAAATCTAATTTATCATCATAGTTTTGAGGCATATACCCAACTTTGTATTTATCTTTTAAACTATTATAAATAATCTTTAATAAAGTAGATTTTCCTACTCCATTTTTACCAATAATCACAAGATGATCTTTTGCTTTTATAGTTAATTTTACTTCTTCACTTAAAACTTTATTATCTATCTTTAATGGCTTTATTATTTCATTATAAATAATTTTATTTTTATTTAAATCATTACTATAATCAAATGAAATATTAATGCTATCTTCTGTATCTATTTTCTTTGTTAAATTGCTTTTTTCTTTTTCAAGTCTTCTTCCTATAGCCTTAACACAATGCATTTTTTTCTTTAATAAGAAACCACCATGAGGATCTTGTCTACTTATTACTCTTTGTTCATGATCTACTCTATTATATATTTTTTGCCATCTTTTTAATTTTTCATCAAACTCTTTCTTTTCATTTATAGATATTTGGTTTTGTTTATCTATTAAATGAAGCCTATTTTCTATATAATCACTATAATTAGTCTTACATATAGTGTACTTAGCTTTTGTCTTTTTCATAATTTGCTCTAAATGAATTATTACAGTCGCAGTATTTTCTAGTAAAGTCTCATCATGACTAATAAACATAATTGCTTTATTACTCTCTTTTATAAACTTTTCTAACCATAAAAGTGTTTCAATATCTAAATCATTACTAGGCTCATCTAATAGTAAAATATCAGGATCATCTAATAATATCTTTATTAATTGTATCTTTACTTTTTCTCCTCCACTTAAAGTACTTATAATTCTATTTTCATCTATTATATTTTTATCTAAATTAAACTTAGAAAAATAAGATAAAATATTTTGTGTTTCACTATATCTAGCATAATCAATTTCACTATTAACATCACTTTTTAAAAAGTAATCAAAAACACTAAAAGCATTCCACTTTTCATCTAAAATCTGCTCCAAATAACCTATTTTATATCCTGGATTAATTATATTTCCTTTAACATAACAATAATCTTTAATTAAATTAAGATTATAGATTGCTTTAATCAATGTACTTTTACCATTACCTTCTTCTCCAATAATGGCTACTTTATCTTTTTCATGTAAAATAAAGTTAAAATTTTCTAATAATACTCTATTATTTTCTTTTTTTATTATATTTAAATTTTGAATTTCCAACATAAAATCACCCTTTCTTTAATAGAAAGGTTAAAAATAATTATATATAAAAACTAGATAAAATTATTTCTAACCGATGTAGAAATAGTTTTCTAGTCACTATTTCTACTTAATTTAAATTCACTTTCTTATACATATTTAATCATCTCCTAGTTAAAGTATATCATAAAGAATAAAAAAAAGAAGAAATATTTTATCTATTTCTTCTTATAAACTATCCATTGCTCATCGCTAGCATCTCTAAAATAATCAGGAACATTTAGTAGCAAATCACTCTTTTTTTCTAGTCTTTTAATGGTTTGTTTTAATTTGTTATTTCCCCATCCTACATTTACTTGAGTAATAGGTATTTCATTTTCTTCATTATATTTTGCTACAAAGTCTTCTACACCTTTTTTAAAAGTCTTATATATTTTTTCTCTAGTTCCATTGTCTTTTCCTTCATTTTCAAATTTTTCATTACCATATCTAGTATTTATTTCAATATCATTAAATACTGCATATCCATATTTTCTATTAACATAAATAGTAGCTTTAGCAATTATTTCGTTATTTAGATTTCTTATAACTAAATTTTGCACATTATCCGCAGTCATAGCCATTTCTAATATTTTTTTACCATAGTCTACTGAACTAGTAATAGTTGCGCAACAATCACAATATGCACCTAAAATTAAATTATCAATATCATGTTTATCTAACCATTCATATGCAAATTCTTTATTAAAAATTCTATCTAAAGTTTTTTTACTATCACTAATTTCACTTAGTATATTATTTTTTAACTCTTCAATATCTTGTTTTAGTTCATCATTTAATATATGGTTTCTAGAATTTTTACCTTTTTTAATGATTATTTTAGCATTTTCAAAATCGTCTTTTTTTACATTCATAATTAAAGATAATTTTTCTGCTAATTCCTTGTCTTCTACTTCCATACTTGTATATGATGGATATTTAATATAACTTTCTATTTTATTTTTAGTTGTTGGGTTACTATTTGTTCTCCCCATACCATTTACTATAATTTTTTTCTTATTAATTCTATCAAAATTATTTAATACCCTACTAATAATAGTCTTATAACTTAATAAATATTCAAAATTAGGATAAAACTCTTCTCCATTTACTTTTTCTCTTTGAGTAATAAAATTTATAAAATCAGGGTTGTATTTTTGTATATTTAATTTATCAAAACAAAATCTAAATTCTCCTACTCCTATAATTTCACTATCTAAAACTCTCTTTAAAAAATCACATGTTTTTTGCGCTACATTAGTTTCTCTACCATTTATTAAACATATTTCATTATCAAAACAGCCTAAATATATAGCAAATTTATATAAACAATTTATGTCATCAATAGACATACGTTCAAATTTATATTTATATGCTTCATATACATCTTTGAAGTATTTAGTTGATTTTTTACTCAATACTTTTTCTAGCATTTCATCATCAAGACTATTTAATAAGTGAAGTGGCCATTTAATACTACTATTATAATTAACTCTTGATAATAAGTTTATTGCTTCACCTTTATTACCACCATATAAATTTTTAACTACATCATTAATCTTAAAAGTTCCATGTGGTGTTATGACCGTTTCTAAATTATCACAATTTGAAAAGGCACTTATATCAAAATTAGATTTATCATGTAAAACTATAGTTTTTAAACTTTCACAATCTATAAATGAGCCATTACATATTCCAAAATCTCCACCCATAAATGATATTTTTGTTAATCCTGAATATGAAAAAGCCCTATACCCAATATATTCTAAAGATGCAGGAAAATCCAATTCATTTAATAATTCACAATTAAAAAAAGCACTTTCATTAATGGTTATTAAGTTTTTAGGGAGATTAACATACTCTAAGTTTAAACAATTTTCAAAGTTTTTACTTCTTATAGCATCTATCTCACAATCTAAATTTATTTCTCTTAACGCAACACAATTTTTAAAAGTTTTTTCTCCCATTTTTTGAAGTCCACTAGGTATATATACTTCTTCTAGTATTTCACAATCTTCAAAAACAGAATTCCCTAGACTTTTTAAACTTAATGGCAAGTAAATGTTACTTAAATTTTCGCATCCTAAAAAGCAAGTATCACCAATTTCAGTAATTGTATCTGGCATATCTATTTTTCCTAGTAATCTACAATATGCAAAAGTATCCTCTTCTAGTTCACTAATATCTGAATAAATGGTAACATCAGAAAGATTTGAGCACGCATAAAAAGCCCCTTTACCAATAGATGTAATTCCTCTTGGTATATGTATATTAGTTAACTTGTCACAATGAGAAAATGCATATTCTCCAATAGCTTTTATCCCATCAAAAGAATCAAAATAACCATCTTCATCAATATCATCATTATCTACTTTAACTAAAATTCCTTTTTTTACTTTCATAAAACCACCACACCTTAATAATATAATTATTATTACTTGTTGTCAAACACAAAAAAAAGATAAGAATTACTCTTATCTAATTTTTATATGTACATCTCTTAGTTGCTTTTCTGTTACTTCTCCTGGTGCTCCCATCATAACATCTTGAGCATTGCTGTTTAGTGGAAAAGCTATTACTTCTCTAATGTTTTCTTCATCTCTAAGTAGCATTATCATTCTATCAATTCCTGGTGCCATTCCTGCATGAGGAGGTGCTCCATACTTAAAGGCTGTATATAATGATTTAAATTTAGTTTCTAACTCTTCTTTAGTATAACCAGCTATTTCAAATGCCTTTTTCATTATTTCTATATCATGGTTTCTAACTGCTCCACTAGATAATTCTACACCATTGCATACAATATCATATTGATATGCTAATACATCTTCTGGTAATTTGTTTAATAAACTATCCATTCCACCTTGAGGCATACTAAATGGGTTATGAGTAAATACGCAATGTTCTACTT
>CAKORZ010000064.1 GCA_934101685.1 uncultured Bacilli bacterium
CATTTACTGTTCCATCTAATAAGCTTCCAACAATTGGTTTTGCAAGGCCTTTTAGTGCTCCTCCAAAAATACTATTAACATCAATCTTTTGAGCACCATCAGCAATTAATGCACTGAAACTTACATTTATATAAAATTTTAATAATCTAATAAAAGAAGGCCTAAACCCACATCTTATAACAATTTTTTTTAATAATCTAAAGTTATTTATTACAACTATTAAAATATCTATAAAACTATTTTGTGAAATAGATGTTAAGTATAAAGTATCTCTACTTGCACTTATGATAATACTTCTAATATCTTTTCTTAAATCCTTATTTATTACTTTATCTATTAAAGCCTTTAAAGAAACATATTTTTCTACTAATGTTCCTTCTTTCTTTTTAAGTTCACTCTTTAATAATTCTGCATTTTCATCATTAACTAATTTTTTATTTATTAATCTTTTAGCTAGTTTTCTTAATTTCTTATAATTATTTATAATAACTACTTTTTTTTGTTTACCTTCTAATTCCTTGTGTAATCTTTCAAGTGTAAAGGAAGGAGCAAACATTACCTCTAAGAATGGTTTAATTAATAAGAAGTAAATTACAATAAATGCAGTAAAATAGTAAAAATATTTTAAGTAAATACTTATATCTCCTAAATTATTTCCTATTTTAAAAGCCATTGAAACTACCCATAATATAAATGCAGTAAAGCCTAATATTATAAGTAAGCATGATATTACATTTTTTTTCTTCACTTCTACCACCAAGTAAATTATAAAGCAAATGAAGTTTTATAACAATAATATTATTCTTACTTCTTATTATTTTATAAAAATAATAATTTATTATTTCAAAATAATTATTATTGTTGTTATAATATTGCTTAGTAACGAGGGATTATATGAAAGAAAAAATTAAAAGTTTAAGTATATATAAATTATATTCACTATTTTTTGTAATAATTTATTTTATTGTATTTTTACCATTATCTATAAGAAATTTAAATATTGGTTTTACAGGATTATTTACTGATGGATTTACTCAACATGTTATCTTTATGAGAGATTATGTTAGTAAGTTTAAAGATTTTATTATAAATCACAATTCTTTTCCAATGTTTGATTTAAATTTAGGAATGGGAGCTGATGTAATAGGAAGTTATGGCTACTATGGCTTATTTGATCCATTTAATATTATTGCTGTTATTTTGCCACTAAAATGGATAGAGTTTAGTTATTATCTTATTTTGGTTATTAAGATGTATTTAAGTGGTTTATTCTTTATTATGTTTGCTAAAAAAATATTAATTAGTAATAAATGGGCATTACTTGCATCAGGGTTATTATATATATTTAATTCATGTATGCTTTTATCTATTTTAAGACATATGATATTTGCTGGAGTATTTATGATATTCCCTCTTGTTTTATTAGGTGCATATAAAGTAATAAATAAAGAAAGACCTTATGTATTAATATTTGCTACAATGTATGCTTTACTATCACAATTTTATTTATATGCATATATTGCGTTTGGATTTGAAATATTTGTATTAATTAAATCTTTTGTTTCTAAAGATAAAAAGAAAGAATATTTTATAAATCTTATTAAAACTAATTTATTCTTTTTATTAGGTACATTACTTGGGGGATTTGTATTACTTCCTGAATTATTTGCTGTTTTAAATAATGGTAGAAGTACTGGTAACATAATGACTATTTATAGTATTGGATATTACGCTACTTTAATATTTAGTTACTTACTTCCTACTCCTTCACTTAATTATAGTAATAGCATTGGTAACTTCATTGCTACTATATTAGTTCTTTTATTCTTCATATGCATTAAAAAAGAAAAGTGGTTAAAGATATGGTTAGGTGTACAACTTCCTTTACTACTTCTATCAGTATTTGGCTATACTTTAAGTTTATTCTCCTATGTTAATAATAGATGGGCATTTATATTAATTGCTCCTATTTGCTTAGTGGTTGCTTACTCTATTGAACATATAAAAGAATTTAATAGAGATAAAGTTAATTTATGCTTAAAACTATGTTCTTATTTATTTGTATTAGCACTTATTATGATATTAAACTGGGTAGTAATTAATTATTTAAAAATAGCAACAGTTTATTCTATTTTAATTAGAGTATTAATTACTACTTTATTGCTATTAGTAGAATATAAAATATATAAATTTGATTTTAATAAATTAAAAATTAAAAATTATGATAGTTATTCTATGTCTAAAGATTTAATAAAAGTTAATACTATATTAATATTTTTATTGAATATAGGTATGTGCTTTGCTTTGACTGATGGATATGTAGTTAATAAATATTATGATAATGAATTTAATTCTTCTTTAGTTGATGACAATAGCTTTTATAGAGTTAGTAAATATGCTTATGCTGGAAACTTTATAAAACACGCTAATGATTCTATATATGGTAACTATAGTTCTACTTTCTTCTATAACACTATTAATAATCCTAAAGTATTAGATTTAGTAGAGTACTTCAATATTAACAATGAAAACGCTAATGTTGGATATAATGGAGTAAGCAAAAGATATATTTTAGAAACTATTTCTGGAGTAAAGTATTATGTTAGTAAAGATAGTGAAAATAGAAGTGCACCATATAATTTCTCATATTATGATACATATGAATCTATTAAATTAAATGAAAAAGATTTAAATATTATTTATGATGAATTTTTGAAGGAAAATGGCAAATACGTTAAAGAAAATAATACTATATATGTAAATAATAACCCTTTACCTATTGCATTTGCTTATGATAATTATGTATTAAAAAGTGATCTAGATAAATTATCTTATTTAGAAAGACAAACTTACTTATCTAAAGCTGTTATTATAAATGAAGATAAAGAAAACATTAGTAAATATACTAGAGAAATACATAATGAATATTTAAAAGATTTACCTTATGAAATTACAAATATATCTGGTATTACTATTAAGGATAATAAATTTATTGTTACTAGCAAAGATAACATTATTGAATTAAAAGTTACTAACAATTCAAATAGTGAATTATATGTTGAATTAGATGGTGTAGAAAATGAAGCAGATTTTAGTAAAACTATTATTGAATATTCTAGTGATGATGAACATTGGATTGAAACAATATTTTATTTAGGTGAAAACTTCTATATTGATAATGCTGATCAATTGCTATATATGGGGTATGATGAAGAAAGCACAGAAAGAACTATTAAATTAAAATTTAAAAGCCCTGGAACTTATGATTATAAGTCATTAAATGTTTATAGTTTATCTATGGATGACATGATTAGTGATGTTTCTAAATTAGCAAGTAACGAGTTAAATAATATTGAAATAACTACTAATACTATTAAAGGTGATATTACATTAAATAATGATTCTATATTATTTATTTCTATTCCTTATAATAAGGGATTTAAAGCATATGTTAATGGTAAAAAAACTCCTATTTATAGTGCTAATATTGCATATATGGGAATATCTCTAAATGCAGGATATAATAAAATAGAATTAAAATATGAGACACCATATTTAAAGAGTGGATTTAAAGTTTCTTTATTAGCGCTTGGTGTTCTTCTTGCTTATTCATTTATTGATTTAACTGTATTTATTTATAAAAAGAAAAAGGCCAATTAAGAGGCCTTTTCTAGTTCATTTAAAAATTTTGTGAAATATTCTGGTAACTCTGTAGTAAATGTTACTCTTTCTTTTGTAGTGGGATGAATAAAACTTAATTCTTTAGCGTGTAAATATTGCTTGTTACCATATTTAAGTTTTCTTCTTCCATATAAAGGATCACCAACTAAAGGATATCCAATATAATCCATATGCACTCTTATTTGGTGTGTTCTTCCCGTTTTAAGTTTACATTCTATTAAAGTAAAATCTTTATAATACTTTAAAACAGTAAACTCTGTTATTGATTCTTTACCATCTTTAACTACAGCCATCTTTACTCTACTTTTAGGATCTCTACCTATTGGAGCATTTATTATTCCTTTTTTTACATGCACTATACCATGCACTAAAGCAACATATGTTCTTGATGCTGTTTTATCTTTTAATTGCTCTGCTAAAAAGTTATGAGCATAATCATTTTTAGCAACCATTAATAACCCACTAGTATCCTTATCTATACGATGTACAATACCAGGTCTTTTTACTCCATTAATAGATGATAAGTCTTTACAATGATACAAAAGAGCATTTACTAAAGTATTCTTATAATTACCAGGAGCAGGATGCACTACCATACCTTGTGGTTTATTTATTACTATTACATCTTTATCTTCATAAACAATATCTAAAGGTATGTCCTGTGGTTCAACATTTAAATCTTCTGTCTCTTTAAAACTAACTATTATTTCATCATTTAAAACTGTTTTATAAGAACACTTAGTTACCTCTTTTCCATTAACTAAAACATATCCTTCATCAATTAACTTTTGAATATATTCTCTAGATAAATTATCTGTATTATCTTTAATAAATTTATCTAACCTTATATCAATGTTATTCTCATCTACATTAAGCACTAACTGTTCCATCATGTTTTTCCTCTTTTATTACCGCTATTAGCATTAACACAACACCTACACAAATAAAAGTATCTGCAACATTAAATACTGGGAAATCATAACCAAAAATAATAAAATCCAGAAAATCTGTTACCTTTCTAAAAAATATTCTATCGACTAAATTTCCTACTAATCCACCTATAAACATTGCACTACTATATTTGTAAAAATTACTTTTTGATTTAATCATAGTATAAATTATAATACCAAGAGCAAATAAACTAATTATAATAAGAAATACAACATTCCCACTAAAAATACTCCACGCTCCACCAGTATTATAGCAAAGAGTTAAATAGAAGAAATTATCTATTAACTCTTTACGATTACCTTCTACTAAATTACTAATAGCTATTCTTTTAGTTAATAAGTCTAAGCCAAAGCAAACTAGAGATATTAAAACTATAATAATTAATGATTTATACTTTTTCATTATTTTTGTAACTTTTCATAGAATTTCATTGCATCATTACATCTCTTACACATGCAATTTTCTACTTCACTTTCTTCAAATCTATTCCAACATCTTTCACACTTAACACCATTATGAACATTTACTTTAACTTTACTTACTTCTTGCTTATATTCATCACTTAATGAAGTTTCTACTACTTCACTAACAATAAATAATCTCTTCTTTTCTAAGTTAGATAAGTTATCAAATACTTTTTTAGTATCTGCATCTACTACTTCAAGTTCTAATGATACTTCTTGACTAGATTTTACTAAACCTTCTCCTCTAGCAACTTCTATAGCTTTTAATACATCAGTTCTAAGATTCATTAACTTTTCAAAGTCTTTTAATAACTCTTCATTAACTTTCTCTCTAACAGGCATAGATAATAGTTGTACTGATTTACTACTTCCTGTTAATTCTGTATATAATTCATCCATAGTATGAGGAATAATTGGAGTTAATAAACGCATTAATGTATCTAATACTTTATATAAAACATTTTGAACTTGTAATCTTCTAGTGCTCTTAAATGTATCACAATATAAAATATCTTTACTTAAATCTAGATAGAATGAGCTTAATTCTACACTCATAAAGTTAACTATTGTAGTTAATACAGTAGCAAAGTCATACTTGTCATAACTATCTAATACAGTATTTTTAACTTCTTTTAATTTCTCAAGCACACATAAATCTACATATTCATATGATTTAACTGTATCACTAGTAGGTGAGAACTTACTATATTCACCATTACTTAAATTACCTACTAAGAATCTAAATGTATTTCTTATTTTACGATAAGTTTCACTAACTTGTTTTAAGATATCTTGTCCAATCTTACAATCTGCTTGATAATCAATACTTGCTACCCATAAACGTAAAATATCTGCACCTTGAGATTCAATTATCTTAAGTGGATCTACACCATTTCCTAAAGATTTAGACATTTTCATTCCTTTTTCATCAACGATAAATCCATGAGATACTAATTCTTTGTATGGAGATTTATGATGCTTAGCTACACCTAAAATAAGTGAAGAGTTGAACCAACCTCTATATTGGTCACTTCCCTCTAAATATAAATCACAAGGATAACCCATTCCTCTTTCTACAAGTACACCAGTATGAGAAGATCCTGAATCGAACCAAACATCTAAAGTATCTGTTTCCTTAGTGAACTTTCCATTAGGGCTTAATGGGTTTTTATAACCTTTTGGTAATAAATCTTTTACATCTAATTCATACCAACAAGTAGAGCCTTTTTCTCTAAATAATTTAGAAATATGATCAAATACTGCTTTTTCAATAATTGGAGATTTATCTTCATTATAAATAATAGGAATTGGTAATCCCCATAATCTTTGACGAGATATACACCAATCGCTTCTATCTTTAATCATATTAGTCATTCTAAGCTCGCCCCATGGATTATGCCATTTAACGTTATTAATTTCTTTTAATAAATCATCTCTTATTTTATCAATTGAGGCAAACCATTGTGGAGTTGCTCTAAAGATTACTGGTTTTTTAGTTCTCCAGTCATGAGGATATGAGTGTTTAAATTTAGTAGCACCCATTAATACTCCAAGTTCATTTAATTTTTCAATTACTTTTTCATTTGCTTCATAATATGGTAATCCTTCAAAATCACTACCAGCTTCTTTAGTCATTAATCCTTTTTCATCTACTGGGCATAAAACATCTAATCCATATTTCATACCAACATAGAAGTCTTCAGCACCATGACCAGGAGCAGTATGTACACATCCAGTACCAGCATCATCAGTTACGTGATCTCCTAAAATAACAACACTTTCTCTATTATAGAATGGATGAGTAGTAGTTACTCCTTCTACTTCCTTACCTTTAAATAATTTAATTAATTTAACTGTTTCAAAGTGTAATTCTTCTTTTAAAGTGTTTTTCAATGACTCTAGGAAAACAAATCTACCTTTTTCAGTTTCATATAGTCCATATTGCATATTAGCATTTAAACATATAGCTAAGTTAGCAGGTATTGTCCAAGGAGTAGTAGTCCATATAATGAAACTATCATTACTAGTTAAAATTCCCTTTCCATCTCTTACTTTAAATGCTACATAAATTGAAGTATCTTCTTTATCATAGTATTCAATTTCTGCTTCTGCTAGAGCACTTTCACTAGTTGGTGACCAATATACTGGTTTTAATCCTTTATAGATTAATCCTTTTAATGCTAATGTTGCAAACATATCTACTTCATTTGCTTCAAATTCTTTAGATAATGTTAAATAAGGATGATCATAATCACCAATTACACCAAGTGCTAATTGTTGTTTCATTTGCTTTTCAACTTGTACATGAGCATATTCATCACATTTTCTTCTAAACTCACTTGGTTCAGTAGTTTTTCTATTTACTCCAGATTTAATAACAGCATTTTCAATTGGTAAACCATGTGTATCCCATCCTGGAACAAATGGTGTATAAAAACCACACATTGCTTTATATCTAACAACAAAATCCTTTAATGATTTGTTTAAAGCATGTCCTATATGCATATCACCATTAGCATAAGGTGGTCCATCGTGTAA
>CAKORZ010000065.1 GCA_934101685.1 uncultured Bacilli bacterium
ACATATTTTTGCCTATTTATTGCTTTATCTATATTTATAGATGGGGAATAGATTGAAGGCGCATTACAAATAGCTGCTAACATGGCGGATTCAGCAATTGTTAATTCATAGGGAGACTTGTTAAAATAGTATTTAGAGGCACTATCTATTCCTGTTAAACCATGACCAAAGTATAAACTATTAAGATAACCTTCTAGTATGTGATTTTTAGAGTATTTTCTTTCAATTTGAATAGTGTAAAAGGCTTCTTTAAGCTTTCTATCAATTGTTCTTTTATTTGTCAAAAGAGTATTTCTAGCATATTGCTGTGTTATTGTACTGGCCCCTTCTTTTATTGAAAAAGAAAATAAGTTTACAAAGAAAGATTTAATGTTTCTTAGAATATCAAAACCTTTATGTTTATAAAAATTTTTATCTTCGATTGCAACAAATGCATTATAAGTATATGAATTTAAGTCTTTTAGGTTAATGTAGTCACTTTTATTATTATATAATTCACTATATATTAAATTATCATCCTTATCGTATATTTCTATATAATTAGTTTTATTTAAGGTGGGAGATGGTATTAGAAAGGTTAATGATAGTGTGAAAATAGAAAAAATTAAAATAAAGCAACCTATAAATTTAATTATTCTTTTCATATTTATCACCTATAAGTAGTATGGGAAAATATATTAAATATATACAATTAATGATATAATAGAAAAGGTGATTTAAGTGCAAAAAATAATTGATTGTGAATTAGTTATTACTAGTGAAATTAATAATAAATGTGAAACTACAGTTATATCAGGTAGAGGTTATTATAAAAAAGAAAATGAAATAGTAGTTTATTTTACATCAGATAATATAAGGTATAAATACATTATTATAAAAGATAAAGTAGAAATATATTGTAATGATTCTCATTATAATTTTAGAGTTAATAAAGAAGATATTGGAGAAATAAAAAATGGTGATTATATATTTAAAATCACCACTTTAGCTAATAAAATTGAAATAACAGATAATTCTATTTTAATTAATTATGAGTTAAAACAAAATAATATTTTAATAGGTAAATATTTAACTAAATTATCTTTTAATTAAAGTAATTTCTATATCATGTGAGTTTGTTCCATCAGCATTACAAACAGTAAGTGTAATAGTATCATCTGGAGCATAGTTTAAAAGCTCTACACTAAAATCAGTAGCTTTATTTATTTTTATTCCTTCAATATGAGTTATAACTTGATTTGTAGTTGCTTTACCATTTAGTGGACTTTTTGCATCAATAGTTAGTAAAAGCAAACCATTACTTACTTGTAAACTATATTTTTCTCTATCACTAGTACTTAAATATCTTATATCAACAATAGTGATATTAAGAAAAGGACGATAATATAAAGATCCTTTTAGTAAGTATGACGCTACTAGTTCAAAATGAGAAATAGGAATAGCATAGTTAAAACTTTCAACATTAGTTGTTGTTCCAGATTTTAATAGTTTCATAGTATTAATACCAATAAGATTACCATTATTATCAAATAAAGGACCACCACTATTTCCAGGGTTTAGTGCGGCATCAATTTGAATTAAGTATAAATCAACAGATGAGTTATCTGGAGTTATTCCAATATTTAAATTAGATATGATTCCTGAAGTAGCAGTTTCTGAATATTTTTCTCCTAAAGGACTACCAACTGTTAAGATTTCTTCACCTATTTTTAAAGTAGATGATCTTCTAAGAGTGGCTATTGAATAATCACTTCTTTTAGCTATTTTTACTACAGCTACATCTTCATTTCTATCATATCCAATAAGAGAGCCTTTTACTAATATGCCATTATAAAGCAATATTTCTATTTCACTAGATCCTTCAACAACATGGGCATTAGTAAATAAATAAGCATAGCCATTAGTCATACTATCTTCTGCAAAGATTACACCACTTCCAGTAGCGGAAATTTGACTATTTGCAATATTTCTAACGGTTACTACTGAAGAAATAACTTTATCATATATTACTGACCAAGATGTATGTGTATCTGGTGCTTTATCTGTGTAATTTATAAATCCTTGATAATTAGTGTTATTTTCAATTATTGTAGTTCCTGAACCTGAGTCAGTTAGATTTTCAGAGTTTCCATTATTATTTGTATTATCTTTATCGAAATTATAGATATAGACATTACACCCACATAATAAGAATAAACAGCATATAATCATCATAAATTTAGATAACTTTTTCATGATATCACACTCCTATTTAGAATTATAACACTATCTTAAAATAATAAATAGATGGTCTACTTAAAATGTATATAAATAGCATAATTCTTCTTTTTAATAATATGATTTATTAGGAGGATTTATTATGAATAAAACAGTATTAAGATTAGATTTAGAATTATCTATTATGATTTTATCTATAATTTCTATGTTATTTTCTTTTCTTACTAGTTATGTATATATAACTAATTTTACTTCTTTTTTATATGTTTTAATTAAGTCTTTAGTGTTTGTTATAGTTCCATTAATTTTGTATATATTAGAAAGAAGAAACTTAGAATTTAAAAGAATAGCGGGTATTTATACAAGTTACTTTATAATTAGCATGATTGTTACTTTGATAACTTCTATTTCTGTTTTTAATGGAAATGTTCCTTTAATTTTAAAGGGAATTTTTGATATAGTTAATTTAATGATTTTGCTTACAAGTTTATTTATATTAATAGAACAAATACTTATTTATAGTGATATAAATTCTAAAGTGTATAGTAATACTATTATGAAAATAGTTTATTTAGTAGGCAACTTTATTTCCTATCCATTTTTAGTTTTTATTGATAAAAAGAGTAAAAAAAATGATAAGGAGTAATCCTTACCATTTATTAAATACTTTTTCTGCGAAACCTATAAAGTCTTTTATTTCTAGTTTACTACCATCATCTAAAATAATAGTGCCAGTGAATTTGCCAAATACTTGGTGTTGATCGCTACATATTATTCCTATATCTGTTTTAGCTTTTCTATCTATTATAGGAGTAAAGTCCATTTCAAACCTTTTATCATTTGAAGTAAATGTCCAAGGCTTTAAGAAATCATCTTTCCCTTTTTCATTTTTAGGAATATTAAAAGTAACTTTATCAAGTTTATGCGCTATACCATCAACAAATATCATGTTTTCAGTAGCGTTACTTGTATCTCCAAAACCATAACCAATATTAAAACCTATTAGTTTATTGTTTACATAGCCTTGTCCAGCCCCCCAATACCATGTGTTTTTATATGTCCAGACACCTCTACCCCAGTCTAATAATCCTAGAGTATCATTTTTAGAAAATTCTATCTTTTTATCACCATATAAAACATAGCCACTAGCTTTCATTCCTATAATTTTTTGATTATAGTAGAAAGCTTTTTTATTTTCTTTAAAAGGTGTTGCTATTACCATTGAATCTTTAGGTTCTTCTTCTAGTAAAAATTCCAACTTTAGTGATTTATCTTTATTAAACTTTTTCATTTCTAATTTTAAGTTTCTTGTTTTACCATCATTTAGAAATTCAATATTAACTTTTTTATTTTTTACTGAAACATCTCCAATTTTAGAGGTAGATGGTAAATTTGTTTTACCATTTGTAAAGAAGGTAATTAAAGAAGTTGTTTTTTCTTTAGCTTCTTTAAAATCAATTAATGAAGCACTTACAAGTCCCATATATGAGTTATCGTCAATTGTAAGCGCTACTGCATAATCTTTGTTATAAATCAAATAATAATCCCATTCTTTAATTTTAAACTTTTTAGCTTTGATATCTTTTCTAGAATATTCTTGAATTAAAGAGGTTGAATATCCAGGATTATTAAGTTCTCCAAGTTCATTTAATAATTTGCAAGGTGCAACTATTTGTTTGTTCATTATGTATTCTCCTTTTTAAAGTTTTTTTCATTATTTATATTTTAACAAATATGTATAAAATAATTAATAAATAAGGCTAAATGATTGTAAATAAGCTTAATCAACTTTAAAATTATAATATAGATAGTAGGGTGATGTTGATGGATAGTATTGTAAAGATTAAAAAATTATCTTTTTCATATGATGATAATGAATTCATTAGTAATTTATCACTTGATATAGAAAGAAATTCATATACGTGCATAATAGGACCTAATGGTAGCGGTAAGACTACTCTTTCTAGATTAATATGTGGGTTGCTTGAATTTAAAGATGGAGAAATATTTATTGATAATATTTTGCTTAATAAGGAAAATAGCTCTATTATTAGAAAAAAAATAGGAGTTATTTTTCAAAATCCTGATAATCAATATGTAGGTACTACCTTAAAAGATGATATTATATTTGGGCTTGAAAATCATAATGTAGATCCTAATAAAATGGATGAAATAATTGATGAAGTTAGTAAATTATGTGGAGTTAGTGATTTATTGGATAAAGAACCATATGCAATGTCTGGTGGTCAGAAGCAAAAAGGTGCAATAGCAGGTGTTTTAGCACTAAATCCTGAAATATTAATATTAGATGAAGCTACAAGTATGCTTGATCCTGTTAGTAAAAAAGAATTTAAAGATAATATAATGAGATTAAAAAAAGAAAAAAATTTGACAATTATATCTATTACTCATGATAAAAATGAAACTTTATTAGCAGATAAAGTTGTTGTTCTAGATAAAGGAAAAATTGTTTTTGATGGGAATAAAGAAGAATTATATAATACTGATATTAGTAAATATAATTTAGAACTTCCTTCAATTATTGAATTAGAAAAAGACTTGAAATTTAAAGAATATATATATGATGAACAAGAATTATTTAAAAGATTGCAGGTGATTAGTAGTGAAAATTAGATTTGATAATGTATCTTTTAAATATAACAAAAAAGATAAATATGCTTTAGAAAACATTAATTTAGAGTTTAATAAAAGTGAAATAGTTTTTGTTATGGGGCATACTGGTAGTGGAAAGTCTACATTAGTCCAACATATGAATGCATTAATTACTCCAACAAGCGGGAGTGTCACTTTAAATCTTAATGATAAAGAGTTTGTATTAGATAAAGATAACAAAGAAAAAAAACTAAATGAGTTAAGAAAAGAAGTTGGTTTAGTATTCCAGTTTAGTGAATATCAACTTTTTGAAACAACTGTTTTAAAAGATGTTATGTTTGGACCTTATAATTTTTATAAAGATGAAAAGAAAGCTAAAGAGTTAGCAATTAAGGCGTTAAATGTAGTAGGAATAGATGAAAATTATTATGAAAGATCACCATTTGAATTATCTGGAGGAGAAAAAAGAAAGGTTGCAATAGCAGGAGTTCTTGCATCAAATCCAAGTGCTTTAATAATGGATGAACCTACTTCTTCTTTAGATCCTGCATCTACTAGAGAAACAATGTCATTAATAAGAAAAATAAAAGATGAAGGGAAATTAGTTATAGTTATTAGTCATGATAGTGATTTATGTTATGAATATGCTGATAGAGTAATAATTATGAATAATGGAAAAATAGAAAAGGATAGTAGTGTGGATGAGGCATTTAATAATAAAGAGATATTAGAAAATGCTAGTTTATTAGAGCCTTTTGTTTGTAAAGTAAAAAGAATAATGAATATAAATAATGATAACATTAGGACAATTAGTGATTTAAAAGAGGTGATAAATAATGAATAATATCATCTTTGGAAGATACATTAATAATCATTCTATATTAACTAAAATAGATGCTAGAGTAAAAATACTAATGATGGTAGTGTTGCTAGTATTTTGCTTTTTAGATTTTAATATTGTAAGTTTTGGATGTTTATTTTTATTATTATGTTTATTTATGATAATAGGTAAATTAAGTTTCAAACCTTTATTAAAGATTATAAAACATATGTGGGTTTTATTTGCTATTCTATTATTAATCAATTTGCTAACTATTAAAGGTGAAGTTTTATTTGAACTATGGAAAGGTGCATACATATATAAAGAAGCACTAATCCAGACATTTTATATTATTTTAAGATTAATAATGATTTTAATGGTGTCTACACTTTTGAGTTCTAGTACAAATCCAAGTGAGTTAACTTATGCTTTAGAGTTTTATTTAAAACCATTAAAAGTTTTTCATATTAATGTATATGAAATAGCAATAATGATTTCCATTTCATTAAGATTTATACCTACTTTGTTAGAAGAAATGGAGAGAATTAAAAAAGCTCAAACTAGTAGAGGAATAGATTTTAAATATGGAAAATATAGTGATAAACTTAGAGGATTAACAAGTCTAATTATTCCATTATTTATTTCTTGTTTTGATAAGGCAGATGAACTTACTAATGCAATGATTGCAAGAGGTTATGATAGTGAATCTGAAAGAAGTAAATATAAGCATTTAAGAACTGGTAAGTTAGATATTATTAGTGGTGTAATATTTGTAGTTTTGCTTGCTAGTATTTTAGTTATAAATGGAGTTGTAGTGTTATGAGAAATTTTAAAGTAGTTATTAGTTATAATGGTGTTAATTTTAATGGATATCAAAAACAAAATAAACTTCGTAGTGTTCAAGGCGAAATAGAAAAAGTTTTATGTAAAATACATGGTTATGAAGTTAAAAGTTTTGGTGCTGGTAGAACAGATAAAGGAGTGCACGCTCTTAATCAAGTATTTAATTTTGAAACAAATAATAATATGGATTCAGATAATTTTAAAAGAGCTTTTAATTCGTTATTACCTGATGATATTTATGTTAAAAGTGTAGAAGAAGTGAATATGGATTTTCACTCTAGATATAGTTCACATAGTAAAGAATATCATTATTTAGTTAATGTAGGAGAATATAATCCAATACAAAAAGATTACATTTATCAATATAATAAAGAACTTGATATTAATAAAATGATTAAAGCAAGTAAGCTATTTTTAGGTGAACATGATTTTAAAAATTTTTGCGCGAGTGAAGAAGAAAAGGTTAAAGATTATATTAGAACTATTGAAAGTATAGAAATAGAAAATAATAATGATATTATTACTTTTAAGTTTAAAGGTAATGGATTTTTAAGATATATGGTTAGGATGATAGTGGGGATTTTGCTTGAAATAGGAAAAGGAAGAAAAGATGAAACATTTATAAAAGAAAGATTAGATAATAAAGAATTAAAAAGATCTAACTATAAGGTTAGTGCTTGTGGGTTATATTTAGTGAGTGTGAATTATTAGAGGTGTTAGTATGAGTAAAAGAAAAAGTACATTAGATAAATTATATAATATTAAAATGGAGTTTATTTATAAATGAAGGCATTAGATTATTTACCAAACACAGATATGCATTTATATCAAGATACTAGTATGTTTAGAATTAATAGTGATACATGTAATCTTGGTAATTTTATTAGTGTAAAAAAAGATGATGTTATTTTAGATATAGGCACTAATAATGGAGCATTACTTTTATATGCGCATAAACTAGGGTGTAAGAAATTAATTGGGGTAGATATTAACTC
>CAKORZ010000066.1 GCA_934101685.1 uncultured Bacilli bacterium
ATCATAACCCCATTATAAACTAAAGGTTTAGAGGCGTAAACAATACCATTAGTACCTTTAAAAAAGGGACTTGTATGTATTTCTCTCATTTCTTCAATATTTGATTCTAAATATTTATTTGGAGATTCTATAATTGAAATTAAATCAGTAGAAATCATTTTTACCTCTTCTAAAGTTAATTCTTTATCATCTATAGCTTTTTTAAAATCACTAGCAATCTTTTTAATAAATTCTAGCCAACTTGATTCATTTATTCTTTGCAATACCATACGATAAGAAAAATACATCGTTTTATAAAATTCATAATGATATTTTACCTTTAATTCTGAATGTTTGGATAAAAAATCATATATGTATTCCATTTCATCACAAATCGCATATATATTTTTAACTACATTTTCAGATGAACCAGGACGATTTCTTCTATAATGATAAAATCTATTTTCCGTAAAAAATAAACGTTTTGATAAAGAATAGCTTTGAAACCAAAAACCTATATCTTGGTATGATGCACCTGGAGTTGTATTAAATAAAATATTATTTTCTTTTAAAAATTTTGTGCTAAATAAACCGGCACAGTTACTGTTCATATTAAAAATTTCTTTATGATCTTCAATATTTATTAATTTATCATATAGTTCGCTATGTTCTCTTAACAAATTATTATTGTAGTAATTAACTTTACCATCTTTATCATAAAATATAGAAACAATATTAGCTCGTAACAAATCCACATCATTTTTTTTGGCTATTTTATATAATTTTTCATACCCATCTAAATTTATATAATCATCTGGTTCCATAAATGCTATATATTCAACATTTTTATTATAAAGGTATTCTAATCCTTTATTCATTGAATCTCCATATCCACTATTTTCTTTATTTATTAAGTGAATTCTCTTATCTTTATTTAGATAATCTTTAATGATATTTATAGAATTATCCTTACTACCATCATTTATTATTACGATTTCGATATCATCTAAAGTCTGATTTACAATGCTATCTAAACACTCTTTCAAATACTTTTCAACATTATAAACAGGTATTAATACACCAACTTTCGCCATTTATATCACCTCATCCTATAATTTCAGCCAATCTATTTGCTTCTTCTACACAATCCATCATTGAACAATATGTCCAGTTACCATATCTGCCAATTGTAAATATATTATAATTTTTTAAATATTCTTTTGCTTTTTTAACAATCTTTAAACTATCTTTAGTTATATGAACATATGCTGGATTTGCTATTAAGCATTTATAAGACAATAAGTTATGGTTTTTAATAATTCCAACTTTCTTTAAATCTTTTAAAATATCTTTTATTTTTTGCCTTTCGTTAATGACTTCATTATTTTTTAATCCTATTTCTACATATAAACTCATATTATCGCTATTAGCATATATATTACTATATGACCCAACTCTATAAAAGCATATATCTCTTTGTGGATAATAAATCCAATGATATTTATTAACATCTTTTTTATCAAAGCCCATATTAAATATTGCCACTTTATTATAGTTAAACTTTGTGCTTATTATATTATTATATTTTTCTTCATCTATAAATTTTAAAAATTCGTTAAATGGTGCTGTATTAATTAAAAATTGATATTTAATTTTACCTTGTGTCGTATAGATAATTTTATTTAAATAATCTATTTTAAAACATTCACAATTTAATATAATAGAATCTTTATTAATTTTTCTTAGTAACATATCAATATATTCTTGGGCTCCATTAGAACTGGCATAATAAATATCATTATAACTTTTACATTTATTGTTTACATCAATTGGTGCAGTAGGAAAAAAGCGCCCCATAGCATCTACATCTAATGAATTCAAATCACAAGCATATAGTTTTTCATTGTATGGTCTAAGAAAAATATCTACAATTCCTTCACCATAATCTGAATATAAATTGGATAAGAAATTATTATTTCTATTTATTTTTTTTCTTTGCTCATATTTATCTAAGCAATATTTATAATTGGTAAAATCTAATTGATCAATATTATTTTGAAAAGGATAATCTATATAAAAATTATTAAAATATATCTTTGTATTTTTTTCCTTTAAAATGACTTTTTTATTATTTATAAATTTTTCACTTATATTATTACCATGAAAAAAATGTCCACCATAATCCCATACAAAGCCATCTTGATAAAAAGATTTGCAATATCCACCTGGCAAAGATTGCTTTTCAATTATTAAATAATCCTTTTTTAATTTAGTTCCTAGTTGAAGTCCTGAGATTCCTCCACCTATAATTAAATACTTTACTTTTTTCATAATGTTACCCTATATTTTTAGATATAAACTGAATATATTCTTTTATTTGAGCAGCTGTATTATTATCATAATTAAATTTATAAATTAATTTTGATGAATTATATAATAAATTATTTTTCTTTATGTCATTTTCTTTGTATTCAAATAAAGAAAGTATTTTTGTATCTATTTCATTTTTTGAAACCAATTTTTCTAAAACATCAAACATTCTTATTTTAAACATATTTATATAATCATTATTAATAGTATTACTTAAAAAATTATTAATAAACAATTTAAAATAAGTTACATCTTTTAATTCATTTATTGAAAGTGGAATATCAAAGCTTATATTATTATTCATTCTATAAATTAGTATATCTGTTAAATATCCTGGGTTTAAAACAAGTGATTTAGTATTATCTTGATAAGTAGGAATTTTTATTCCTTTTATAATTTTATTTATTTTAGCTTCAATTTCACAAATTTCTTTTTTCTCACAACAATTGTAGGCTTCAATTAATTTTTCTTTTAATTTAAAACTATCTTCAATTTGTTGAACATAGAAAATAAAATTTTCCATAAATTCTTCATACTGTTTTTCATCAAAATTGTGTATAAAGTATTCTTTATAATTTATTTTTAAATTATTTGGAATATTTTCTTTTTTATAACACGTTGCAATAATTTTGAAAGAGTTATTATAAAAATTAACAAAATCTAAAACCATCCTATTAAATAATATTTGATGTTTTGGAGTCATCTGATCATATCCATCTATTAGTAGCAATAATTTTTTTTCTTCAATTGCTCCCTTAATTAATGAAGAAAATTTTTCAACATTAAATGTTTCCTTCCAATTACTAAACCAACTAACATTTTTTTCACCTGTTAAATTCAGATGATAATCATATTCATTAATTATATAATATGCGTAATCTATTAAAGATATTTTGTTATTATTTTTCAAATATTTATTAAAATTCTCACCATTTATAATAAGTGGAAGGATATCTCTTTTATCATTATCGCCAAATAGTTTTCTTTTTAATGATTCGTATTTTACTTTATAATAATTAGATACACCCTTTTGTTTTCCACCACGATAATTAGCATAGGAACTATTCATAGATATTATTGAAATAATTGCGTGAATTAATGAAGTTTTTCCATACTCACCACATACCAATGTAAAGCAACTTTTATCATCACTAAAAATATTTGAAAACACTCGTTGACTACCTATATCATCAAAATATGGTACTGTATAAACATTATCTACAGTATATAAATTATGTTGATCGGGGGTTAGATTTTCAATTGGCATTCTACGATATCTAATCCATAAATATTTCCAATAATCAAATGCTTCCTTAAAATTATCTCCCATAACCACATCTATCCATCTATTTATTGCTTTTCCGGTTTCTTCTACTGCAGATCCATCAAACCAAGCAATAACTAAGTATATAATTTCTGCTGAAGTGTATGCTTTATTTCTTTTTTCTATATCATTACATGTTTTTGAAAATATATCATTTCTATCATATTGCATTCCCTCACACAAATATTTCTTTTCAAAGTTTTCCCACTTCAAAATAGCTTTTTTAAAAACCACTTTACTATCACTAAAGAAAGTAAAATCTTTCATTCTTAGCATACTTATACATTTGTAAAAAATTTCTTCACTCGGAATGTCAAACTTAATAATCATTATTATTATCAATGTAGTAATTTCACATATTTTATATACATTTGGCTTTTTATAATTATCAAATAAAATATTAGAAAAAAGTTCATTTTTTTTGCTTTTTATTTTAGATAAATCCGATTTAGAAGGCAAAATATTATCTATATAAAAAGTTTTATATTTTCCTTTTGATTGTATCAATAGTGGAGATGTAAACAAGTAAGTAGCAAATGCATTGTAAAAAGTGTCACAATATTTTTTATCTTCTATATTTGCAATGTCTAAGATTTCTTCACTTATCACTCTTAGAAAAGCACTTACTTTGGCTTGGATTCCATTTCTTGCTTCATTATTTTTCTGTAAATATATTTCTTCATACATAGCCTCTTTCAAACTTTTTGCTGCTATTTTAACTGTTTCTGAAATGCTACATTTATCCATAAGCATATATTCTAAAATTGTATGAAACAATTCTCCAAAGGCACTATAATTTTTTGCTGCTACTTCATTATCCATATTTTCACCTCTTCAAGAATTAACTATATTGTCTTAAAACAATACATTTTCGATGACCATTATTGTTTTCAGCAATCATCTTTAAAAACTTATAACGAGTTTCGTTATCCCATAAAGTCTTCATATCTTCATTTATAACATTTCCTAATTTATATTTTTCCATAAATGGACACAAGACAACATCTCCATTAGCTAAAACAGTAGCTTTTCCTATACCGGCACCACATTTCCAATGCTCTTGTCCTAAGTTTTGCAATTTATCATCTGTTAATAAATAAATATCTTTTTCCGCATTTTCTCCTTCTGCAGAATAATAAATATTAGATAAATTATATTTTTTATGTATTTTTTTAAAAATTTCTTGTAATTTTTTAAAGTCTTCTTGATCCATGCACATATTTTTAGTAGCTCTGCCAGTAGGAATTAACTCTGATAATTGAACATTATTAACTCCTACACTATTTAAATTTCCTACTAAATCATATAAAGTTGTATAATTTATTTTATTTAAAACCATATTTACAGAAACTTTATATCCTATTGAAGATAATTTTTTAATATTCTCCATAGTTCTTTTATACATTCCTTTACCTCTTATTTCATCATGTGCTAATTCTGTTCCATCAATACTAACAATAAAATTAACTAATTCTTTGTTTTTTATTTTTTCTAATCTTTCAATATGTTTATCTACTAAAGTTGCATTAGTGAAAATAATCATTTTTACTTCATTATCATGAAAATATTCAATAATATCATCAATACAATCAATAGTAAAAACCTCTCCACCTGTTAAAGTTACTTCCATGACTCCAAAGTCATTAATTTTTTTGGCTATATTCATTAAATCTTCTTTTTTAAAACATTGATTTGTTAATTCTCCTAAATAGCAATGTTTGCAGACCAAATTACATTTCATGGTCATTTTCCATTGAACTTTTAAAGGAGTTGGTAAAGAAACATTTGCTTCATAATATTCACATGAATCTATCATTTTATCTAATTTTTTTAAAACTTCTTTGGCTTCTTCCTTATTTCCACCAAACTTTCCAACATAATTATTTTCAAAATCTGATAATTTTTTTGTAGATTCTAACAATTCAAAAAGTAAAGCTGTGTATTCATTAACAACGTAATATTTATTTTTGAAAGGTATTATATATCTATCTTCATCTATCTTACTCTTTCTCACTTTTATTCTCATCTCCTTTTTCTTTTTTCATTGCTATTTCAGATTTAATTTTATTAAGTTTTTTATCTATTTGAATAATTCTGCATTGTGTAACTTCTTCTCTAATTTCTTCTATAAATATTTCTTTTTTCATCATTTTTCCTCCTCATTTAAATATAGTCTCATAATACTTTCATATTTATTACTATATATTTCTTTAAATCCCTCATTTATAAAAAGTTTTTTATATTTTGGTGTTTGATAAATGATGGTTATTGTTCTTTTATTTTTTTCGTAACTTTTCATAACATTATTAAGTATTAAATCACATGCGACTTCCTTACATGGATTATACATATAAAAATAGTTATAATTTTCATATTTAGAAAATTTTCTTGCATCTTCATTGTATATGCTCATTCTTTTATCCTTTAATAGTTTAACATTTTCCCTAGAAACATTAGCTAAATATGAAGATATTTCTATTCCATCTATTTTTTTAAAAGGGAATTTTTTTGCATAATATAAAGCACATCCTTTGCCACTACCTATATCCAAAAAAGTGTCTACATTTTTAATATCACATTTTTTTAATAATCTTTTAAAATTATAACATGGCTCATATCCTGTTACATCTTCATTTTCTAAATTTAGAGTCTTAGCAGAATAATAGCCTTCAAAATCTAATTTATATATTTTTTTTAACATTCTTAGTTTAATTACTTTTATTTTATATTTAAAAAATCTTGGCCTTATTTTTTTCATTATTTCCCTCTTTTCTACTAATAAAAAGAAAGAGCAATTACTTTCTAATTGCTCTTATTCAAAAAAGCTTAGCAAGCATCGTATATTTGTTCAAATTTAACGATTTCTACTTTTTCTTCTTCCTCTTCAAAAAAATTATTGAATTCTTTCATTTTTTTCCCTCCTTTTATCAAAGTCATCTGCAAAAAGCACTTATATTTAATGGCCTTTGCACCATTATGCTATCATAATCCTTTTACGCAAACAAATTTTATAACCCTCTTTGAGCAATTTTTATATTTTTATTATAACATTTATACATTAAATTTTTAAAAAATTATTTAATCATTTCTTGCAAACTAAATTCAATTAAAATTTTATACTATATATTTAAAAATGGCTATTAAATTATAATATTTTTGATATATGCATTTTAAATAAAAAAACAATTGAAAAAGATTTAATATTATTATATTATTGCATTGTTATTTAAAGGATGATGTTTATGTATTATTTAAGAGATATTTTAGGTTGTATTAAAAGAGCTGATGAAGATTATAATTTAATTGAAGATGGCGATAAAATTGCAGTAGGAGTAAGTGGAGGTAAAGACTCTGTTTTACTTTTGTATGCGATAAATGCTTATAAAAGAATGTGTGAGAAAAAGAAAAAATTTGAAGTAATTGGTATTCATATTAAAATGGGATTTCCTAACATGGATATATCTCCTCTTGAAAACTATTTTAAAGAGTTAAATATACCATTTGAAGCAGTACCATCTCATGCCTATGAAATATTAAAATTAAATGTGCAAAGTAATGGAAGATTGCCTTGTTCTATTTGCTCTAAAATAAAAAAAGCTGTAGTTATAGATAATTGTAAAAGACTTGGTTGTAATAAAGTTGCTTTTGCTCATCATGCTGAAGATGCTATTGAGACTTTAATGATGAATGCTATATTTGGTGGTAGAATTGCTACT
>CAKORZ010000067.1 GCA_934101685.1 uncultured Bacilli bacterium
ACCTTAACCTTATTAATATTACTATAACTACTATTATCTCCTATAAATGAAAGGCTAACTTCACTAATATCTAATCCTGTTTTATCAATATTAAAAGCACCTGCATCATAATACTTATAATTATTTAAAGAATCAAATGCTAAAATATATAAATAATAAGTTCCATCACTAAGATCATCACTATTAATTTCATCATTAAATCTTATACCATTATTTTTAATATCTAAATAGTTTTCTTCACTAACTACTTCCTTACTCCATAAATAATATTTTTCTTTAACATTAGTATAATCACTAAATGTAGGTTTAAGTATTATTTCATTATAATATTTACTACTATCATATGTACTATTAAGTGTGATTTCAGGCCCTGAGTTATCAAAATAAAAAATATAAAAATTGCTTTGATATGTATTTCCTAGTTTATCGCTTGCTCTGTAATACATACAATATCCACCATTTAAACCATCACCAATAGTAAACATAACATCATTTTCAAAACTATATTCACTAACAGTTCCACTATTGCAATAGTTAGAATATGGCTTTACAATATAATATGTTAAGCTACTTTCATCAATCCCTAATAAAGAATCATTAACGCTAATAGTAATTTCACTATTTTTAACATAATTAACTGAATCATTTGAAGAGTTAATAATTGTGTTATTTTCATCCACTACAGGTAAACTATACTTAAAGTAATAAGTATCTTCACTTAAGGTAATAGAGTTACTAACTCTACTATCACTACAATTACTTATACATTCTAATTTGGTTTTATATATAGCGTATTCATATTGGATAGCTCTATTTTCAAACCTTAAATTGTTTAAAACATTAGGATAAGTTATGTTACCAATATATGGAGTTATACTTATTTCGCTCCCATTTGAAGTAACACTTGTATATTCATTTTTACTGCATTCATATTGATCTCTAGGGTAGCCACATGCCTCTATAATAAACTTATAAGTTGGGGCATTTTCTTTTACTAAATCGGAACTACTGTTGTTAACAAAAGTTGCATTAAATACTGAATAATAGCTACCATTATTATAAATAGATGGATTAATATAATTTTTACCATTTGCTTCTACTACTTTTATCGTTTTATTAATATCAAAATTAAATTTATAGTCTAAATCGCTACCACTAAAATACATTTCATCTAATTCAATAGTCTCTTCTGTATTTTCTTCTAAACATATAAACTTATTTTTAAATTTAACATATTCAAAAGTTAATGATTCACTATAAAAAGGCATATCCTCATCATAAAAAGTATAATTATATGTTTGATTACTAACTATATCTACGCTATTTTCTTCATTCTTACTAGTTATGTCTACCTCACACATCTCTTCTTGCCCACTAATCTTATAACATAAAGTATGCTCCCACCTATAACTTCTACCATTTTTCTCTTTTCCAATTAAAGTAACAGCAAAATTTACTCTCTCTCTAATAACACCACCATCATCCTCTAAAGAATAATGAACAGGAAGTATATTCTCTTTTCCAACAATTACATCAAACACACTACTAGAGGTACTTTTAGCATTTACCTTACTACCACTAAAAAAGCTAATAAGGCATAAAAATAAAAAACTATAAATTAAATATTTAAAATATTTTTTCATCTTTACACCCTCACTTCCATAACTAAATTTACAAGTATAATATAGCAAGCTAACACACTAACTAGCGTAATATACATTCCCTCATTATATGGTAACACTAAAGCTAATAAAGGAATTAAAAGCCATAATATAATCATTAATAATTTAATAATAAAATAATCTTTCAATTTCATTTTCTTATTTGAAGTACCCGTAAGCAAATAATACTTATCATCCTTACAAACAACGCTATTTATACCCTTAAATCCATAATTATAAATAGTATTACTTCCACCTAATAAATTAAATAGTTTACTAGTTTCTACCACTTCAACATCTCTAGTATAAACAACATCTTTAACATCACTAAGTACTATTTCAATAATAAGATTACCATTATTACCTCCATACCTTCCTTTTTCTCCTAATCCCTTAATAACTAAACTAGTATTAATAAGTACTTGATTAAGGTATGTATCATTTTTTTCTTCACTGTAACTACTATAATCACTATTAAAATATAAATAATGATTAATATATTTCTTGTTAAATAATAGATAATAAGTAATATCTTTACCATCATATTTATTATTTGTAAAAATAAATTTTAGTACATAATCGTCAAAAGTAATTTCACTAACATACTCATCACTAACAAAAGGAGGCACAATTAAATTAAATGAACTCTCATCGTTACCATATACCTTATTAATTCCATTTCTAGTTTCTTCATTACTTAAGTTGTATTTAATCTCAATAATATTATCCTTAATAGTAATACTATCCTTATCATAAAAATTAAAATTAATAATTAAATCTGATTTAAAATCATTATAATTATCTCCTAATCCCTTAAATACTTTAACTTCTTCATCTACATTAAAACTAAGTTTTTTCTCTTCAATCTTATAACCTAAAGTAAAACACTTATCACACTCTTTACTAATTTTACCTGTACCAAAACACTTTGGACACCACACTAAATGATTATCCTCATAAACAACTTTCTCTCCATCACAAAAATCACAAGTAGTAAACTCTTTACACTCATCACATTTAACTTTTCTCTTATAAGTAACACTATAATTTAAATTTAATAAATAATATAAATAACTAATATTTTCATTAATTATAATATTCTTTAAATAAGTTTCTTCATTATTAGTAACGCTACTATAATCAATACTACTTTTCTTAATTACTTTATCTTCTTTATTATAATCATATAATTTATACTCTATATCTTCCTTAACTCTAATATTATTATCATCTTTCAAATCATACATTTTTCTTCTTTTATCATCTTTTATATCTTCATAAGCCCTAATAATTTCTCTATACTTCTTATAAGCATGAATTGATGTGTTAAAACTAGGATCATACTTTTTCTTTAGATCCAAATATGAAGTTTCTATCTCCTTATCACTAGAGTCTTTATTAACCCCTAAAACATCATAACTATTCATTTTAACACCTCCTTAATTATAATAAATCAATTACTTTATTAACTATTTTTAAATCACTAAACTTATCTCTATTTTTAACTAAATATTTTTTAATATCACTCTTATTATCTTTTAATTTATTTCTAGAAACAACACTAGCCTCTTTATCATCTAATAATATCTTACTAGCTTTATACCCCACTACTTCCTTATCTAAACTAACAAAAGAATAATCATTAAATTCATTAATATTATTAATATATATTTTGTTATCTTCTACTTTAAATTCCTTACTATCATCACTAATAAGATAATAATCACTATTAACTAAATTATCCCCATTAACATAAACTAACATACACTTAAAATTACTACTTAAAAACTCTTTATCCTTTTCCTCTATTAACTTATTATCACTAAGTATTACCCTATTATCTTTTAAATACTTCTTTAAATCTTCACTAAGATTACTACTATTAACATTAACTTCATAATAATAAGGATTAGCTTCCTTATTTCTATAATTTAAAACAAAATTATCTGAATATTCGTTTATTAATCCCTGCTTATTATCATTAATAAGATTTAAAAAATTAACATTCTTATCTATAACCACTACATTACTAGAATCATTAATCTTACTATCACTAACAAACTTATTATCTAACATATTATAAGTAATTCTAAGATCTCTAATCTCTCTAAATTTAGGAATATAATTATTCTTTAAGCAATATTTTCCAAACTCACTAAATGATACATCATTAACTATAACTCTATTAATATCTTCACTATCACTATTATTAATTATTAACTTATTATCTAATAAATAATAAAAGTTATTCTCATAAAGATACATTAAATCTTCACTAACACTTAAATCACTCAATACTTCTTTAATAGTTTTCTTACTACCTTTTTCAATAATTTTAACTAACATAAAAACGAATAAATCCATTTTTTCTTTATCATACACTTCAATAACGCTATTAAAATCACTAAAAGACACTAAATTAATTTTCATTAATCTCACCATCCTTAAAGTAAAGATTTGGAGCATCTACCTTACCCACTACTCTATCATAAATCTCTTTATATATTCTTCTAGTATTAACCTCACTAGAATCATCCATATTCTCTAAATCTACTTTCAAACTAGTAAAGAAAGGCTTACTGCCAACTATAATTAACATCTTTCTAGCTCTAGAAAGTGCTACATTTATTCTCTCATACTTTTTAGTAAAATCACCAGTTTCAAAAGACTTATTATTTCTAACAAAATTAACAATAATAATATCTTCTTCTTTTCCTTGAAACTCATCTACTGTAGATATCTTATTCTTATTAAAATCAATATAATTAAATTTCATCTTATTTATTTCTTTCTTTAATTCACTAACCTGATCCTTATAAAGAGAAATAACCCCTACACTAAATGGTTCTTTGATAATTCCATCATTAACTAATTTCTCATATCCCTCATCTAATTTCTTTAAAATATTTTTAGTAAGAAAAATCTCTTCATCATTATAAAAAGATGTAGAAACAATACTTCCTCTCTTCTTTTTCTTCTCATAACTTACATTATTATTAATATCATAATGAGAATTAAACCAATATGTATGAATATTCTCTTCAAACAAACTATAGTTATTACTACTAACATTCAAAAAATGCCTCTTAGCTTCATTTTGTTCATTACCATATCCTAGTCTTAATTTATCATCATAAAAAATATTAACAATATTCATAATTTGTTCATGACTTCTATATTGATTAACTAACATATATTTATTTTTACGCGCTTTTTTAAATAACTCTTTAAACATACTATTCTCTACTAATGTTTCATACTTATTTAATAAAGCCTTATCATCACTATCACTAAACATCTTTTCTTTATACTTAAATAAAGGTGGTAATTGGCGATGATCTCCAACTAAAATGATACTCTTACCATATAAAATAGGAATAAGAAGTTCTATACTATTAGCCTTACTAACCTCATCTATAATAACAACATCAAAATCAATATTCTTTAATTCAATATTACCTAATCCTAACTTCTTTAAATAATCATTTTTCTCCTCTAAATACTTAGAATTAGCATTACAAGTAATACTATAAACATTCGCATTATTATTTAATAAACTTTTAGTGTATTTTACTCTGTCTCTCTCTAAAAGTTCATCCTTATTCTCACTTATATAATTTATAACACTATCATAAATATCTTTATACTCATTATAATTACTCTTATCAAGTTCAAATTTTTCTTTTTCACTAACTAAATAATTATTAATTTCCTTTAAACAATCTTCATCACTAACAGGTCTTTTATTCATTACTATTTTATTATTAAAATAATAATCAAAATATTCATCTATTTCTCTAAATTCTTTACTCTTACTCTTTAAAAGAGTCTCTTTTTCTTTAACTAAATCATCAATACTCTTACTAAATTCACTTCTTTGTATCTTAAAATTATTAAGTTCATTTGTATTAAAAATTAAATTGTCCTTAACTTCCTTATAATAATTATTAATATAATTAATATTTTTATTAATCATCTCATTATAATCATTAATAAAGTTTTTATTATCACTATAATTAATAGAAAAATACTTTAAGTATTCATTAAAATTACTTAATTCTTCGATTCTGTATTTATTAACTAATAAATCAAAATCTTTTAAATTTAAACTAATATTAACACTATAATCTTTAAACATATAATTATTTCTTTTAAATTCATTTATAAAAAAGATAGTCTTATTAAATTCATTTATTTTATTAATAAGAAAACTAATTTTGTTATCTATTTCATTACATTTAGCCTTTAATGAATAAAGATTATTATTAATACTCTTTAATTCTTTCCTACTAGAAGCATTCTTATTAATTAAATCGCTTATTCTTTCCTCTTCTTTAAACGCATTATCTAACTTACTACTAAAAGCCTTAAAATTCTCTTCTTTATTTTCATACTTATTTTTTATTTTCTCATAAAAATTATCCACTAATTTATCAGGCAAATAGTTTTTATTAGCTTTCATTTTTCTTTCACTATTAATTAATCTAATAGGTAAAACATCTAATTCATCAGGTAATCTTTCAATTACATTATCAATTGCTACATGTGTTTGAGAAGATAATAAAACTTTTTTACCCATTTTATTAAACTGGTAAACCATTTCAGTAATAGTTTGTGTTTTACCTGTACCTGGAGGTCCTTGAAGTAAAAAGATAGAATTAGAATTAATAGCTTTATATACTGCCTCTTTTTGATATTTATCTAATGAATTATTACTCCACTCAATATCTTCCTTATTAATAATATTTTCACTAGTTTCATATTCGCTAATGTTAAATAAGTAACTAGCAATACCTGGATTCTTCAAGTTTCCTTCTTTTAAATCCTTTAAAGCTTGTTTTCCTCTCTTATAAAGGGCCACATCTCCACTAGCAATATTAACAAGCAAAGGTCTCTCACCAAATGCACTAGTAATATAATCGCTAACTCTAGCAAAACTATAGCTTAAATCGCTATCTTCATCACTCCAAAACTTAGAAAAAGAAAATGTTATAGTATCACTATCTTCACTAATCTTTTCAAGTGGTTTAAGTAAACTACCCATTCTTTTAGTTTTAAAACTAAACTCTAGTTCATTACCATCATTTTTTAATTTATCATTTTCTAAAGCCTCTAATTCATTTGCTAACTCTATTTCTTGACTAACAAAGTATTGTAAATTACTATATGCTCCCTCACTTTTATTAATACTAACAACAAATTCCACTGCAATAACCTTATTAAATGATTCACTAGTAGTCTCATCATAATCAACATATATATAATTATTTCCATCATCAAAATATAAAAAATCTTCATACTTCTTATTAGTTTCCATACTTCTCTTTATTTCTTTTAACTCTACAGTTCTAAATTCATTTGTCTTATAAAACCCTAATTTCTTAGAAAAGTGTTTTCTCTCAAACTCTAAATAAGAATCAAAATCTCTAACAAAATCTAAACACTTATAATCATAAATATTAGGGGTACTATTAATAATTTCTCT
>CAKORZ010000068.1 GCA_934101685.1 uncultured Bacilli bacterium
ATATTATAGAAACCATGGAGAGGGTGTTAAAAAAGGAAAAACAATTATTTTTACCGCACCAGAATCAATACTTGTTCCGTCTCTTATGAAAAGCTTATTTGAATTTATTAATGAAAATGAAAAAAGCATTCACCCATTAGTTTTATCAGCATTATTTCATTATTATTTTGTATATATACATCCATTCAGTGATGGAAATGGTAGAATTGCACGCTTTTGGGTTACTTTGATTTTAACTAGTTGGAATTCTAAATTTGCATATATTCCAATTGAAGAAGAAATATATATACATCAAAAAGATTACTATAAAGCAATTGAAAGTTGTCATATAAATGGCAATGCTAATGTGTTTATAAGTTTTATGCTCAAATGTATAAATTCTTCATTAGAAAAAACTACCCAGAAAACTACCCAGAAAATTAAGTTGAATAGTAATCAGAAAAAAATAATAGAATTAATAAATGATAATCCAAAAATCACAAGGAATGAATTAGCTAACTATTTAAAAATAACTCCTGATGGTGTTAAATACAATTTAAAAAAATTGATGGACAATGGAATTGTAGAAAGAATAGGAGCAGATAAAGGTGGATATTACATAGTTAAAAATAGATAAAGGAAGTGAAAAAAATGGAAAATAAAACAAATATTAACTGGTTTCCAGGACATATGGTTAAAGCATTAAAAGAAATATACGAAAAGCAAAAAATGGTTGATATGCTTATAGAAATAGTAGATGCACGCGCACCTTTATCTAGTAGAAATCCAGAACTTGTTAACATAAATAAACCTAGACTAATAGTGATGAGCAAAAAAGATTATGCAGATATTAATGTAGTTAATGAATGGGTTAAATATTTTTCTAATAATAATGTAAAAGTAGTAGTTCAAGATTTAGTTAATGGATTTAATTTAAAAGAAATTATAAATGCATGTAATGATTTAATGAAATTTAAATTTGAAAGAGACGCTAAAAGAGGAATAAAAAATAGAACTATTAGAGCAATGGTTGTAGGTATTCCTAATGTTGGTAAATCTACCTTTATTAATAAAATGGCTAAAAGAAAAGCTGTAATAGCAGGTAATAAACCAGGAGTTACTAAATCTCAACAATGGGTAAAAACAGAAAATATAGAATTATTAGATACTCCAGGAGTATTGTGGCCTAAATTTGAAAATCAAACTATTGGTATTAAATTAGCACTAATAGGGACAATTAAAGAAGAAATTCTAAATACCGATGAATTAAGTAAAATATGTTATAACTTTTTAAAAGAAAATTATAGTGATCCATTAAAGAAAAGATACGATTTAGAAACTTTAGATGATGATATTTTTGTTAATATAGCAAAAAGAAGAAATCTTTTACTAAGTAATGGTAAATATGATGAAGATAAAGCAAAATATTTGTTACTTAAAGAGTTTAAAGAAGGTATAATATGTAAGTTGTGTGTAGAAAGAGTTGGTGTTGATTATGGCATCTTTAGAGTATGAAGAGGAATTTAGAGCAAAAGGATATATTAAGATATTAGGAATTGATGAAGCTGGTAGAGGACCACTTGCAGGACCTTTAGTAATAGCAGGAGTAGTATTACCCGTTAACTTTAATAATACAGAAATCAATGATTCTAAAAAATTAAGTGATAAAAAAAGAAGAGAGTTATTTAAAGTAATTATGGATAATGCTTTAACAGTTAAAGTAAATATAATTGATGAAGAAACTATTGATAAGCTTAATATATACATGGCAACTAAAGAAGGCATGGAAGAGATAGTTAGAAATGTAAATAATGATTGTGATGCAGTGTTTGTAGATGCAATGAAGCTAGAAAATATAGATAAACCAGTATTATCATTAATTAAAGGTGATGCCTTGTCTCTTTCAATAGCAGCAGCCTCAATCATAGCTAAGGTTACAAGAGATGATATAATGATAGAATTAGATAAAGAATATCCAATGTATAACTTTAAAAAAAATAAGGGATATGGCACTAAAGATCATTTATTAGCACTTGAAAAATATGGGATAACAAAGCATCATCGAATGAGTTATGCTCCTGTATATGAAGCAAGTATGCCAAAACTTGATATATAGGAGATAATTATGAAAAATAAACCAATAATAGGAATAATTGGAAAAGTTGAACCAAAAGAAAATGATGACTTATGGCATAGGATAGATGAAGTTGATGAAATATCTAGTTGTAAAAAATGGTGGCGTTGCTATAATGCTACTACCAACAGAATCTACATTGGATTTTAATGATAATGATATAAAAGATGATAAGATTTTAAGTGATGAAGAAAAAGAAGATTTATATAAACAAATAGAATTATGCGATGGATTTATATTACAAGGTGGTTTATACAGTTGTAACTATGAAATAGAATTAGCCAAAAAAATTATTGAACTTGATAAGCCAATAATAGGAATATGTGCTGGATTTAATAATATCTTAAGAGCAATAGGAACAGATGTTATTTTAGATAAAGAAAAGAAGCATGATATATATGATATAAATTATAGACATAAAGTTTATTTAACTGAAGGAACAGTTTTACACAAAATCATTGGTAAAAAAGAGGTAGATGTTAATAGTATTCATTCAATGATTGCTACTAAAGAAATGGTAGAGCCATATGCTAAAATATCCTCTTATTCATATGATGGATTAGTTGAAAGTTTTGAACTAGAAAATAAAAAGTTTGTTTTAGGAATAAAATGGCATCCAGAATTATTAATGAATGAACAATATGTTAATGAATTATTTAAAGAGTTTATAAAAATTTGTAATAACAATTAATATAGAGATATTTAATATCTCTTTTTTCTTGATAATTTATATAATTAATGTTAAGATATAGACGTTGAAGAGAGGGAGACCTCTCTTTATTCTTTAAATGGGGGGATAAAATGACATTAGAGGAGAAATTAAAGAAGATTGTAGAACCAGTAATAAAAGAAAAAAATCTTATACTTTATGATTTAAAGTATGAGAAAGAAGATGGTGAAAACTATCTTAGGGTTTTAATTGAAAAAGAAAATGATGTAATGGATTTAGATACTTGTGTAGAAGTAAGTGAAAAGCTATCTGAACTATTAGACAAAGAAGACCCAATCCCAGATGAATACTATTTAGAAGTTACTTCAAGTGGTAGAGAAAAAGAGCTAGAAAAGTTAGAAGACTATAAGAATGCTCTTGATAAGTATATCTTAGTATTAACTAGTGAATTAGTTAGTGGATATGATGAACTTGTTGGTGACTTAAAAGAAGTAGATGAAGATGGTATAAAACTACAAATTAATCTTAAAGGACGTATAAAAGTCGTTAATATCCCATTTAAGATAATAGAAAAAGCACATTTGACATATAAGATTTAATAGGAGGAAAATAAGTAAAAATGAATGCTAGAGAATTAATAAATGCCTTAGATGCATTTGAACAAGAGAAAGGAATATCTAAAGAGGTTGTATTAGATGCTTTAAAAGAAGCTTTAGAAAAAGCATATAAAAAGAATACTGATCCAGATGTATTATGTAGAGCTGATATTAATGGTGATTTAGGTACAATCGAACTATATGAATTAAAAAATGTAGTAGATGATGTACAAGATGATTTATTTGAAATCGAATTAGAAGATGCTAAAAAAGTAAACCCTAATATCAAGGTTGGAGAAGTATTAGAAATTCCTGTAGATCCTAATACATTAACAAGACTTGCAGCATTACAAGCTAAACAAGTATTAACTCAAAAAATAAGAGAATTTGAAAAACAAACTATCTATGATGCATATATTGATAGAAAAGATGATATTATCGTTGGAACAGTTGATAGAATTGAACCTAGTTTTATTTTAGTAAATGTAGGTAAAAGTAATGCTGTTATGAAAATCAATGATACTATTCCTGGAGAAACATTTAAAGTAGGACAAGCAATAAGAGCATATGTAGTAGATGTAGATAAGAGTTCTCAAGGCGCTGCAGTTATCATTTCTAGAAGTGCTCCTGGATTCTTAAAAAGATTATTTGAAGCAGAAGTTCCAGAAATTTATGATGGAACAGTAGAAATCAAAAACATTGCACGTGTTGCTGGAGATAGAGCAAAAGTATCTGTATTCTCAAGAAATAAAGATGTAGATGCAACTGGAGCATGTATTGGCCCTAAAGGATTAAGAGTTCAAAAGATTTCTAACCAAATCATGGGAGAAAAAATTGATGTAATTAATTATTATAGTGATCCTGTTCTTTATATTGCAGAAGCATTAAAACCAGCTGAAGTTGTTGGTGCTAGCATTAGTGAAGATGGTAAGAGTGCAATTGCCGTAGTAAAAGATGATAGTTTCTCACTAGCAATTGGTAAAAAAGGTATTAATGCAAGACTTGCTGTTAATTTAACAGGTTATAAGATTGATATTAAAACATTATCTAACGCAGTAGCAGAAGGTATTGAATATACTACTGTTGATCAAGCTAGAGCTAATTATGAATATAGTTTGACTGAAGAAGAACCTAAGGTAGAAGAAACTAAAGAAGAGGTTAAAGAAGAAGTTAGCGTTACTCCTGTAAAAGTAGTAGAAGAACAACCTACAAAAGTAGAAGTTAAAGTAGAAACAAAAACTGAAACTAAACCTAAGAGTGATAAACCACTTAGAATGCCTAAGTTCTTAAAAGAAGATAATGTTAAACCATCTAAAAAAGATGATACAAGAACTTCTCAATCTAATAACAAGAAGAAAAAAGATGAAGATAATAAAGAAGTTAAAAGAAATGTTATGTCTTCTAAAGAACTTGAAGATCTTAAGAAGAAAACAGAAGAAGCTAGATCTTATATGCCAGTTTATACTGATGATGAGTTAAAAGAACTTGATGATGAGAACGAAGAAGACAACTACTATGATGATGTAGATTATGATGAGTATGATAAATACTACGATGAGGACTAATTAGTGAAAAAGATTCCATTAAGAAAGTGTATTGCTACTAATGAGAGACTTCCAAAACAAGAACTCATTAGAATTGTTAAAAATAATGAAGGAAAAGTATTCATTGATTTAACAGGTAAAGCAAATGGTAGAGGGGCTTATTTAAAAAGAAGTAATGAAGCAATTGATATAGCAATTAAAAAGAATTGTTTATCAAGAGCACTTGAATGCACAATAGAGCAAGAAATATATGATGAACTAAGGAAATTAGTTAATGAATAAATGCTTAAATACTTTAGGTATTTGTAAATGTGCAGGTAAAATAAGCTATGGAGAAACACTTTTAAAAGATATAAAAAGTAAAAAAGTTTGTTTAGTAGTTGTAGCAAATGATGCAAGTGATAACTCAAAAAAGAAAATTATTGATAAATGTAGCTTTTACAAATGTGAGTATTTAATTTGTTTAGATAAAGAAAGTATGACTAAAGCAATTGGAAGGGTTGACTTAGTTAGCGCTATAGGAATAAAAGATTATAACTTAAGTAAAAAATTTAAAGAAAATTTAGAAAGGAATGGTGATCAAATTGAAGAAAAATAATAATAAGAATTATGATAAAAGAACTTCTAATTTTGAGAAAAAGCCAGTTAATAAAGTTAATGAAGGGGAAAAAGTAATTGTTTTTAAAGGCAGTAAAAGCGTTCAAGAAATAGCTAAAGACCTTGGAGTTAGCCCAACTGAAGTTATTAAATTCTTATTTTTGGAAGGTAAAATGGTTACTATAAATTCTGATTTAGATGTTTCTTTAGCAGAATTAGTTTGTATGAATTATGGTTATGATTTAAAAGTTGAAAAAGATGTTAGTGAAGAAAATTTTGAAGATTTAGAGATAGTAGATGATCCTGCTAATTTAGTAGAGAGACCACCTATTGTTACTATCATGGGACATGTTGACCATGGTAAAACAACTTTACTAGATGCTATTAGAAAAACAAAAGTAGTTGAAGGTGAAGTTGGTGGTATTACTCAAAGTATTGGTGCTTATCAAGTAGAAATAAAAGGTAAGAAAATTACTTTCCTTGATACTCCAGGACATGAAGCTTTTGCTGCAATGAGAGCTAGAGGTGCTCAAATAACTGATATCGTTATTATAGTTGTAGCTGCAGATGATGGTGTAATGCCTCAAACTAAAGAAGCAATAGACCACGCTACTGCTGCAGGTGTTCCTATTTTAGTAGCAGTTAATAAGATGGATAAACCTGGAATTAATCTTGATAGATTATATAGTGAATTAAGTGAAATAGGTATTATTAGTGAAGAATGGGGAGGAAACAATATCTTCTGTAAAGTTAGTGCTAAAACAGGACAAGGTATTGAAGACTTACTTGAATCATTACTAGTAATAGCAGAGTTAGAAGAATATAAAGCTAATCCATCTCGTTATGCATATGGTACAGTAATTGAAGCTAAACTTGAAAAAGGTAGAGGAACTGTAGCAACACTATTAGTACAAAATGGAACATTGAAACATGGTGACTGTATTGTTGCTGGAACTATGTTTGGTAAGATTAGACAAATGCGTAATGATTCTGGAAAAATTATTAAAGAAGCTGGACCTAGTACTCCAGTTGAAATAACAGGACTTAGTGAAGTTCCTAATGCTGGAGATAAGTTCATGGCTTTCAAAGATGAAAAGAAAGCACGTGAAGTTGCAGAAAAGAGATTAACAGAAAAAACATTATCTGATAGAAGAGGTAATACTAGTGTTACTCTTGAAGATTTGTACAACCAAATTAAAGGTGGAGATGTACAAACAATTAATATAATAATTAAAGCAGATAGTGAAGGATCTAGTGAAGCAGTTAAACAATCATTATTAAAATTAAGTAATGATGAAGTTAAAATAAATGTTATAAGAGCACAATCTGGTGCTATTACTGAATCAGATGTATTACTTGCAAGTGCATCTAAAGCAATTATTTATGGATTTAATGTTAGACCTGATGCTGTTGTTAGAAAGAAAGCTGAAGAAGAAAAAGTTGATATTAGATTACATCGTATTATTTATGCTTTAGTAGAAGAAATAGAAGCTGCTATGAAGGGTATGCTAAAACCTACATAT
>CAKORZ010000069.1 GCA_934101685.1 uncultured Bacilli bacterium
ACTTTATATTATAAAAAAGGTGTATGTGTTGGTGTATCAGGTTTATTTAACTATTTATGTTCACTTGTAAATGTAGTAGCGCTTCCTGCCTATTGTAGTGCTAAACAAGTAGATTTTAGAAGAACAGTTTTAAGTAATCATCAAATAAGTAAGATATATTTAAAAAACAAAGCATACTATTTTGATCCAACTTTTGATTTGGATTCTATTGAATTTGAATTCTTTGGAAAAAATAAAGATGAAATAAGTTCTACTCATTTTTTAGCAATGGGAGAATATAATGAAACTAGTGGTCAAAGTATTCAAAATATTTTAAAAATGAAAGGCTATACTAGAAATAATAAAGGTAGAAGTAAGGGAACATTTAAAAATAATAAAGGTTATAGAAGATAATTTTTTACCTTTCAAGTTTTATTTAAGAAATAAATCCTATACTAAAAGTAGTAATAGGAGGAATTTATTATGAAAAAGAAAACATTATTGTGTATATTATGTGCTTTACTTTTAGTCTCTGGATGTTCTAAAGGTAATAATGGTAACACAGAAGAAAAACCAAGTAATAGTTTTGTGAATCCTGGTGATTATTTAGGTGGAGGAGGAACTGCTAGTGAAGTAGTAGAAACTTCTAAAGATGAGTTAGAAAGTAGTTTGGAGAGTGCTGTTGATAGTAGTGATTTAGTAGAAATTAGCGGGAATACTAGTAGTAATAGTGCTTCAAGTATATCTGGTACCACTATTACAGAAGCAGGTAATTACATTTTAAGTGGTGAAATTAATGAAGGTATAGTAGTTACAGTAGGTAACAATCAAACAGTTCATTTATTTTTAAATGGAGTAAATATTACTAATAGTAATGGTATAGCAATTAGTAATACAAATAAAAAATCAAATCTTATTATAACTGTAATGAAAAATACTATAAATAATATAACTTCTAGTGGTGATAGCGTTAATGCAATACATGTAAAAGGAAATCTTATAATTAATGGATCAGGAACTTTAAATATTATTTCTAATAGTAAGAATGCTATTAAAGTTAGTAAAACATTCAAATTAGTAGATGCTACTTTAAATATTAATAGCAATAACCACGCTATTAGTGCAAAAGTAATAATAGCAAAAGATGCTACTATTAATGTTACAAGTGCTAGTAAAGATGGTTTAAATGCAGAATGTGATGATGATACAACAAGTTATACTACAGAAGAAGGATACATCTATTTAAATAATGTTAATTATACTTATGTAGGTGAAGGTGATGGAATGCAAGCTGACACTTATATTATTGTTGATGGAGGAAATTACAATATAACAACTAATGCAACATTTGTAGAAAAAACAAATGAAAATAAAGAAACATATGATTTAGAAGATGATGATTTTAGATATATAAAAGTAAATAATACATATAAAAAAGTAGCAAGTGATGAAAGAATTAATTCTACTTTATATGCAATGATCCAAAGCTCTAAAGGAATAAAAGTTGGAGAAATTAAGTATACAGATGATGAATCTAATGAAATTAGTGTAACTAGTGGAGATTACTCATTAATAATTAACTCAGGAACATTTAATATTAATAGTAGTGATGATGCGCTTCATGTTAATTATGGAAATATAATAATTAATTCAGGTATTTTTGAAATAAATACTTTAGATGATGGAATTACTGCTGATAAATTAGTAGATATTAAAGGTGGTACAATTAAAGTATTAACTTGTTATGAGGGAATTGAAGGAGCACAGATTCAAATATCAGGAGATAATACTAACATTGAGGTATATGCTAGTGATGATGGAATAAATGCAGCAAGTGATTTAACTGATGAAAAATTATATATTCTTATAAAGGGTGGAAAAACATATATAAATGCATCAGGAGATGGACTAGATTCAAATGGTAATATAGAAATATCTGGTGGGTACCTTTATATAGATGGGCCTACTAGTGGAGGAGATAGTGCAATGGATTCTGAAACAGGAATTCTAGTAAAAGGTGGATATATCTTCTCAGTTGGTAGTTTAGGCATGGTAGAAACTCCTGCTAGTAACTCTACTCAATATGTAATTTCATATGCTAAATCAACATCCATATCAGCAAATACAAAGCTTTCACTAAAAGATAATGATGACAATGAAATATTCTCATTTACTACTAGTAAAACATCTCAATCGGTAATTATATCTACTCCTGAATTAGGAAAAGACAAAACATATAAAATATATGAAGGATCTACTTTAGTAGCAACATTTACAATAAATAGTACTATTACACGTGTAGGGACATCTACATCTAGTAATAACCCAGGTAATCCTCCATCAAATAACCCAGGACAAAGACCAGGCGGATTTAGAAAGTAAATAAAAAGAGGTTAGATTAACGTTTAACCTCTTTTATACTATCTATAACTTTTAATATGTCCATTAGATTATCACTCTTTTCAATATAGTGACTCCATATACTAGTATCCTTATAATTAACATGATTAGGATTTAAACATATTGTGTGACATCCAGTACTTGAAACAAATCTATCATTATGACCATTTCCAATAAAAACAATATCACTAGGTTTATAATTATGAGTTTTCATATATTTTTTTATGTATCTAGCTTTACCTTCTTCATCAGAATCTTCTTGATTAATGCTCTTTAAAAGCCCGTTTTCATCAAAAGTAAAAGTATTACATTTAATATCTTCAAAATATTTTATATTATCTTTTAAAAGTGAATTAATAACATAGTTAATACCACCACTTAAAATACATAAATTATAATTTCTTTTCTTTAACTCTTTTAAAGTTTCTTCTAGTCCATCCATCATTTCAATGTTATTGATTAATTTATCTAAAGTAGCTTTAGATAATTTCTTATCTATATAAACTTTTTCAATCTTTTTACACCATTCTTCATAATCTATTTCGCCTTTTTCAAATTCTTTGTATAGCATATCATCTATATCAAGAGCATCTATTTCTCTCCATATATTTCTCCATATTTCATTATTCTTTTTAGTTAAAGTCCCATCAAAATCAAATATAATAGTCTTCATAAAAATCACCTCATGCATAAATATATTAACATAAAATATTTATACATTAAAGTAAAAATAAAAAGACACATTTGTGTCTTCTTAGTCTGCCCAAACAGTAACTTTCTTTTCAGTAATTAAAGTGTAAAGATCAATGATTGAACCTACTACTGCAAACCCTAAAAAGATCCAAACAATTCCTGAAATTAAGTGACCTTTACAGATACGATAAATTCCATAACATAAGCCATCAAATACAGGTAAGGCAAGAATGATTTTTACTATATAAGGCAATGAATCAAAAAAATTAGTAACTTCTTTCATCTTTTTTCCTCCTACTAATATATATGTTATATTCGTTTATAATATTTCTTTTTTTATAAAAAAAGTGCTATAATACAATAGTCATTGGGATATAGCCAAGCGGTAAGGCAGGAGACTCTGAATCTCCCATTTCCTTGGTTCGAATCCAAGTGTCCCAGCCAATAATAAAAAAAAGCCTAGAGAAATCTAGGTTTTTATTTTAAATTTTACTTTGTGACTACAAAATTGACTACAAACTATAATGAATCTAACTTATTATCAACTTCGTTTTTTCTATTTGGAAAAACATGAACATATGTTTTCATAACAGTTGCTGTATCTTTATGTCTTAGTCTTTTTGCAACTTCGCTAAAATTATAATTACTCAACTCATATACTAAACTAGCAAAAGAATGTCGAAAATCATGGATCCTAATTCTTTTAAGATTAGCTTTATCACAATATTTGTTTTTTTTATTATCTATTGTTCTACTTTTTAATCTTTCATTCTTATATGAAAACAAAGGATTATTTTGTTTCAAATCGTATAAATTAATATAATTCTCCAATTCACTTTTCAATATTTTAGGGATATGAACTATAGAATTACTAGAAGCAGTTTTTGTAGATACAATTTCATAATCACCTTTTGATTTTCTCATAAAATTTTTATTTATATGTAATACACTATTTGTTAGATCAACATCAGATACATCAAGAGCTTGCAATTCGCCACATCTCAATCCACAGTAGTATAAGGTCATAAAAGCAACTTTAAAAATATAATCATCAGGATCAAAAGAATCAATAAACAAATTAAATTCATCAAATGTATAAAAATCAACTTTACTGTCGTACTTTGAAAAAGATTTTACTTTTTCTAATTTTGCTGTAGGATCATAATTTATATTTTCCTTTAAGTTTGCAAAAGAATAAATTTTTTTTAATAAAGAAATAACTTTATTAATTCGTTTACTACTAATCCCATTAAAATATAAATCTTTTATATATTTATCTATAGAATCATGAGTTAACTTGTAAATATCTAAATCACCAAAAATAAATAAATATTTTTTATAAATATATGAAAAACTCTCAATAGTAGAATATTTTAAATAAAGCTTACAATCATTAATAAATAACATATATAAATCTTTAAACTTCAATTTAACCTTTTGTAAATCAAGATTATTAAGTTTTACCTGGTAAAAATATTTCAAAGCAAGATCTTCTGTTTCAAAGCCCCTTTTAGTAGTCGCATGAGATTTACCTTTAAAATCTTTATAACGATATCTAACATCATATTTTCCTGTTTCTTTATTTTTAACTATAGACATTGTTAACTCCATACTTATTAATATATTCCAAAGCTGTTTTATATGTTTTAAAATCAGTTGCTTCATTAATATCATTTAAAACCAATTTATTAATAACTTCATCTACATCAAATTGTTCTTCAACTACAGACAAATGCTCTATTAAAACTTTTAAAAATTCTAAATCATATTTAATTGTTTCTAATTCAAAATCTTCAATATAACATTCACCACTTTTTTTTATTTGTTGCAAACATTCATCAGCTATCTCTAAACTTCTCATTTAATTCACACTCTCCAATCTTCTTCTATTTTAATAATTCTTTCATATGCTTTTTTTATCATTAACCATTAAAGCTACAATAAAGCATACTACCGTCAAAATTAATAATATTAAAATTATTCCCATATCAATTACTCCTTTAATACCAACTCCTAATATTTTATTTCTCTCAAATATCTTGCTACTTCATATTCACTTGAATAATCACAAGCCAATTCTTCTACTTCATCACATCCTGAAATATTCTCAACGCAAAACATTTCTTCACAATCAAGAATATTAATTTTTACAAACAAAGGATCATTAACAGAAGAATTAATATTGAAAGTGGATATTCTTAACAAACAATTTCCTACACGTATATCTTGTAATACAGACCAATTGTTTTCATCCTTAGCAAAATCTTCTCGCTCTTCATCAGTTTTTAGTTTACTATCAGCAAATTCTTCAAGCTCTTTTTTACTAGCTATTTGTCTTTTTAATTCTTGTTGTTCACGTTCATATATATTATTTTTATATTGTTTAATACAACTTTTTAGCTCTTCTAAACAACTTAAAAATTGATCTTTGTGAAACCAAACACAATAATTTTTCTTGCAAGAAATAAAATATTCAAATTTTAACCCATCAATACTCAGTCTGAAAGTAACTTCATCATTATAATTATTACTTTGAATATTTATAATTGCCTCAAATTGGAAAGTCTTATCATTATATTTGACATCTATTTTGCATGATTTCAATTCTTCTTCAATTCCCATTTCTTTGATAAATGTATCTTTTACTTTATCTACCATCTTAGAGAATTCTTTAGTATACTTTTTAAAATCGTCAGATACCTGACTATCTTTTTTTATCTGTTTAATTTCTTGAACAGACATTGAGGGACTATAATTTTTTATATCATCTTCAGATACTGGAAGAAGTTCTACTAGTTGAGAAAACGAATATTTTTCATAATCATTTTTCAAACAACCAACATTTCGAGAATCCCCAAATTTTAGATAAACATTTATAAAATTTTTAGTACTGGTTTCACCCAGATTAAATTTTTCTTTTGATAATTCATAAATGTTTTTATATCCTTCTAATTCATATAAATGTTTTAACTTAATTTCTCTTAATGCATGCCCTATAGTTAAATAGTTATAAACTACTTCTTCCATACTATTAGCAATATTATCAATATATTCTTTATATAATTTTTTTATCATTAATTTTTGTAATTCATTAGTTTCTACTACTTCTACTTCTGCTTTTTCTTCTTTTTTATTTTCAATTTTCTTTTCCATTTTTCTCTTACCTCTTTCCTCTATTTATTACTTCTTCTACATCATCATATATATCATTACTAAAATCTTTTACTACTTCATCAATGAAGCCTAATGACTCTAATTCAAAATCTAAATCTTTTAACTCTTTTTCAAGATCCTTCATATTTAATTTTGATAAACCTTTTTTAGCACGTTCTTTGTTTATTTCATTTAAGATAGAATTATTATCTACTATTTTTTGAAGTCCAACTTTACGATTAAGTAATTCAGACATATAATATTCTTCTTTAGTAGATGTATATCTATCTATTTCATGAATTTTTGTAGCACTCCTCGAATACCAATTTTTAGATACCTGAATATTAGATTCTCTTTTAAACTGATTATAAGGTTTTACTTTAGCAATATCTTTTAAAAACTTATCCCATTTTAACCAGGTTGGCCATCTATCTTTATGAGAATCCAAACTAAATTCTTTGAATTCAAATGTCCCCTTCAATACTCCAAGAGCAAAGCTTTGAAGATTCTTAATATTATTCATTACTTCTAATAACATTGTTTTAGCAACATCACCATTAAATCTTATTTCAAACCTGATCCAGGATTTTATTTCTACATCTATTGATTTACCTCTAGATTGTTGCTCAGCTAATTTGTCATATATTCTAACTCTAGTCCCTGAACCTTCTTTACCAAACAAATAACCCCAACCATCATTAGATCCATCTACACAATTTTTTGTTCCATCTTCACAGTATTTACGTGGAGTGCATGTATATTCACAATTTTTAATTTTTTTATCTATTTCTTGAGTAGTGA
>CAKORZ010000070.1 GCA_934101685.1 uncultured Bacilli bacterium
ATCTTGAACAATCATAAAATGAAGGGAACTTAACTTTTAATGTTATTTCTTTTGTACTAGTAGAGCTAACTTCTTCATTTAATACCCAAACAAGTTTGTTAGCAGTATTTACTAAAGGAGAATATGAAGTATAATCTTCCTTAATACTTATTTCTATATATTTATTAGATAAATCATCCTTAAAAATATTTAATGAATAAACATTATCCATATTAGTAGTATCAATATCAACATCTAAAATAGCCCCACCATATACTGCCATTGCTTCATTTGTAGTACTATCTGCATAATAAGTAAACACTTTAGCAGGTTCTACTAAATCCTTTATATCATCATAAGTAAACCATACATATATTGTATTATTAACTATTTTTGAATTAGATACTGTTAGAGTAATACTTGAATTTCCTAGTTTAACTTTTGTATTATTATAAATTTTTTGCATTGTTGCTTGGCTGTAATTAATACCAAACATTGGTTTTAATCCAAATACAAATAATTTATCATTATTAATTATATCATTATTTTTCAAATCAAATTTTGAAGTTTCTATTGTTTCTTCACCTATATACATTAAAGCTCCTCTATATCCATCTTTTTGTGAATATGCACTTACATAAGGTAATCTTCCACTACCTGGACCAGTTACTATTGTATTAGAATAATTTTGACCATTTATTTCTATATTTTCTCCATGTGTTGTACTAGATGTAGGCATATACCATTCTAATGTATAGTTTTTATCTAGATTATTATAGAAATCAATTGTAAAACTATCTGGATAATAAGATTCTCCTTTACTTTCAGTAGATGTTAATTCATTATTTATTTTACTAGTTAGTGAAGATGCTCCTACTCTTATATAATTACTATTAGTATTAAAATACAAACTTTCACCATTTAAAGTAATCTCATATTCATTAATAAAATCATTATCAAACTTTGCCACTACACTATTACCATATTCAAAAGTTGCTTTTTTATTTGTTACAGTTAACTTTTTGTAATATTCATTGTTATTTAATAAATCTATAGTTTTTATTTTGCTAGTGCTATTTTCAAAAGTTACTTCTTTTACTTCCTCATAAAATTCTACATTAGAATTAAAATCATAACTTATGTTTAATTTAGTTTTTTCTAGTGTTGAGGCATCTACCTCTATATTAGTATCGCTACTTACATTATTAATTGCATATCTAACAAGTCTACCTTTTAATTCATCATTTTCAGTAAAACTTGTTACTAAAGTGTAATTATCATTTGTATCGTTAACATACTTTTCTGCTCCTTCATAACTTAATTCAGTATTATTTAGTTTTACTTTTAAATTACTTGAAGAATATCCCATTGGGATATACACTTCATAATAAGTTGATTCTCCTTTTCCTATTTGTGATGCTGAATCTTTAAAGTTTCCATATATTATTTCATTTGTCTCATTGCCAGGTTGAGTAACATTTGCACTTAAAGAATAATATGTTGGATTCTTATCTTTACCACATCCCACTAACACTATAAGTGATGATACTACTAAGCATATACATGTAAAGAAACCTTTAATTCCTCTTTTCATTATAATTTCCCCTTCCTTGTTAATTTTAGTATAACATATAAATTTATATAAAATCATTGTTTTTAACATAAAATCTGGTGTTAATATTTCCCTGTATTCACATTTATTATTGATGTGTTATAAATTTTATTTATATCAATTATAAATTATTTGTTATTCAAATTATGTCATTGTTTATCTATAATAGCCTTGTAAGCAAGAAAAGGAGATGGAGTTATGGAATTCTTGTCACAAGAAAAAAATGAAAATTTTTATTACGATGGAAAGGATAGTTGGTTTAACGTTAACACTAATGAACGTGTTATGAAAGAAGTTAGTTTTGAACCATTTAGAGGTGATGAAGCATCTATTAGGTTTTACTCTTCTGGAGCATTAGTTACTTACAAAATATTTAACTTTCTTAAGATTTATTTTGTTAGAAATGATGGTAAAAGATTATTCAACTTCGAACCAGAAGATGTTCACAAAATGGAAAAACGTTTTACTTATGTTGCAGGATATGGTTGTGGAACTGGCGTGTTATTAAGTTTGCAATATGAAGATAAAAGTAGTCACTATGAATATCATACTTATGGTGGTGTTGTAATTAGATCAAATGATTTTTGTGATTTGGTTAAAAAGGTTGATGAATTTGAAGAAAAGATGAATGTATATTATAGTGAAGCAAACAAGAAAAAACAAATTTTAAAGAATATAGAAGAAGAAAATAATAAAGGAAAGAGGATATAATTATGAAATTTTTAAAGCAAGAAGAAAACAAACATTTTTATTATAGTGGAAAAGGGAATTTATTTTGTACTAATTCTGAAAACTGTATAGCGTATATAAAAGATGAGAGTGAATTAAAAGATAAAGAAATAGATAAAGTTACATTTTATTCATCTGGTGCATTACTAAAGACAAAAACTGAAGAAACATTAGAATACTTATTTGTTCAAAATAATGCAGAAAGAACTTTCTCTTTGTATGTTGATAATTGGAATGAAAAAGAATGTCCTTTTTATGAGATTAAGCCATATGTATGTGGAACTGGTGTTTTAGTAGCTTATCAATACTTTAGTGGCGAAACAAATTATACATACCATACATATACTGGAATGTTAATAAAAGATAAAGACTTCGATTCTATGATCAAAAAAATTGACAAATATGAAGATAGAATTGGAGTATGCTTTAACGATGTTAATGAAACTAAAGAAGTTATTAAGTTAGTAAAAAAAGATTGTGAAAAATTAAAAAATAAAAATAAGACAAGATAGTAAAAAGGTATGATTTTGAGTCATACCTTTTTATTCATTAATTATATCTACAAATTTATTTAAAACTTTATTAGATGTTTCTTTACTAGTTAAGCATACTATTTTTCTAGCGCATATAGTTAAACTTGGAAATATTACACTCACATTATCTTTACCTATCACATCTTTATAATACTCAATATTTACAAAAGCCATACCAAAGCCTTTTTTTACAAATTCATATAATAATATATAATTATCTAATTCATATTTAGGATTTAGTTTTATATGTTCTTTTTCAAAAAAACTATCTATTGTAATTCTAGAATTATTATTAATACTAGGTAACATTAATTCATTAATTGGGAATTTATTTAATTCTATGTTATTAGAGTTATATTTTTCTTTGTATTTTTTACTACCTATTAATTTATACTCTATATCAAATTGCTTTATTAAGTTAAAATCTTTTTCTCTATCATTTTTATCTACAAATATGATGTCTAAATCATTATTATATAATCTTTCAATTAGTTTATCTTTTGTTCCTCTTTGCATAACTATTTGAATATTAGGATATTTATTAACAAACTTAGTTAAGTATTCTAAAACTATTTGGTTTATATTTGAGCTAGATGTACCTATTCTGAGGGAACCTTCTTCTAGCTTATTATATCTTTCAGCACTTTTCTCTATATCATCTAACTCTTCAATTACATTTTTAACTTTATTGTATAGTATTTTACCATAACTTGTAAGTTCTACACCTTTACTTTTTCTTATAAATAGTTTTTGATTTAGTTCTTTTTCTAATTCTTTTATGGAGAATGATACTGCTGGTTGAGATGTATATAATATTTCACTTGCTTTAGATAAGTTTTTTTCTTTTGCTACATGATAAAACACTCTATATAAATTATAATTGGTCATAAATTATTTTTATACCTCCGCTTTTATTTATACATTTACAATTATATCATTACTTATAAATACATTTCAAATATTTTCCTTCCTTGAAATATTTTTTAGGCTTTGCTACTAAATCATTTCTAACTAAGAAAGCATTCAATAGTCCAAAAAAGATATGCCATAATTCATTAGTTATTTCATCTTTGCTAACATTACATCTTAAACAATATAAATCTAATTCAAAGGTTTCTTTTATTATTTCTTTTAAACAATTTATTATAAGTTCTCCTATATTTTCGTATACATAATCACTAAACTCTTTTATTTTATTTTCACTATCATAGAATACTGGCACATTCAATGTATTATTTTTATTTATATATCTAGTATACTTTAAAACTTTAATGTATTCATTATTCATATTTAAATTATTAATTGCATTTAAGCTTTCTTTTGTTATTTCTATTTCTTATTTATCTTTTAATAAATAATCTAGTTTTTTAAATTTACCATAAATTTTACTATTATTTCTTAATTTATAATATCTAAAATAATCCAATCTATCTCCATAAGCATTACCAAAACTGCTTAAAGATTCTCTCTCATATCTAGCATTATTAAAACTACATAATAAATTAGAATTAAATTTATTACAAAAATAACTATTCTCATAACCTATAAGTAAATAATCTCTATTTCCTTTCTTTTTATATTCTGATTTTAAAATACCTTTTTCACTTAAATAATCAAAAAACAATCCATCAAACATCTTGCCACATAGCAAATGATACATTGAAATTTTTGAATCTATTGAAGGATATAAAGCTTTTAATTTATTAGTTAACACTTTAATTTTTTCTTTTATGATAGATTCATTTTCTTTTATTACTTTATCAATTATCTTTTTTATTTTATGAATGTCTTTATTATTAAAGAAAGGAAAATTTAAACATACTTTATTACTATTTGTTTTTATAGCTGATATATTTTCTAGTAATTTTATATAATCACTTTTAAATAAATTAATATCATAAGTATAAGGGTCATTTTTAGAAATTGTAGTTAATATTTGTTTTACTTCATTATTATTTAAAACATATCTAGGATTATATCCGTCGTACTTTCCTAAATCATTATCAAATATATATACATTAATATTTTTCATTTTATTTATTTTCTAACTCTTTTACTTCTTCGATTGATTCTACATTTTTAAGTTTTCTTTGCATTGCTCTTGTTCTAGTGCCTACTAGTTTTTCTAGTTCATCTCCTGCTTGATTGAATTTCTTTTGCGTTTTATCTAAAGCATCTGCAAACGTATCAAATTCTGTTTTTATTGATGTTAATAGTTTGAATACATCTGCACTCTTCTTTTGAATTACTAGTGATTTAAAGCCCATTTGTAAAGCATTTAGTAAAGCTGAGAATGTAGAAGGGCCTGTTACACTTACATTATAGTTTCTTTGTAATTCTTCAAATAACCCCATATTTATTACTTCTGCATATAAGCCCTCAATTGGCAAGAACATAATAGCAAACGCAGTAGTATTTGGAGCATCTATATATTTACTTGAAATGTCTTTAGCAAAAGTTATTATATTTGCTTTTAATTCTTTTCTAGCAGCTTCTACTCCATCTTTATCTGCCTTATCTATTGCTTCTTGTATACGGTGATATGCTTCTGTTGGAAACTTAGAATCTACTGGTAAATAGATACTTTCTCCATCTTTACTACCAGGCATTTTAATAGCAAATTCTACTCTATCATTTGAACCTGCTTTAGTTATAACATTTTCTTCATATTGATCTTTAGTTAGTATTTCTCTTATTAAATTACCTAAAATAACTTCCCCTACTATTCCCTTAGTTTTAACATTTGCTAAAACATTTTTCAAAGAGCTAACATCTGTTGCTAAACCTTTTATTTCACCTATTGCTTGATTTACTCCACTTATTTGCTCTAATACATTTTTAAATGAACTATTTAATCTTTCTTCTAATGTCTTTTTCAAATTATCATCTACAACATTTTGAATCTTTTCTAATTTTTCATTATTATCTTTTCTAATATTATCCATATTATCTTTTATCAATTTAGAGAATTCATCTAATTTATCTTTTATATCTTTTATAGACTTATCATTATTTTTACCTATTAATTCATTAATATCTTTAAATGCATTATTAAGTTTTTCTATTTCTTCATCTTGTCCTTTTTTTATAGTGTTTTCAAAATTTTTCATAGAATCATTAATAGTCTTAATGTTACTTGTATTATTTTCTAACATTTTAATTTGGAATTCTTTATTCTCTTTGTTTAATTTATCTATTTCTTCTTTTAATTCTTTTAGTTTATCATTTATTTGTTCTATGAAGTTTCTATTTTGAGTTGCTACACTATTAACTATTGTATTAGTAACAATAGTGTAAGATTCCATTACTACTTTCTTTATTTCATTTATATCATTATTAGATAAAGCACTATTATTAGACTTACTATTTTTATTTAAATTAAATAAGATTATTAGATTAACTCCTACTAGTAATATAACTACGATTATTAAAATATTTGTCACTATAAATTACCTCCTATCTTCTACTTTTAGATTTTTGCAATAACTGATTTACTATTTTTTTATCTGCATCAGCAAAATCTATTTTACTTAATTCTTCTACTTTTACCCATTTAGAATCCATATGTTCTTTTAATTCTAAATTTCCATTTATGATAGAACACAAATACACTGGCATTGTTAAATGAAACTCTTGATAATCATGTTCAACAGTCATTAGATATTTATCAGGATTAATATAAGTATTTAATTCTTCTTTAATTTCTCTAATTAAAGCTTCTTCATTACTTTCGCCTTTTTCTATTCCTCCACCTGGGAATTCCCATTTACCTCCATGATCATCATTTACTTTTCTTTGTGCGCAAAACACTTTATCATGTTTTAAGATAACTGCTGCTACTGCATTTACTACTTTCATACTATCACCATTTTTAGTATACCAAATTGTAATATTTTTTTATAGTTTTATCTTAGAAAGTATTATTGATATAAAATTATCGTTTAGTTCACTAACAGCAAAGCATTTCTTTCCTATATCTTTAAGGGAAGCTCCTATATGATATAGTTTTATGTTATCTATTATTAAAAATCTATCATGAAATGAGTTACTATAAATAATATTTATTTTCCCATACTGTTTGTTAAATTTATTTATTGTTGTTTCATTTAATACTGATTCTATATATTCTTTATTAGTTATTATAGTTATAATTACATTATTATT
>CAKORZ010000071.1 GCA_934101685.1 uncultured Bacilli bacterium
GAACAGGATTCTTAGCAAGAAATTATATTATAGAAGAATGTAATGATGAAGATGAAAAAGAAGAGGTTAGGAGAAGTGCTTTTATGGATGCAGCAAGTGCTATACCTGAGTTAACAGTACACTCTATTATTGCTCCAGTTACTGATATTATAATGGGTGGGGTAGTTAACCCAACTAAAAAAGCAGTTAAACAATTATTTGGTAAAAAAGAAAAATTAGTATTGGAGGATGAATAAATATGATAGTTGAATTGGGGGGTACCGGCTATTTTATTGGATTAGGTGGCTTTTTAGCACTTACTATATTAGTTGGATTATTATTAAAAAATAAAAGTGAAAGTTCTAGAAGAAAAATATTAATTATTATTTCTTTTATGGGACTTGCTTTACACTTTTTAAAACTATTAATGCCAAAATATTATAATGATCTTCCTCTTAGCTTAAGAAAAATAACTCCAGAAAATATATGCGCAGTAAGTACAATTATTTTTCCTTTTATATTATTAAGTAAAAATAAATACGCTAAAGATTATATGTTTTATATGGGTGTCATTAGTGGTATAGCTTCAATTGCTTTGCCATTAGAAGCAATAGGAAGAAGTTTGAAAGAAATAGATGTAATAAGATTTTATATTTGCCATTATTTAATTTTTATTGTACCTTTCTATATGGTGTTTTATGGACTACATAAACTTGAATTTAAAAGAGTATTTTTCTTCCCAATATCTTTTATGTTAGTATTAGCTTTAATTGTTGCAAATGAAGTAATACTTATGGAAATGGGATTTGTAGATATGAGAGGAAATGACTTCTTAAACTATAATTATAGAAATTCTAGTTTTATATTTGGGCCAACAGAGAATTTAAAGGAAATTAGTGATAAATATGTAGATTGGGCAGTACCTAAGCCATTTAAAACTGTTATGATAGGTGAGTATAAAGGTGCTGAAAAATATACTCCAATTTTATGGCTATTAGTACCAAGTTATGTGTACTTAGTGCCAATTACTATGGTTATTTACTTTACTTTTGTAAAAGTGTTAAGGAGGGGTAATAATGAAGTTTTTTAAGAAGTTTTTTACACAAAGCAATGATAAAGAATACTTAATTGAATTATTAGGTAAAGGAGAAGGAGCATTTGGCTATAGACATTTTATATGGATAGGCTTAACAATAGTGCTTGCTGTTGTTTTGTATAAACTATTTAAAAAGTATCCAAAAGCAGGTAAATGGTTTGTATTAATAAGTAGTGTTTTATTGTTTACAGTTAGATTAGTAAATCAAACATATAGAGCTATAAAAGGATTAGAAAATCCATGGTATGCTGCTTTCCCATTTCACTTATGTACACTTATGACATTTATCATACCAGTAGTGGCCTTCTTTAACTTAAAAGAGTTAAAAAAATATGTATATGGAACTGCTGTTATGGGAGGAGTTATAACTGTATTATTTGGAGAATACTTTGATTATAAATTTTTAACATTTGGCACATTAGAAGGAATTATTGCACATATGCTTCTTATATATATTCCTATAGTAGAAATAGCAATAGATAATTTCCATTTTGATATAAAAGATTGGTGGAAAACAACAATTGCTATGGCTACATGCTGCTTATGGGCAACACTTGGAAATTTAGTTATATTTAAAGATTATAATAAGAATTTTATGTATCTAAGAAGAAATGCATTACCTTTTGATACTAAGGTTCCATTCTTCTTGATATATGTACTAATATATGTAGTGTTCTTACTTATTATGCAAGGAGTACCTACTTTATATAGAAATAAAAAAGCAAAGAAAAACTAATACAAACAAATAAAAATATAATAAAAAGGTCCACTTCATTGTGAACCTTTTGTTTTATACTATTTTTTTACGATCGTCTATTATTTCTGTTAGTGGCAATTTTTTATGCAAATGTTCAATTATATTAGCAATTTTTTTAGAACAATCAACTTTTACTAGCCATTTTTGTTTGCTTGCTTCTTCACTAACATATGTTAAGTTTGTTGTATATATTTTTTCAAAAAGTTTTTCTTCATATGCCTTTTCAAAGTTCTTAATTCCATTAGTAAATAAAGAGAAGGTAGCAGTTAAATAGATTTTTCCTGCACCTAGTGCTTTTAAAGATTTTGCTACATCAATCATAGAATCTCCACTAGCAATCATATCATCTACTACTATAATAGTTTTATTTTCTACGTTTTCACCAATATATTTATGCTCGATAATAGGATTCTTGCCATTAACAACTTTAGTTAAATCTCTTCTTTTATAAAACATACCTACATTAGTAGATAAAATATCAGCAAATGATCTAGCACGGTCAACAGCACCAGTATCAGGAGCAACCATTAAAATATTATTTAAATCAACATCTTCATTTTTAACAAGTTCTTCTAATATATTCATAGTGGGATAAAAATTTTCAAATGAGGTAAGAGGAACCACATTTTGCATTCCTACATCATGGGCATCAAAAGTAACTATATTTTTAACTTTTAAATTAGCTAGATCTTGTAAACCTACTGCACAATCTAAAGATTCTCTACCTTTCCTACGATGCTGTCTACTTTCATATAAAAGGGGAGTAATAACATGAATGTTTTCTGCTTGTCCCTTAATTGCATATATTACTCTTTTTATATCTTGAAAATGATCATCTGCACTTTTATGATTAGTAAAACCAAACATATTATATGTGCAACTATAATTTCCAACATCAGATAAAATAAAAATATCTTTGTCTCTTATTGAATCTTTAATTACTACTTTACCCTCACCATTACTAAATCTAACTTCATCTATTGGAACAATAAAACTTTTATTAGTTTTATATGCATTCATTAGATGCTCATCAATTTTCTTTCCAACTTCACTAAAATTACTTAAAACAATTAATTTTAAATTATTCATTAAAAGAATCCTCCTAATAAAATGATGGCATAATTGTTTTAAAATAACAATTTTATTTAAATAAAATTTACAAATAATGTAAAAATAAGTTAATTTTAATAAAAATTAACATATATTACTATATAAAATTAACCTTGTTCTTTAAAGAAAAATATTTTTGTGTTAATATAAAAAAAGGGTGATGAAACATGAGTAAATTTACAAAGAGTAAATTCTTAATGCTAAGTATTTTTGTCATGTTTTCATTATTACTTGAAATTACTATGTTTTGCTTCTTGAAAGAAACAATTATACCTAAATATATACTTATGAATGTAAGCACATTAATTCTATTTGGATTAATTACTTTTCTTTTTCCATCACAAAAAGCATCAGTTATATATTTATCTACAATTTTATTTATACAAATGCTTTTAAATTTAACAAACTGCATTATGTATGATACATGTGGTGATATATTCTCAGTTATATATTTTAAATTATTAAAAGAAGCGGCTAGAGTTTTTGAATTTAGTTTCTTCAGTATAAGCCAAGTATTAATATTTACCTTAATATATGGAATATATATTGCATTGAATGTTACTCTATTAAAGAAAAAAATTTATATAAATGATTTTAAAGATAAATTCTCTATAGTATTAAAAAAACAACTTAAATTTATAGTCTCACTTTTATTTGTATCCACTACTATATATGCTAGCCAAATATTAATTATTAAGAGTAAGGATAAAGAAGATGTTTTTGGAGACAATTACTTATATACTTCATTAAGCCTAAAAACAGAAAGTTTAAAAAACTTTGGTACTTGGGGTTATTATGTGAAAGAATTCAAAAATGTTTTCTTTTCTTCAAATACCCCTACTAGTGAACAAATTAGTGAAGTAAATGAATATTTGAGTCAAGGTAAAAATTTGACTACTGATTACACAGGAGTAATGAAAGATAAAAATATAATTATGATAATGATGGAAAGTACACAATGGTTTGCAATAGATGAGTATTTGACACCTAATTTATATAAATTAGCTAATGAAGGTATAGAATTTACTAATCATTATTCAAAAAATAAAACAAATATATCAGAAATGATAGGAATTACTGGTAGCTATCCTATTGGTAGTACTCTACAATTAAATAAAATAAACTATGATTTTACTAATTCAATTTTAAACTATTTAGATGATTCATATGTTAAAACATACGTTCATCCTAATACAGGTACATTTTATTCAAGAGAAAAGTTGATGCCAATGTTAGGGTTTGAAAACATGTACTTTTATGATGATTTATTTGATGATGAATTATATTCTTGGGGAGATTTTGTATTAGATTCTGAAACTATGGAAAAAGCTTTACAATATTTAGTTCCAAGTGATACAGAGCATTTTTATAGTTATATAACTACTTTATCTACACATGGCCCATATAATAAAAGTGAAAAGAACATAAAGAAATTAACTGAACTTGGATACTTTTCAAAAATCAATGAAGCAATAGAAAATGATAAATGGGAAAATCCTTTAAAAGATACTAAAGTTAGTGAAAGTTTCATTTATTATAAAGCTATGGCAATGGATTTAGATAAATCTATTGGTATGTTAATAGACTATTTAAATAATAAGGATTTATTGGATGATACAATGCTTGTATTATATGGAGATCACAATGCTTATTATGATGATATAAGTTATTTAATGTATGATTCAGTTGGAGGAGAATACTATAAACCATATATTTTTAAAACTCCATTAATAATTTATAATAAAGAATTAGTTGATATCTATAAGGAAAATAATAATATATACACAGAAAATGGGGTTAATATTACTAAGTTTGTTTCAACTTATAATATAGTTCCAACATTATTAGATTTACTAGGAGTAAAATATAATTCTAACTTATATTTAGGAACTTCTGTATTTGATGAAAATGACTATGATACTCAAAATGTTTTCTTCTCATTACAAGGTGGTATATTTAATGATTTAATTTATACAATAAATGGTAATGATTTAGTATATACAGAATTAGAAGATTATGATGATGAGTTAAGCACTTTTAGAGTAGCAAGTAAATTTATATTAAATAAGATAAAGTATATTGAACAAATATACAATTATAATATGTTTAATAAAATAAATATAAATATACAATAAAAAAATACTAGTTATATAGTATTTTTTTTGTATTTGCAAAATGTGTTTTAGCGTATTCCTTTAACTTATCTTTTCCATACTTTTCAACAAATTCTTTACCAAATTTATCTACATTTTCTCCAGCACCTTTAGGGATTAGTTTTCCTATTGTTTTAGATAACGCAGTCATTTTTACTAGGAAAGAATATCTTGCTATAATCGAAGAAACCGCTACTGCAGGGTATTTAGATTCTGCTTTAGTTTCAAAAATAATATCTTTTTCAATATTTTTAGTATATTTTATATATTCATAGTATTTATTTTCACTAACAAATTGATCAATAATAGTCATAACTTTAGGCTTATTTAATTTTACTCTTAAATTATGAATTACTTGATTATGAAGCATAGCTTTTATTTTACCTTGGTTATAACCGCTTTCAATTAAACTATTATACTTAATAGGATCTACACTCATTTGAGAATAAGGGATTCTTTTTATTAATAAAGGAGCTATTTTAATTATTTTATCATCAGTTAATGCTTTAGAATCAGTAACACCAAGTTCATTTAAAAAATCAATATCTTTTCCAGTAACATAACTAGCGCATACACACATTGGACCAAAGTAATCACCAGTTCCTACTTCATCACTTCCAATATGCTCTCTTTCATATTTCCATATAATTTTATCATTAGGTTCACCCCAAATTTTAGCTTCGTATTCAGCATCTTTACCTTGAAAAACAACTTTATTAGTATGATAAATGGTAATAGTTACATTATCTAATTTAATTAAAGTAGAAATATACTCACTTTTACTTGGAAAAATATTTTCTTCATAAAAAGCTTTCATTTTCTCAATTTTCTCATTTTCAAGTGTTAACGAAATAGTTATGTTATTTTCCATACCTTCCACTTTATCCTATAAAGCAAATTAGGATAATACTCCTTTCTGTAGATTTTCTTACAAAATTATTAAAGACATTTAATTTTTTAAGTTATTTGATACATTTTTATTTTATCACAAAATTAATAAATGTTATAATGTTTTTGGCCAAAATTTCGGAGGTGAAATTAATGAATAATATAAAATCTTTAGAGTTTGATATGATTAGAAATACTTTATCTAATTATGCTTCAATGAAATTAAATAAAGAAAAAATAATGAATTTAGAATTAATTACTAATAAAGAAGCATTATTAGAAGAGTTAAATAAAACCGATGAAGCTAGTAGAATTTTAAGTAGATATGGAAGAATAATAATTACTGAATTAAATGATATATATTCAAGTATAGATAAAGCTTGTAAAGGAGCAATTTTAAATATAGATGAATTATATGATATAAAGCTTAGTTTTAGTATTATAAAAGAAAATAAAAACTTTTCTAAAAATATTAATCAAGAAGAATTTAAATCATTCTTTTCATTAATCAACTACCTAAGTATTTGCCCAGAAATTAATAACGCCTTAATAAAAACTATTAGTGATAATAGGGAAATAAAAGATGATGCGAGTAGTAAATTAAAAAGTATAAGAAATGAAATAAAAAAGTTAGAAAGTGAAATAAAAGAAAAATTATTAAAATTGATTAATACTTATGGCTCAATAT
>CAKORZ010000072.1 GCA_934101685.1 uncultured Bacilli bacterium
CCTAATGTCATATGCCATCTTCTCCAATAATCATCTATTCCCTTTGCAAAATAAGGATGATTAAAGTTTTCTGGTGTTTTTACTCCAATACTATAAGAGATACCACACACTATATCCATATATCCTGAAAAATCACAATAATCATAAATAAAGTAACATAAAATCGTTAGTAAAGCTTCAAAACCAGAAATTTCAAACACATTAGTAAAAGCATATTTTGTAAACACTACTAAACAATCTGCTATTACCATCTTCTTAAAATAGCCCCATAAAGTTCTTTTTAAACCATCAACAAATCTATTATATTCAAAGTCATTTCCTTCATATAAAGAATCTTTTATCTCATTATATCTTATTATAGGGCCTTGCATAATTTTAGCAAAGAAAGACATAAATAGTAAAAACTTAAAAAAGTTCTTTTCTGATCCATGCTTTCCCCAATAAACATCACATATATATCCTATAGCTTGGAATGTATAAAAAGATATTCCAAGTGGTAACAACCACTTAACATTTTTAAAACTAAAACTACTATTAAATATATTTAAAATACTATTAGCGTTATCAATTAAAAAGTTTAAATACTTCATAACAATTAAAACTAAAAGAGTAGAAATTATTCCTATAGTTAAATATCTCTTTCGTATTTTTTTGTTTTTCTTTTTAAAAGCTTTTTTATCTTCAAAAGCCATTTCTGTATTTTCATCTAAATAAAGCTTTTCTTTTTCCTTATTTTTATCAATAGATCTAGCCATGAAATAAATAATAGTGCTAGAAAACATAATGAAAAATATAGATTTCCAACTACATAAAACATAAAACGTTAAACTTGCTACTAATAAAACAATCCACCTATACTTTTTCTTACATAAAAAATATGCTGGAAATAGCACTAATAAAAATGCTAAAAAATATATTGATATTAATCCCATAAAAAATTATTTTCCTTGAAGTCTATCAACCATTTTCACTAATCCATCAACAGTATCAAAATTTTCATAGCATATTTCTTGAGGAGAAATTTCTATATCAAATCTATCACTTAACTCTGCTACTAATGTAACTATATCTAATGAATCAAGTGTTTTACCATGAACTAATTCTTTAATTGATTCAAAATCATCAACCTCAGGATGCAATTCGCTTAATGCTTCTAATACTATTTCTTTTGTTTCCATATTTATACCCCCACATATTCCTTTAATTTACTTCTATCTATTTTTCCATTTGCATTCAATGGTAGTTCATCTAAAACCTTAACTATATTAGGAACCATATAATCAGGTAATTTATTTTTCAAATCATTTATTATATTTTTCACAGGTGATTCTATTTCTTTATTCAAAGAAACAAATGACACTATTTTATCTTTATTACTATCAAACAAAACCGCACAATTTGATACATAATTTAATGCTGTTAAGTATATTTCTATTTCTTGAAGTTCTACCCTGTATCCCATATGCTTTATTTGAAAATCTTTTCTTGTAGCAAATACAATATCATTATCTTCATTAATATATCCATAATCACCAGTTTTTAATATTCTTTTATTATCGCATTCAATAAATACTTGCTTATTTTTTTCTTCATCATTTAAATAACATGTTGCAATTTGATCGGATTCTACAGTTATTTCTCCTTCAACTAAATATACCTTGTTATTTACTAAAGGTTTCCCAAGTGGTATAGGTGTACACTCATCTACTTCACTTTCAATTACTTTATATAAACATACTCCAGCAAGCTCTGTTGAACCATACAAATTAGCGTATTTTACACCTTTTACTTCTCTTATCCATACATTTAAATATTTAGGCATAAATACTTCTCCTACAAAGAATACATATTTCAAATATTCTGGTTTAATATATTTAAAAGTATTTAATCTTACAATAATTGTTAAAGCAGATGGAACCCAACATATGTAATTAATTTTATTATCATTTAAATATTCAATTAACTTAGAAGGCATAGCAAATAATGTTTTATTTGGAAAATATAATGTTGAACCAGTTGTAATCGCTAAATATACATCCTTCATTGATGCATCAAAAAATAGAGGAGCTTGATTTGCAATATTTAATTTTTCATTAAAGTTAAATGTAGCAATAAAATTATTAACAAACGAAATAATATTTTTTTGAGTTTTCAAAACTCCTTTAGGTTTACCAGTAGAGCCTGATGTATAAATAATATATATTATGTTATTCTCATCGAAATTATTTTTTAAATTATTAATTACATTTTCATTTATTTTCTCATCTATTAATTCATTAAAAAATAAATGATTAGTTTTAGTATTTGATTCTTCAAAGCATATTTCATATTTAATATTTGAGGTTTCAATAATATATTCAATTTTATCATCTGAAAAATCAGGATTAACTGGAACATAATAATTATTAGATAAAATTATTGCTAATATCGTTATTAGAGTTTTATTATCTCTATTTGCTTTTAACATAATTGGTTGCTTATTAATTCCTTTTTTTGATAAAGCACACGCAATACTTTTTGCAATACTTATTGCTTGATTATAAGTGTAAGAGCCTAAATCGTCTACACAAAAAAGATTTTCATTATTATTGTTTAAAAAAGATTCAACTATATTTTTCATTTACAACACCTTATTTAGTATACCATATTATTTTATTTTTTAAAGATTATTATTACTACATTTTTCTTGTTTTGTTTATATATTTAAATAACCTCGATTTCTCGAGGTTATAAAGTAATTTCTTTTAATCTTATTAGTTCTACGACTGCTTGTGCTCTACCTTTCACACCAAGTTTTTGAATGACATTTGAAATATGATTTCGAACTGTCTTTTCGCTAATATATAGTAAGGAAGCTATTTGCTTAGTCGTGTTATTTGCCACTAATAGATTAAATACTTCCCTCTCTCGAGTTGTAAGTATTGATGGCATATATTAGACCTCCATTACTACTTTATAGTATGCAGAATAATTAAATTTGCTAATTATTATCTAAAACTTTTTTTATTTCTTTTGCTACATTTAGTGGGACATATTGGCTTATTTCTTCAACAGTAGCATTTTTTAAATCAAGAGTTGAAGGAAAGGCTTTTAAAATAGTTTCTTTCCTTTTAACTCCTAATCCTTTTACTTCATCTAGGATTGAACTAGTTAAAGATTTTTTTCTTTTGTTTATGTGGGAGGTAATAGCAAATCTATGTACTTCATCTTGCATCTTCATTAAGAAAAAGAACAAATCACTTCTTTTATCTATATCTATTACATCACCATTTTCATTAATTAAAGCTCTAGTATTATGTTTATCATCTTTTACTAAGCCTGCTAAATTAATGTCTAAGTTTAAATCACTTACTAAATCTTTAACACTATTTAATTGATTAAGGCCTCCATCTACTATAATGAGATCAGGTTTATAATCATTTTCGGAGATAATTTTAAATAGTCTACGATAGACTACCTCATGCATACTTGCAAGATCATCTTTTTTATTATCTCCCCTTATAAGATATTTCCTATATAATTTTTTGTTACTCTCTCCATTTTCAAAACAAACTTTTACTCCAATTGCTAAGTCTCCTGCAAAATGAGAATTATCGAATAAATCTATACGATGTGGGTAATTAATGTGTAATAAATTTTGTAATTTTGTTAATACTGCTTGCTTGTTTTGACTTTTAGCAAACTCATCTTCCATTGCTTTAATTGCATTTTGACCTACCATATCCATAATATGTTTTCTAGTACCTGCTTTTGCTTCGCTAACCTTTATTTCTAACACTTCACTTAATAAGTCTTTATCTAAATATGATGGCACTACTATTTCTTTAGGTTTTACTCTTTTTAAATAGTAAGAAGTAATATATGATTCAAAACTATCTTTTAAATCACCTACTAATTCAAAAACACTACTTTCTTTACTAATAAGTGTACCATTTCTATATACAAATACTGCAAAAGAAACATATCCCTCTTTAGTATGACTAGAAAAGAAATCAACATTTAAATTCTTATTTAATTCAACGCTTTGATTTACTAATAAATGATCTAAGTATTCTATCATTATCTTACATTCATTAGCTTCTTCAAATTTTAATTCACTAGCTAAATTATTCATCTTTTTAACTAATTCTTTTCTAACTTCACTAGCATCTCCATTATAAAACTTAACTATTTTATTAATTATTTCATCATATTGTTCTTTACTTACCTTATTTATACAAGGTGCTAAACACATATTTAAATGATAATATAAGCATTCTTTCTTAGGTATATTTTTACATTTTCTTAAGGGATATATTTTGTTTAGTAAATTAATTGATTCGTATGCTGCACTTGAATCACTGAATGGTCCAAAATATTTAGCTTTTTTATCTTTTATATCTCTTGCTATTTCTAAGTAAGGATGATCTTTTAAACTTAATTTAACATAAGGATATCTTTTATCATCTTTTAGTAAAATATTAAACTTAGGATCATGTTTTTTTATTAAATTTGCTTCTAAGATTAAAGCTTCTTTTTCGCTACTTGTTATTATTAAATCAAAATCCACTACATTAGAAACCATTAAAGCAGTTTTCCCATCATGTGGTTTAGTAAAATATTGGCTTACTCTTTTTTTTAAATTTTTAGCCTTACCTACATAAATTATTTCATCATTTTTATCTTTCATTAAATAACATCCAGGTAAATCTGGAAGTAAAGGTATCTTATCCTCTTTCATATATCTCACCTATTTTTTAAATTCCACAATTGTAGAGCCCATTCCGCCATCACTCATACCACCAAAATGATACTCTATATTTTTCTCTTTTTTCAAGTATTCATGTATTGCTTTTTGAAGTTTACCTGTACCATAACCATGAATTATTCTAACACTTGGTAAATGCATTAATCTAGCCTTGTCTAAATAAGGTTCTAATAAATTAAGTGCTTCTTCTACTCTTTTACCAATAAGATTTAATTCCATGCTCATTTTTTCACTCTTTACTTTACTAGATATACTGACTTTAGTTTTAACTTGTTTTGCTTTAGTTCTTTCTAAATCACTACCATCAACATTTAAAGTTAAGTTTCCTATATTAACTCCATATTTATTTTTATTAACACTAGTAATTACTCCTACTTTACTTAAAGATACTATTTTTACATTATCACCTATTTTAAAAGTATCACTAGCTTTGCTTTCTTCATCTTCACTAATAAAACTATCTAATTCTTTATTAGCAATTAGAGCTTCATGCATTTTTAAATTTTCTTTTTCTTTAATACTTTTATATATCTCATTTATTTGTTCTTTTCTCTCTTTTACTAACTCTTCAATTAAATCTTCTGAATTTTCTTTTATTTCTTCTAATTTCTTATTTAATAATGTTTCTTTTTCTTTGTTCTCTTCAATTAATCTATTTAATTCATTATTTTTAAGTTCATATTCTTTAATTAAATTTAATTGTTCCTCTAGTTTTAATTCTAATTTTTCAAGTGCTAGTTCAGTTGAAGTAGAATACTCCTTCTTATAACTATATGCTTTATTTATTATATCTTTGCTTATTCCATATCTAGAGGAAATCTCTAAAGCATATGATTTACCTACTTGGTCTTTTAATAAATGATAAGTAGGTTTTAAGTTAACTTTATCAAACTCCATTGAAGATACTTGAACATAATCTTGTTTAAGAGCAAAAGTTTTTAAGTTTTCATAGTGAGTAGAGCTAAGCAAAAAGCAATCTTTTTTATGACAATAATCAATAATTGCCATTGCTAAAGATTCACCCTCACGAGGATCAGTGCCAGCTCCTACTTCATCTAGTAATACTAATGATTTATTAGTTATGTTATTTAATATATAAGCTATATTAGAAATGTGTGAAGAAAATGTAGATAAGGAAGATACAATTGATTGATTATCTCCAATATCAACATATATATTATCAAATATAGGTAATATTGCTTCTCCTTTAACAGGGATTGCAAGTCCACACTCATTCATATATGCAAGTATTCCTACTGTTTTAAGCGCTACACTTTTACCACCAGTATTAGGCCCACTTATAATTAATATTTTTTTATTATCTTTACTTAAATAAAAGTCATTACTTACTACTTTACTTCTATCAATCAAAGGATGATTTGCTTTTATTAACTTAATTGTATCTTCACTAATAGTAGCAATCTTTCCATCAATATTATTACAGTATTCTCCTTTAGCAAACATAAAATCTAACTCTAGTAAACATTCAAAATTAGTTCTTATTTCATTTGCGTATTTACATACAAGTCTTGATAACTCTGTTAATATTCTAAGTATTTCTTCATTTTCTTCATTTTTTAAAATATTTATTTTAGAAGTTATTTTATATACTACTTCTGGCTCTACATAACTTGTATAACCACTATTAGATTCATCTACTACAATACCCCCTAATTTATATTTATCAGTAGATTTAACTGCTAATACTTGTTTTCCATTTTTATATACTATATTAGTGTCATTTAATAT
>CAKORZ010000073.1 GCA_934101685.1 uncultured Bacilli bacterium
ATATAGTAGAGAGGGGAAGTAGTGATACTTTAAGATTCTTTATGCTAGGGTATGGTCCTGAAAAGAAAGATAGTGATTTTAGTAATAAGTTATACGCTACTATTCATAATAGTGAGATAGTTAATAAACTTGGTAATTTTGTTAATAGAACACTTAAATTTAAAGGATTAACTGAAATTAAAAAAGATGTAATGGATGAAGAAGTAAAAAATACTATTATTAGATATTATGATGAAATTGGTGTACAAATAGAAAAATATGAATTTAAAGAAGCATGTAAATTAATTTTAAGTTTACTTGAATATGCTAATAAGTATTATGATGAGAGTAAACCTTGGGTATTAGCTAAAGAAAATTTAGAAGAATTTAATAGAGTTATGTATACATGCTCTAATGTAATTTATAACTTAGCTAATATACTTAATCCATTTATGCCTGAAACAAGCCAAAAAATAGCCAAATTATTTGATTTTGATACTTTAGCATGGAATTACATAGAAACTAATAAAGACTTAAAAATCAAAGAATTTGAGCCTTTGTTTGTAAGAATGGATGTTAAATAGGAGTTTTTCTTAATGAATAAAAAATTTTATATTACAACACCAATATATTATCCTAGTAATAAATTAACTTTAGGTAATTGTTATACTACAGTAGTATGTGATGCTATTGCTAGATTTTATCGATTACTAGACTATGATGTATTTTATTTAACTGGAACTGATGAGCATGGCCAAAAAATTGAAAAAATAGCTAATTCAAAGGGAATATCAGAAATAGAACATTTAAATGAAATTGTAAATGATACAAAGAAATTATGGAATGAATTGCATATTTCTTATGATAAATTTATTAGAACTACTGATAAAGAACATGTTGCTACTGTTACTAAAATTTTTAATAAGTTATATGAAAATGGAGATATTTATAAATCTCAATATACAGGTAAATATTGTATCCCTTGTGAATCATTTTGGAGTGATGATCAATTAGTTGATGAGAAATGTCCTGATTGTGGCAGGGAAGTTATTGTAACTAATGAAGAATGCTATTTCTTTAAATTAAGTAAATATGAAGAGAAATTAAAAGAATTATATAAAAATAATAAAAACTTTCTTGTTCCTCAAAATAGAGCTAATGAAATGACTAAAAACTTTTTTGATAAAGGATTGAAAGATTTATGTGTATCAAGAAAAAGCGTGAAATGGGGTATACCTGTTCCTTTTGATAATGATCAAACAATTTATGTATGGATTGATGCACTTTCTAACTATATATCTGCGCTTGGATATTTATCAAATGATGATTCGCTATTCAAAAAGTTTTGGCCTGCAGATGTACATGTAGTTGGTAAAGAAATTGTTAGATTTCATGCAATTATATGGCCAGCAATTTTGATGGCATTAGATTTGCCTTTGCCTACTAAAATTTATGGTCATGGTTGGTTAACTTTTGGTAATGCTAAATTAAGTAAAAGTAAAGAAATCGGCAAAAAAGAAGTTATTGATCCAAGAATTTTACTTGAAAGATATACCGCAGATTCTGTAAGAAACTTTTTGATTGGTGAAATAAATTTTGGACAAGATGGTCCTTACACTCAAGAATTATTTTTAAATTCATATAACAATATACTTGCTAATAAAGTAGGGAATATAGAATCTAGAATTATTGGAATGTGGCTCAAATATAATAATGGTATAGTACAAAATGGTAATACTATCCAAAATTCTGATTTTGAATTCTTTAAAACTATCCAAAACCTAAAAAAAGAATCTATTGATAATATGTTAGATTTAAAACCTACTTTAAGTTATAGAGCAGCATTAAAAATTATTGATGAATGTAATTTATATATTGATGATAATAAGCCTTGGGAATTATTTAAAGATGAAAATAAAAAGGACAATCTTAATTCATTACTATATAATGTTACTCAAGCAATGCTAGAAGCTTATGTCCTTTTAAATGCTTTTATTCCTGAAAGTACAGAAAAGGTTCTTGAAAAATTTAATATTTGTGATTTTAAGATAAACACTAATGAATCATTTAAATTTCCTATTGAAGGATTAAAGTTTGAAAAGACTACGCCATTATTTAATAGATTAAATATTCCTGAAGAATTAAAAGTATTAGATAAAATTGCAAATAATAACTAAAAAAAATAACATAATATATATTATGCGAAGTTGATAAATATTTTATTTTTTATATAAATAAAAAGAAGTAGAACTCATTAAATATAAAATTCTACTTCTTTTTTTGTTCCCTATTTTTTATGCTTTAAATAGAGAAAGGTAATGATGTACTAATTTACTTATTCTTAATGCTTTAGAATACTCTAAAAGCTTTTTATAATTTAAATCTAGTCTATTAAAATAATAGTTAATAAATTTATTGTATTCACTAGTATCAAATCTACTTCTATCTCTTATAATATCACACACACTTCTTTCTATATCATATATTCGTAGAATGTGACCTTTATAATTTAACTTTATTATCCCCTGCCCATAATTGGATTTACTATCATAAAAGACTTTATATGATCTATAATTTTTAGCATTATAACTTTGAGGTACACTTATTTGTACCTTTTTTTCTATATCTTTATAAAAGTTTTGTAGGCTTAGAGATGTAAAATGAGAAAAGATTACTTTTTTTGTTCTATGTTGCATTGCATATAACGGATCTATATCTATTTTATTTATAGAGTATATTCCCCTACTTATTCGATATATCTTATTTTCATTTAATAATTTATTTAGATATATTCTTGCAATGTTACTTGCAGTTACTTCTTTAGTTGTCACTATTCCCCTATTTTTATTTGCTAATTGTAATATCTCATTTTCTTTACTCATTTTTCTCACTTTCCTTATTTACTTTAATTGTATATTTAAAAAGAAAAAAAGTAAAGTAATAGTAAAATAAAAAAAAGCATCAATATTTTTAGTATTAATGCTTTTAAAAATTATTCTAAATATGAAGTTATATCTACAAGAGGAAATTTTTCAAATAGCTTTTCTATATTGTATTCTTCTCTTTCTTCTTTAGTAAATAAATGCACTACAATAGATTTAGCATCTACGATTAACCATTTACTTCCCTTTCCTTCAATCTTTTTTATGTCATAGCCATTTTTAGCTAGTTCTTGATCAACACTATTTGCTAGAGTCATTAATTGTCTATCATTAGATGCACTACAGATAACTATATAATCACATATAGGGCTTGATTCTGACACATTTATTGCAATAATGTTTTCTCCTTTTTTATCGTTTAATGCTTTAATAATTGTTTCTAACATATTTATCTCTCCTTTACTTTAAATAATATTTTACAGCATTAATTGTATACTCATTTCCATAAGGAATATGTTTAGTATCTAAATAATCTATATTTTCTTTTAAAACTTCTATAAACCCCTTATCTAAATCATTAATACAAGCATTAATCATTGTACTACTATCATAATCTCTTAAAGGATCTAATTTATCTGATACATACACTAATTTAGCTAGTTTAGACATATTAGCATTAGCAGTAGTGTGATATTTAATAGCATCTAGTATTTCTGTGTCTTCAATGCCAAATTTCTTTCTAGCTAGGTATTCCCCTACATATTGATGATATAAAGATTCATTTTCATTTACTTTACTTGGGTAATACTTATTCATTATCATCATTGTTTTATTTTTTGGATATTCTTTTGCTATATCATGTAATAAGGTAGCGGTAATTACTTTATTTCTATCTAAACCATCTTTATTATTTTTATATATTTTTAAGGCAAGATTCTTTACTGACACTACATGCTTATATCTTTTACTACTCATATATTTTTTTATTTGTTTAGTTAGATATAAATTGTTATCAATTATATATTTTTTTACATCTTTATCTAAATGAGTGTATTTCCCTTCTTTTATTTCACTGCTAGAGACATTACAAACTTTATTATCTAGATATATATAATCACTATTTATATCATAGTCACTATTACCTCTTCTAGCTACAATAAATTTAAAATGTTTCTTTAACATATTAAACTTATACCATTTATTTAAATTTAATATTTGATCTTCTCCTATTAAAATATAATACTCATTATCTTTATTACAAAATGAAAGTATTTTATCGTATGTTTCTTCTAAATTACTATAATCAAACTTAATATCTAATATTCCAAACTTCTTTTCTTTTTTAACTACTAGTTCAACCATTCTTTTTCTTTTTAAAAAAGGCGCTAAATTCTTTGAATTTGAGTTTTTATTCAATCCAAAGTATAATTTATCACCTTTAATTAAATTAAGCGAATTTTTAGCAATTTTAAGGTGTCCTGCGTGTATTGGATCAAAACTACCATAAAAAAGTATTATTTTAGCCATTAGAATTCAATTACAGGTTTCTTACTTTTACGGTAAAAAACAATATTCCTTCCAATAAGTTGAACTATTTCGCTATTAGTTTTGCTAGCTATATCAAAAGCCGCTTCTTTTATATTTATCATACAATTCTTTAAAATACTAATTTTAATTAATTCATGAGCTTCAAGTGCTTTATCTAATCCATCAATTAAGTTATTACTAATGCCCTCTTTCCCTACTTGGAAAATTGGTCTTAATGTCATAGCAAGTGATCTTAACTTTACTCTTTGTTTACTATTAAGCATTAGATTAAAGCCTCCCTTAAGTATACTTTACAGTTATTAGGTACATATACTTCTATTTCTTGATTAGAATATTCAAAACTAACCCATCCATAACCTGCAATTACTATATCTACTTTACCAGGAGTAGTCAATTCTATTTTCTTTAATTTTAAATCTTCAAATTTAGTAATCATATTAGTAGTAGGTACTATAGATTTTGATTTAACTAAGCTATTAAATGTAACTTCTTTTTTATCTAATTTTGTACGATGTACTTTAACAAAACTAGAGAAATAACAAGTAAAGCCTGTTTCTTTACCCTTTTTAAAATCAAATGTTGCTAAACCACCTAGTAGTAAAGATTGACCCTCTTTTAATTGGAAGGTTAAAGGTTTAATTTCTTTTCTAGGTAAAATATATTTCAAAATTCTTGGTTCTACTGCATAAAGCATAGAATCTTTTTGAATAATACCTGGAGTATCATAAATGTATGAATTCATATCAAGAGGTATTCTAATAACATTTAAAGTAGTTCCTGGGAATGAACTTGTTGTTATTAATTTATCTGTTTCATTACTATAATTCTTTAATAAAGAGTTAATAAATGTAGATTTTCCTACATTAGCATTACCAATAATATAAACATCTTTATTCTCTCTTAATTCATTTATTTTATCTAATATTAAATCAATATTATAGTTAGTTTGACCACTAGACATTATTATATCAATAACATTCTTTACTCCATTTAATTCTAATTTTTCTTTAATCCAATGTAATAATTTTGCATCTTTTACAGCAGAAGGAATTAAGTCTCTTTTATTTGCTAAAACTAAAACCTTTTGATTATTAATATAATTACTAATATTTTTAATTAAACTAGTTTCAAAACTGAATACATCTATTACATAAACAAGTAAAGCATCTTCTTTAGCAATACTTTTCAAAATAGTAACATAGTCATCCTCTACTAATTGAGTTTCTGTATTAGTATTATAATGTTGCAATTTAAAACATCTTTGGCACAAAATATTTTCCTTTGTTTCAAGTATTTTTTCAGGAACATATCCCATCTTAGTTTCATCTTCGCATTGTAGTATTTGACCACATCCATAACAATATAACTTATCTTCCATATTACTACTCCTCCTTACTAATGCTAATTAACTTACCTTGTTTATAATATCTCTTTCTTATCTTTTTATCAATTATACGATTAAAAAAAGTAAATTTAGATTCTTTTTTCTGAAGTGGCTCTACTAAAATAGTCACACATCCAACTTTATTTGCGCACCACATATCAGTCAACAATTGATCACCTACAAAGGCACACTCATTAGGCTTAATATTATTATTCTCTAAAAACTTTTTTAGTTTACCTTGAGTAGGCTTTTTAGCATGTGATAAGAATCTTAAAGAACAAGGATTACAGAAAGTACTTAAACGTTTTTCATTATTATTAGAAATGATTATTAATTCAATTTCTTTTTCTTTTAATTCTTCAATAAGCTTATATACTCTTTCTGTAGGTATAGCTACATCATACCCTACTAGTGTAT
>CAKORZ010000074.1 GCA_934101685.1 uncultured Bacilli bacterium
AAACAGCATATATAAGAATAAGTGATTTTGCAAAAGATACTGCTACTTATTTTGAAGATTATTTAAAAGAGGCAAAACAAAATAATTACTCTAATCTTTTATTAGATTTAAGAGATAATCCTGGAGGCTATATAACTAGTGTTCAAGATTGTGCGGATTTACTAATGGGTAAAGGAAAAGTTGTTTTAACAACTAAGGATAAAAAAGGCAATTCATATAGTTATAAAACTGTAAACGAAGATAAATATGAATTTGATAAAATAACAGTTTTAATAAATAACAATAGTGCAAGTGGGGCAGAAGCTTTAAGTGCTGCTCTTAATGAAAATATGGATGATAAAGTAGAGTTAGTAGGGGTAACTACTTATGGTAAAGGTAGTGCTCAAAAAATGTTATATTTTACTGATGGAACTTATTTTAATTATACATATGCTTTATGGTATACTCCAAATGGAAATTCAATTCATCATACAGGAGTAGAGGCAGAAAAAATATATACTGGTGAAGGTATTCACTTATTAGATTTTAGTAAAACAACTTTAGAAAAAAATAATTATGGTACAAATGTTAAAAACTTACAAATAATTATGAATAAGTTAGGATACTATACAGGAGAAATAAATAGTTTCTATAGTGATGAATTAGTTGTTGCAGTAAAAAATTATCAAATAGCTTGTGACTTTAGTGAAAGTAATCAAACAGGAAAGCTTGATGAATTAACTATTAGATATATCCTTGCTAAATATCAAGATGATAAAGAAAATAGTTATAACAAAGAAGTTAATGATGTATTAAATGGAAGAATATAAGAGGTAAAAATATGTTTGAACTTGTATCTAAATACACGCCATCTAGAGATCAAAAGAAAGCTATTGAAAAGCTAGTAAAGGGAATAAAAGAAAATAAGAGATATCAAGTATTATTAGGCGCTACTGGTACTGGTAAAACTTTTACTATTTCTAATGTTATAAAAGAAGTAAATAAACCTACTATTGTAATGGCTCATAACAAAACATTAGCAGGTCAATTATATAGTGAATTAAAAGAGTTTTTTCCTAACAATAGAGTAGAATACTTTATTTCAAACTTTGATTTTTATCAACCAGAAGCTTATATTCCTAAAACTGATACTTATATTGATAAAAATGCCATGACTAATGAAGAAATAGAAATGATGAGAAGTAGCGCAATTAATAGTGCTTTATCAAGAAAAGACACTATTATAGTAGCTTCAGTAGCAGCTATCTATGGCTTAAACGACCCAGATGAATATAACGCTTTAATATTTGATTTAGTTCAAGGTGAAATAGTAGAAAGAAAAGAATTATTTGCTAAATTAGTAGAAGCTCAATATGTAAGGAATGATGTTGATTTATCTCCAGGTACTTTTAGAGCAAGAGGAGACAATATTGAAATAGCACCAGCATCTACTACTGATTTTATTATACGAGTAGAAATGTTTGAAGATGAAATAGAGAGAATATGTGAAGTAGATCCTCTTACAGGAAAAGTTAGAAATGCTTATAAACGTTATCCTATTTACCCAGCATATGCCTATTCATCTAGAAGAGAAAAAATACTTAAGGCAATACCAGTAATTAAAGAAGAGTTAAATGAAAGATTAAAATATTTTAAAGATAATAATAAATACTTAGAGGCAGAAAGATTAGAGCAAAGAACTAATCATGATATGGAATCTTTACAAGAACTTGGAATGTGCCCTGGTATAGAAAACTATAGTGCGCCAATTGATGGTAGAAAAAAAGGTGAAACACCATATACTTTATTTGATTATATAGGTGATGATTATATGATAGTTATAGATGAATCTCATGTATCTTTACCACAAATTAGAGGTATGTATAATGGTGATAGATCTCGTAAAGAAACATTAGTAGAATATGGGTTTAGACTTCCTAGTGCCTTAGATAATAGACCACTTAAGTTTGATGAATTTGAGAAAAAAGGAAATAACTTAATATTTGTGAGTGCAACTCCAGGAGATTATGAATTAGAAAAAGTAAATAATGAAGTAGTGGAGCAAATTATAAGACCAACTGGATTACTAGATCCTGAAGTAATAGTAAAACCACGTAAAAATCAAATAGATGATATTATTAACCAAATTAATGCAAGAATAAAAAATAATGAAAGAGTTTTAATTACAACATTAACTATAAGAATGGCAGAAGACTTAACTAGTTATTTAAAAGATAGAGGATATAAAGTAGCGTATCTTCATAGTGAAACCAAAACTTTAGAAAGAACGCAAATAATATATGAGTTAAGAAAAGGAAAACATGATATTTTGGTTGGTATTAATCTTTTAAGAGAAGGACTTGATATACCTGAAGTATCACTAATTTTAATTCTAGATGCAGATAAAGAAGGTTTCTTAAGATCTAGTAGATCATTAATTCAAATTATAGGACGAGCTTCTCGTAATGCTCATGGTGAAGTAATAATGTACGCTGATGAAATCACTGAATCAATGAAGGTTGCAATAGAAGAAACTAATAGACGTAGAGCTATTCAAATGAAGTATAATGAAGAAAATGGTATAGTTCCTACAACTATTATAAAAGACATAAAAGAACCACCTAAAATTAAAGAAGATTATAAAGAGTATATTAGTTCTAAATCTAATAAAGTAAGTAAAAAACAAAAAGAAATGATGATAAAAGATTTAGAAAAAGAAATGAAAGAAGCAGCTAAACAATTAGACTTTGAAAGAGCAGCAGAGTTAAGAGATATTATAATTGAATTAAAGAGTGAGGGATAGTTTATGAAGTTTGAAATGAGTGGAGAAAAGTTTGCTGAGGGAAGCAAAGAAATGTACAATAATTTAGTTTATGGAACTTTTAAAAAGAACAATAAAAGATTTAAAATTTTATGTATAATTGCTATTGTTGCTACTATACTTTGTGGAATTTTAGATGCTAAAGAAAGAACTCTTATGTTTACTTTTGCAGGAATAATTATTCTTTGTATGATATTAAGTTCTTTAGGACCATATTATAAAAAAAGAACAGATAAAAAATTAGAAAATAACAATTTAGAAAAAATTATCTATGATATTAATGAAGAATATATTGAAGTTGATGCATATTTAAAAGAAGGTAGCGAAAATAAAGTACATTATGATATAAAAAATATTACTAAAATAATCGTAACTAATAACTTTTATTTTGTATACATTAATAAGTATAATGCTCTTGTTATTGATAAGAATTCTATTGATGATGAAAAGGCTTTTTTTGATATTTTAAGAAATCCAAAAATAGAGGAGAAATTAGTATGAAAATAACTTATAGCAAGGAAGAGTATGAAAAACTAATAAGGCAAAGTGGAACGAAAAGAATTTTAATTATTTCGTTAATTGGAGCCTTAACAGTTTCTTTAACAATGTTAGCAATGCTTGCGCTTTACTTAAAAGTTAAAATAAATATATCGCTTATAATAACTTCAATTTTATTTGTTTGCTTTTATGTGTTTCTAGTAGTGTTGCTTTTTAGTGTTTTGAGTAACAGTAATAATACAAATGATATTATAAAAGTAGAACAAGAAATTGCAGATGAGTATATAAAAGAAATTGTTTATAGAAATCCTGATTTTGTGGATGAAAGTACATATAAATATGAAGATATCTTAAAAACTAAAAAAGATAAAAATAATTATTATTTATACTTAACAACAAATGCAATTTTAACTGTAAATAAGAAAAAACTAGAAAATAAAGATAGATTTGAAGAAAAAATATATAATATAAAAAGAGGTGAGAATAATTGAAAAAAATAACAACTTTCTTATTAATGGGTTTGTGCTTATTTGGTTGTAAAAAAAGTACTGTTAAATATGAATTAAGTAAAGAAATAATGCCCACAATAGAAAATTCTGGATATATGTATAAAGAAGCAAATTTATTATCGTATGAGTTAGAAACTACAAATGAGTATGATTCTAAAGTGGAAAACAAAGATAGCTTTCTTTTATATATATATTCACCATCTTGCATGGGGTGCAAAAGCGTAGCACCTGCCATTAGCAAATATGTAGATGATAATCAGGTAGCAATATATACTCTTGATAAAGCTAATATTTCATCTAAACATAGCTTATATAAAGCAGGAGTAACAGCAACACCTTACTTTATAATTGTATTTGAAGGAGAAATAAAAGTAGTAAAATTCATAGATAATGTAGGCTTTAACCAAGAGCAAAATAAACAATTAGTAAATGATTTTATGAGTCAAAATATAAAATGGAGGGAATAGTAGTGAAAAAAATAATAAATGTAGTATGTATATGTTTGATGTTTATTTGTTTAGTAGGATGTAATAAAACGATAAAAGTGCCAAAAGCAGAAGCTGGAACTTTAGATTTTTCAACACAATCATTCGGTGTAGATAAAAATGTTAATATGGAAACAATTGATAAATATCTAAATTTAGAAAATGTAGCTTATAGAGACATGAGATTGCTTATTGACTCTGCTGGATATGACGATATAGGGGGAGCGGGAATGCTTACTGAAACAATAGAAGGATTTAGAATTTCTCCTTTACCTTATATAGCTAATTTATGGGAAGGCATGTTGCCAGATCCAGTAAAAAACAATCCAGTAAAAATTGATTATACTCCATTGTATAAAGTTGAATGGAATAATGATGGAAGTATAGAAAGTATTAAAGCTAATTATGAAGAGTCTAAATATATTCTTGAAGAAATATTCCCTAAAGATAAATTGATTTTCTTAACATGTGGTGGCGGAGGCTATGCATGGATGACAAAACAAATTTTAATCAAATTAGGATATGATGAAACTAAATTGTATAATTTAGGTGGTGCATGGGGCTATAAAGGAAAACATGGCATAAAAATGATTTCACATTATGATAAAAATAATAATGGAGCATATGAGGGAGAATATTATTCTTTCTTTAATGGGAACTATATGGCAATAGATGAGACATTAAAAACTTTAACAAAAGTTGGAGAATAAAATGAAAAAAATAAAATACTTTTTATTAATATTTTATTTAATATTGGTAACATGCTCATGCTCTAAAAATAGTAGTAACACTAACACAATAGAGTTTAATCATTATGTTAGATTTGGTGGAAGTGAAAAATTAAAAGCAACAATTTTGTGGCAATATGAAAGTGATGCTTATACAAAATATCAAGTTGCGTATACTTCTTATGTTTGTAGTGATGCTTCTGTTAATTATAATAATGTTGTTTATATAGAACTAACTAATAAAGGAAGTAAAGATGATTCAATTATTAGAAATATTTCTTTTTCTACAATAGATGAAAATGGAACTTCATTTAACGTAGGATTGTGGAGCGATTATAAGGAAGCATATGGGAAAGAATTTTATAGTGAAATTGAAAAAGACTTACTACCTAAATTAAAATATATGAAATATAGTGACATTGTTAATATAGATAATAAAGGATATGGTGGCTTTAGGAATATTGAAGGAATGAAAGAAGATGCAATAAGTAATGGTACAGTATCTGCAAATAATGTTGTATCAATTATAAGGGCAATATTTGATTATCATATTGAAACGCATTATTAAAGAAATAAAACTGAAGGATATCGATTTTACAGAGATAATTCCATATACAATAATATTAGTTAATATCGCAATATTCATATTCTCTTATACTTTATATGATGGATATTTTTTTGAATACCGCTACCTTATTATTGTATACCTTATGCAGATTGTAATATGCTTAAAAGCTGTTAATAAGCTCAGTGATGAACATATATTTAAAGCACTCATTACATTTGCAATATCATTCGTGCTCTTATGTGAAAGCGTTGGATTATTCAGGCTCTATCACGAAA
>CAKORZ010000075.1 GCA_934101685.1 uncultured Bacilli bacterium
CTTTATCTCCTATTGAAATTACCTTTTTCATTTTTTTCCTCCTTAAATTCAATTGTGGGAATGTTCCCTTGTATGCTAAAAAACTTAATATTAAATTTACATAATTTTATATTTGTAAAAATATTATATCATTTATACTTTTCTAGTCCATATTTTCCTTTATATTAACAAATTTTATTTTATTTTTTATATTTTTTATATTTTTCTATAAAATCATTAATTACTTTATTATATTTTTCTCTTGAATCTTGCAAAGGTGAGTTCTCATTCATCTTTAATCCTTCATAATCATAAGAGATATGATTACATATCCATTTATAAATATCACTTACTTTATCCATTTTTTCTTCATCATATTTACAACAATCATCTACTATTTCTTTAGCTAAGTTATATGCCACTAGCATATTATAATCATTTATATCACTACGATATCCTGGACATAGTTCTGAATAATTAAAACATCTTATATCACTAGTTATATTTTTCTTGTAATAATCATTTAGTTTATCAAAATATATTGTAGGTAAATATATTTCTTTTTTAGTAGTATTTTTATTTTTTATAAAATATTTAGCAAGTGTATCTATATCCTCTACTTTTTTTAATCTATAACATCCTGCTAAATCCATACTTATACTTTTAACATTATTTAGTGAAAATAAATTTTTTATTTCTTTTAAATATACACATTCTGTTAACTCTAAATCTTTTAAATTTTTAAAATACTTTAAATCTAAAGTTTTAATATTTCTTTGTCTAGATAAATTTAAAGATTTTATTTTTTTTAATTCATATATATACTTTAAATCTTCTTCCTTTATTTGATTTTTAGTATATTCTCCATAATAATACATAAATACTTTTTGCATACTAAAGTCTTCATTGCTTTTATTTTTTCTATATATTTCTTTATACTCAAAAATATTAGTAGAGTCTTCTTTACCAACTATTTCCAACATTTCTAGATTAATTAGTTTTTCTATTCCTTTTAAAGTATCTATATCATCTAATCTTAAATAAGTTATTTTACTTAAAAGAGCATCATCAAAAACATTAGAAGTATTCTTAACTACTAACATATTATTAATAGAATCAAATAGCTTAATGTTTTCCTCTCTTTTAAGCATACTTATCACCTACTTAAATTATAATAACATTTGCTTTATAAAACAAAAGGATTTAGCAATATTGTTAAATCCTTATTAAATAATTTTTGTAAATATAATTAAATCTTACTTTTTATTTGAGTTTTTTCTTTTTTGCTTCTCACTGGCTTAATTGTTGCATCATTATTTACATAGTTACCACACTTATTTTTTATTGATATCAACAATATCTCCATCTAAATTAATTTCTGATTGTCTAAGCGTAATAATTGCTTCAATCCATAATAACGCTCTTTCTCCATAATATGAATTCATTAATTTTGTTTTCCAATCTAAATCCATCAAATCTTCCTTAATTTTCATTAAGTCATCACTATTTATATATTTTAATTTTTTCATATTGAAATATATTGGTAAAATTTTATATATTTTAGCTAAAACTTCATTATACAATTTATTATAATTTTTATACTCTTCTATTGAGGCAGAGGCGCTAACATAAAATAGTAAATTTTTTATTGCGTATTCAACATTTTCTGTAGTAGGATTGTTTACATTAAAATCTTCTTTCATTAAAAATCCTTCCTTTCTACAAATAATTGTTTAAATTCTTTTATTATTTATTATATTATCTTTTTTTACATTTACCTTATTTCTAATATACATAAGCACTTGTTCATATAAGCTTTCTACATATTTTTCTTGCTCTAATTCATCTTCATATAAATAGTTATCTAATCCAGGAGCGCTATTAACTTCTAATATTTTGTACTCTTTGTTACTTGGATCACTAATTGAAGAGGTAATTATATCTATCCCACACATATCTAAATTTAATGATTTAGCTACTGCTACTACCATATTTTTAAAGAAAGGAGTTATTTCATTTGTATAATCAACAGATGTTCCTCCTAGAGATAAATTAGCTATATTTTGTAAATTTAAAGTTTTGCCTTCTTCTAACACACTATCTAATTTATATCCTTTATCTTTAATACACTTTAATGTTCTTTCATCATTTTTATCTACTTTTTTATCTCTATCATTTTCTATAAATTCTTTAACTTTTAAGTCTAATAATTGTTCAATTGTATGAACACCATCACCTACTATATGAAAAGGTACTCTTTTATAAGCTTGAATAACTTTATCTCCTAAAACTACTACTCTAAAATCATTACCTTCAACATATTCTTGAATAATAAATGTTCTTGATTTACTTTGTAAAGATATTTTTATTGCTTCACTTGCCTCATCATAATTATTAACTTTTGTAATTCCTATTCCTTGTGATAAAGTAGATGGTTTAATAATTAAAGGATAATTAAAACCATTTTTTCCTACTTCTTTAAAGAAATCTAACATTGGTTTATATAAGGAATCATTCTTTTTAGTAGTTTCTCTAGTATAATTTATAGATTTAGGAACCATAAATCCATTTCTTTCTAAAAATGATGTACACATATCCTTATTGCTACATATTTTTATACTACCTACTGGATTTATATTGAAAGGAGAATCCCATACTGCAAAAGTTCCTTTTTCAAACATTAATATTGCACATGATCCACTATAAGTATTGTTTAATAAGTATGGTATGTTGTGTTTAGTAGCTAATTTAGTTATTACTGGAAGAGAAAATTCTCCTTTATTTATCTTTTCTAATATATCCATACTCATTACCTTTTAAAAGCCAAACTTTTATTAAAGTTTTCATAGATTGTTTTTTCTTCATCTTTTTTCATTTCTAAATTTAAGTTTTTATAAATTGCTGTTCTATATATATGTTTAGCCATTTCATAATTTTCTTTACTTAATCTAGAAAAATTTTCCATCATTATTCCACTATTGATTTCTAATATTCTATATATTCCTTCTTTATCTTTTACTATATCAACTGAAGCAAACTTTAATCCTAAAATACTAGCAGTTTTTAAAGCAAAATTAGTTAATCTTTCAATTTCTTTTTTATCCTTTACAAGTACAGGAAGTGAACCTTGTCCAAGATTATGCTTCCAAGATACTGTTACTTTTTCTTTCTCTTTTGGAACATATTTTAAATCTAATTTTTCAGATATTTCTACATCTTCAAAATGAGCATCCTTTATAAGTTTTTCTAAAGAATCTACACCATTACCTATTACATTTGGTCTTTGTTTTGCATAAACTAACATAGCTTTATCATCTACTATAATTGTTCTATATTCATTTTCTATATCAATAAATGGAGATACTGTAAGCGAATGTCTTCTTCCTAGTATATCAAATACTGCAGACTCTAATTCTTTTTGATTTTCACACTTATAAACACCAGTTCCTCCACTTCCAGTATTTGTTTTAACAACTAACTTGCCATTATCTTTTAACATTTTAGTAAGTGTACCCCATATACCTTCTTTTCCAACCATTGGACTGCTACTATCTTCAAAATAAAGATGAGGAACGTGAGGAATATTATTGTATTTTAATACTTCTGAAAGTCCTGCTTTATCATCACATATTTTACTTATTGCTGCATCATTATTAGCAAACTTATAATTATAAATCATTGTATTTTTGCCATTTTTACTTAATTGAATTATATAGTTATCAGAAAAAGAAGCATACTCAATATTATCTTCTTCACAAATTTCTTCTACTATTTTTACTAATTGTCTTTTTGGATATCCCATTAAAAAGCACCCCCAACTAGTAAAAATTTTAACACTTATAAAGAAATTATTCAATTACTAAATCTTCTAGTTCATCTACATTTATTTTCTTTTTAAGTTTTTTATATATACATATATAACAAATCATATGAATAGTTGCAGTAACTATCCAAGATAAAGGATAAGAATAATATAATATTTGTAATGTATGATTTGCTTTAAAAACAGTATGAATCCACACTATTCTAAGAACGCATATTCCTAAAATAGAAACTATCATTGGAGTAATAGAATAACCTAGCCCTCTAAGTCCACCTACTAATACATCTGTTATTCCACATGTAAAGTAAGTTAAACCAATTATAGTTAATCTAATAAGTCCATATTTTATAGAATCATTTCCATTAGTATATAACCCTAGTAAAGGCTTGCCTAGTAATACAGCAATTCCTCCTATAGCAATTCCTACTAATGTTACAAGAAGTAAACTACTTAATAAAACTTTTTTACAATTTTTAATCTTTTTAGCTCCATAGTTTTGACTAGTAAAAGTTAAACACGCTTGATAAAAAGCATTCATTGATGAATAGATAAAATTTCCTATATTAGCTGAAGCTGCATTACCTGCTACTACTGAGGTAGACTTAAAAGAATTTACAGCTTTTTGAATTGATATATTACTAATTGCAAATAAAGAATTTTGAATTCCTGCTGGTAAACCTATTAAAACTATTTCCCCTAATGATTTAGAATCTATTTTTAATTTTTTTAAATTTAAATGTATATATCCTTCTGTTTTTATTAAACAGCGTATTACTAATACAGCAGATATTATTTGAGATATAACAGTAGCTATAGCAACTCCTGCAACATCCATCTTACACACTATTACTAAAAATAAATTTAATAAAGCATTAACTACTCCTGCAATAAACAAATAAATTAAAGGCTTTCTAGTTTCTCCTATTGCTCTTAATATACTAGCGCCAAAATTATATACAAGATTAAAAATAGAACCTAAAAAATAAATTATTAGATATGTACTTGCTTTACCAAGGTCGGGTTCTAGTAAAATAGAGTGTGTGCTCTATACATCAAACCATCAGTAAAATAAAGGCTTTTAGAGATACAAGAAAATATTTGCTGTCTTTTGATAATTAAAAATGACAGCAATTGACAGCAAATGTGCACTTTTTAGTAAATTTATGTGGTCTAAAACCATATAAAACTGCCTAAAACTTTTATAAACTTTTTAATTTACAACACTGGGAATTCTAGTGTTTTTTATTTTTCTCTTGTTAATAAATCATCAACTGAACAACCAAAATATTCTGCTATTTCAAAGAGTGTTCTTACGCTTGGCACAACACCATTTTTATAACGAATAATATTGTCTTTTTGATAATTCATTTCTTTGCAGAATTGTCTGTTAGAAAGATTTGATTTTCTTATAAGTTCAGTCAAATAATCATAAAATTTGCTTTGGTCGGTGGAGTACTTGCTAAAATTATTCACATCAGATTTTTCATACAAATAATCTATTGAAACTTGTAAATAATTTACAACTTTAATTAAGGTTTGCAAACTTGGATTTCTTTGTTTGTATTTATAAAATGTATCTTTTGAAATAACATTATCAGCAAATAAACAATCAACACTCTTGCCTTCATCTTCCAAATAGTTTTTAACAGCAGTTATAAAATCAATCATCTTACACCCCATATAAAC
>CAKORZ010000076.1 GCA_934101685.1 uncultured Bacilli bacterium
ATCTAGTATTGTAAGAGATAAAGACTCTTTACAAGCTGCATTAATAATAAGTGAAATGGCTTGTTACTATAAAAATAACAATAAAACTTTAATAGATAGACTAAATGAATTATATGAAAAGTATGGATATCATTACGATAAAGTAGATTCATATTCTTTAGATCCTATTACAGGCAAGCAACAAATAATGAATATAATGGATAGTTTTAGAAAAGAAAGTTTAGATAATTTAGCTAATTATAAAATTAAAAGAATTGAAGACTATTTAAAAGGATACAAAGATTTTCCAAAAAGCAATGTTTTAAGATTTATTCTAGAAGATGACTCCTTTGTTGCTTTAAGACCTTCTGGCACTGAACCTAAATATAAAATATATTATAGTATTAAAGATATTTCTAAAGAAAAAGCTTTAATAAAAAAAGAAAAAATACAAACTTGCTTACAAGATTTTATAAATAAAAAGGTCTCATGACCTTTTTTATTTTATATTCATAACTTCTTTTAAGTATTTAGCTACTCCTCCTTCAATAGCCTTATACTTAGTAACATCATTTGCTATTATTTTAATTTCAAGTGGAGCATTTTGCATTGCTACTCCCCATCCACTTCTAATAAGCATATCTCTATCATTAAAACCATCGCCAAAACATATCGCATCCTTCATAGTTAATCCCAAATACTTACAAATATGTTTTACTGCTTTACCTTTATTTACTTTAAAAAATGTTATTTCTAAAATCAAAGGGTAATCTTTTAAATTCCAAGTATTAACTTGCAAGTTTGGAAATGATTGTATTATTTCAAATATTCTAGCCTTAGATTCCATATCTTTTGCCTCTAATATAACTGAATATGGATTTGTAGGTAAATTTTCTCTTAAAGAACCAACTACTACATTATTCCCTTCTAATACAACATTAATATCATCATTTTCATTATATTTATCTACATACATTGTATCCTCTAAATCACACACTACTGAAGTATACAAATTAGATATAATTTCAAGGAAATATAACAAAGTTTCTTTATCAATTCCACCAACGAAATTAGGATAATTTTCATCTTTAGGATTAAACACATAAGAACCATTAAAAACACACAAAGGTGTATTTAACCCCAATTCCTCGTAAAAATGTTTACATCTATTGTAAGATCTACCTGTAACAATACAGACTGGTAACCCCCTTTTATTAATTCTTTTTAATAATTCTAAATTTTCTTCTTCTATCTCATGATAATTTTTTAATATTGTACCATCTAAATCAACAAATATAACCTTTGGTTCTATCATATTAAATTCATCCTCCTCATATACTTTTATAGGTGAAAGTATGCTATCAAAAATACTATTTTATATATTAGGCACTTTTCTTATGGCTATTGGTTTAATCAATATAATAATATATTTTTCATATCTAAAATTTGATTACTCCTTTAGAAGTGTTTTATCTAGCATTTTAAAAGATTCATCCTTTTATATCTTTCTTGTTGGTTTTTCAATTTGTTATTACACTTTATTTAAACATAAAAAATAATTATTTTTTTATATTTTCTACTCTACTTTTCAAACTAGGGTGAGATTGAAATAACTCATCAATGGAGTTTTCTTCCTCCTCATATGGTGTAACCTTCTTCAAAGCATTAGCAAACAAAACAGGATCATTATAACAAGAAGCATAATAATCAGCCTCTTTTTCATACTTTCTTTCAATTGCAATTCCAATTAGCATCTCTAAACTAATAATTATAATTGAAGCAAAATAAAATAAAATCTTATTAAATGAATTAAATTTAAAGATAAGAGGAATCATAATTGCCCCTAACACACAAATAGTTAAAAATATCTTACCAATCATCATTTTTATAACATGTCTATTCTTAATATGTCCTATTTCATGGGTTATAACAGTTTCAAGTTCTGGTAAAGTAACACTTTCTATTAAATACGATGATATAAACAAGTAATGTTTTCTAATTCCACTTACCATTGCATTTGCTTCCTTACTTCTGCTTGTATCCCAATAATACAATTTATATTTTTTTATCCCGTGTGCTTCTAAAAGTAAAGCTAGCCTGTGCTCTAACATCGTATTTTTAGGAATTTTTATAGCATTGTATTTTAACTTAATGATGTTAGGCGCTAGTATTATCCAAATAATAACTATAACTAGCAAACTTGCAATACATATTATATTCTTATACATCATAGGAACATCAATTAAATATATTGAAGGTACTACTAAACTCATAAGAATAAAAGGAAAATAAAAACTCATTAATTCCTTAAAATTAATTAATAAACATTCAAACTCATTTAATTTAGTTTCTAAAAGCACATTGCAAGTATAACAATAACAAAGCCTTGAAACAAAAGTTGTAATAAGAGTAAGTACAAATGATAATAGACAAGATAAAAAGAAAACATAATATGTATTTAAATAAGTATTAACAAAAAAGTAACTCATTACAAAATAAAATAATGCTATTAAAATATTGATTTTAGACAATAAATATTGATCAAATATCCTAAGTTTATTAACAGCTTTACCAATAGAATTATTTTCCTCTAATACCTTTAATGATTTTGTACAACAAAAATATGTCAAAGTACAATTAAGTGCAGTAACAAAAAGAAGTGAAATAATTAATAATTCAACTATAGAAATATTAAAAGGCATAAAATCACCCCTAGCTACTTTTAATTATAATCAATAATGCCCATTTCTTCAATCTAGAATAAGATAATTGAAGATTTATTTTTCTACTTTTTCTATAAAACTCAAAAAATTAGTAGATGGTAAAGTATTATCATCATGAGAAACCTTTTTTAAATTATCTACAAAGTTATTATAATCCTCAAAAGTAAGTTGATTAACCATTTCTTCTACTTGAGGAACATGTCCAGCATATTCATTTATGCCATAATATTTCTTAAATAGTTCTTGATAATCTCTCTTGTTCTTAAATTTATTAGTATTTACTTCCTTTACTAAAACAAGCAAATATTCAGTACATGGATTAACAAAGAAAATTTCATCATCTTTTAAAGTAACTTGCTTATTCTTTAAAAATCTCTTTATATCATCAACATTAACGCTAGCATCTAAATCATATAAAACCATTATTTTAGAATAACTATATATCTTTTTTAAAATATTAACATGAATTGGTATATTCCCATTTCCATTAGCCACTCTAACTCTAACATTATATTTAGTAGACATAAATGAAACTATCTTATTAACAAATATTTCATCTACTTCTCCCTCAACTACTAGATATAAATCCTCTTTTAAAAAGTTTCTAGTAGTTCTACGAATATTACTTACTCTCATCATCGAACAATTCTCCCATCATTGGATAAGGTAAAGCTCCATATTTTCCCTTCAAATAGTTTGCCATAACCATCCCCTGTTTCTCACTACTATCAACTTTAAAATCTGCTAAACTATAAAAATAAGTCCCTTGTTTATCTTTATAAGTGAACCAAATTTGATCTCTTCTAAACATATGCTCATCATCTAATAATAATAAATCGTGACAAGATGCTATTATTTGTGCTCTTGTATTACTAACGCTATTAAATAAAGCAAAAATATTACGAGTAAGCAATGTGTGCCAACTAGTATCAAGTTCATCAACAACTAAAGTCATCTTTTCTTTTAAAGCCTTTAAAATATAACTAGCATAAACAATTAGCTTTTTAGTACCAATTGAATCAACTAATATTGAAGGAAAAGTAAAACTCTTACCATCCTTTTCATAAGTAGATTCAAGTTTTAAATACTCTGCTACATCTTTAGGAACATAAGAAAAAGTTTCAGCATCGACATTCTTATTAATCTTCATTTTTTTAATATTTGTATCAGAACTAGTAATAAGATTCATAAAATCTTTACTATATTTAATATCATTAAGCATATCTAATGTTGGTTGAACATTGTTTTCTGTATATTGGAGTATTAATAATTTAGAAAAGAATGTTTTAAATTCTGTATAATATTCAATATATTTTTTTGGTAAACAAGTAACCATTAATTTATTTTTATAATGTCCTAATAATTCAATAACTTGGTTAACATCCTTATGATTTTTACCAAATCTATCAAGTATTTTCTTCCCATTAACAGTAAGTATTTCTTTTGTTATTTCATTCTTCTCACTAAAAGATAATTCATAAACATAATGATTAGTGTCTCCTAAAAACTCTATTAAATAGTTAATATTTCTTTTATTATCAAAAAAGTTAAAGTTTAAGTTATCTTTTGTTATTTCATCTATATATTCATTTTCAATTATATTTTTTAAGGCTGCAATTGACTTAATAAAAGTTGTTTTACCAGAATTATTAGGCCCATAAATAATCGCACTCTTTAATACGCTATATTCCTTATTTCCAATTTTTTGAGTATACACATTTTCTTGTAATCTTTTAAACTTCTTTAAAGCATGCATACTAAAATTAACGCCTTCATCAAACAATTTATATCCATCTACTTCAAATGACAATAACACAAATATCACTCCTTACTTAAATTTTATCATTTACTATTCAAAATAAAAGAATATTAGTCTCTTTTTCTTCTAATAAATAGCCTTATTACTAAAATAACGCTACCTAAAGTAAATAAAGTACATGCTCCTACAATATACAAATTATTACTTTTTACAATTACTTTTCTAGTAACACTAACTCTAAAATCACCTTCGCCACTACTATAAGTAACATAATAAGTTCCAACTTTATTAGTATCAACATTATTTTCGATATCTACTTTACTAATTCTACCACCATTTGATTCACTACCTTTATATGCACTAGCCCCTAATTCCCTATACTTCTCTCCTTTTATTAATTTAATAACATCACTACCTATTAAACTAATATGAACCACATCTGTATCTATCTTAAAAACCTTATTTACTACATAAAAGTTCTCATTTCCTATATCATCTATTGCTTTTAAATATAATTTATATTCCCCATAATAACTATTTGGATAATAAATGATTCCATTATTCTCATACACTTCACTTAAATCATTACTAGTAACATTATTCTTACTAGCTATAAACCAGCCATATTTAAGCTCATTATAATTATTTAAATCACTCACATTAATTTTAATCTCATTAGAAACATGATATTCATTATCATCATATAATATTGAAGTAGTAATTCTTGGAGCTAATGTATCTATTAATAAATCTTTTTTCACTTCAAACAATGAATAGTTATTAGCTCTATCTCTTACATAAACATAAAAAGAATAACTTCCCTCAAGTGAATTAGGATAACTAATCTCTACATTATTTTTACAATTTAAAGTTAAGTCACTTACACTTACATTTTCCTTACTCAAAAAACCACATTTAAACGATTCTTCATCATCCATTGCACTAACATATACATTAACCTTATTAAT
>CAKORZ010000077.1 GCA_934101685.1 uncultured Bacilli bacterium
GTTATTATGTAGCTAGAAATGTTTATATGATGAACAAATCTTACTACTTCTATTTCAACAGTATCAAGAATTACATTAGTTAAAAATATACCAAATATTAATCCAATTACTATACCAATAATGGTTAAAATTACTGTTTCTTTAACTATATAATCATCAACTTCTTTATCAGTAAATCCAAGAACTTTAAGTGTTGCTATTTCACGTTTTCTCTCACTAATATTTATGTATGATAAATTATATAAAACAACAAAAGATAAAGCACCAGATAGAAAGATTAGTATTGCAACAACACTATTTAAAGATTTTAGCATGTTATTAACACTCTTAATTGTTTGATTAACTGACATAATACTCATAACGTTATTATTTTCTAATATCTTTCTAGATAATGACTCTTCTACTTTTAAATCATCTAACTTTAGCCCACTCCTATACAAAATAATAGCAGTAGTATTATTACAATTTAGTTTTTCTTTATACTCATTTAATTCATTTAAAATTCTAAAATTATTAGGTATATCTTTAGCATCTTTACTTGCTATTAAATACTCTCCAGTTTTATCATTCACATAAACATTTGAGTTATTATCATTAATAAAATTATATATGAAATCTTGATTTGCCATTTTATCTATGTCATAGCAATAAACTTTTTTATAATTAGTGTCTTTAGAAAAGGCATCATTACTTATTTCTACTCCTTTAGGAAAATGAATTTCATTCAAATTATAGCACTCATAAAAAGCTTCAATTCCTATATATTTTAGTCCATTTGGAAAGACAATTTTTCTAATACTACTACATCCTTCAAAAGCAGCATTATCTATAATTTTCAAATTTTTAGGTAAAATTATATTACTCATTGAATTACATCTACTAAAAGCACATTCACCTATTTTCTCAAGTGTATCAGGTAATTTAATTTCTTCTAATGAAGTACAATAAGAGAATGCACCATTACTTATTAATTCTATTTTAGTATTAGATAAATCTATTTTTTTCAAGCCCTCACAATGTTCAAAGGCACTATCACCTATGTAGCATAAAGTACTAGGGAAATCTACATTCTTTAGATTATAGCAATTACAAAATGCTTCTCTTTCTATTCTTTCTATATTAGGTAATTTAATTTGTTTTAATGAAAAACAGCCATTAAATGCCTCTTCACCAATATATTTTATTGATTCAGGTAAATCTATTTCTTCTATTACTCTACATTTACTAAAAGCAGCTTCACCGATTGATTCAAGGTTCTTTGGCAATATGACTTTTTTTAAGGATGAACATGAATCAAATGTAGAATTATTTAACTTAGTAACATTACTTGCACTCATATCTACTTTTTTTAAATCAAAACATTTAAAGAAAGCATCTTCGCCTACTTCAGATACATTTTGAGGTATATTTATTTCTTTTAGTCCGCTCTCTAAAAAAGCAAGTCTTCCTATCTTTTCAAGTGAACTTGGTAATTGAATATTATTTAAACATGTACATTTATTAAATGCTGAATCATCTATCACTTTTAAAGTATTTGGCAAATTAATATTTTTTAAAGAACTACAGTTTGCAAAAGCATATTTTTCAATTATTTCTAAATTTTTAGGAAATGTAATTTTTTCTAAAGCACTACATCCAGAAAAAGTATTGTTAGGTATTTCTTTTAATTCTCCATTAAATACAACTTCACGTATACCATCATTAAATATAAAAGATGTTTCACCCAAATTTTGTAATGATTTAGGTAAAGTTATTTTTCTAGTTTTTACTCTAGAAAATGCCCTTGATTTTATTTCTTTTATTGTATCAGGAATTATGATTTCATTTATAAAAGCATTATCAAAAGCATTTGACCCTATAGTGTCAGCATCAGGCCATTTTTCATAATTGCTATAATTTTTTGTATCAACTATTACTCCATCTTTAACAATAAAAGGCATACTTATCAACCTCATTATTATATTATCATATATAAACTTAAAATTAAACTATTAAATAAAAAAAGCCTTTTCAGGCTTTTACTTCATTTATAATGATAGAGCTAACACTAAATTCTTTTTCTTCTATATAACCATTAACGCTAACTTCTTCTTCATCTACTTCAAAGTTAAAGTTTACATTCATATCATTTAAATCATTGTATGTCATTATTAATAATTCATAGATATCTTTATCAATAATTCCCTCTTCCATCAAAGCACTACTAACTAATTCTATCTTTATATCATTTTCTTCAAAATTAATACTTTGTTCCTTTTCTATTAAATTAAAAGTATCAACTTTCTTTAATCCACTCATTATAGAAACATCTTTAAATAATGCGTTATATACACTTACTTTTTCATTACTTTCTTTTAATACTCTTCTAGTAACAGGTATATAAACAGTTTCTCCAAACTCTTCTTTTTCATAGAATACAGTTACACTAGTAGTGTTATATATATTACCAGTTGTATCGTAATACTTATTAATTCCAATTGTTTTATCTAATACATTAGGTAAAGTAATACCACTTTGAGGCATACTTTCAAGTTTAACTCCATCTACACTAAGTGTTAATCCCTTTACATCATCATATTGCAATACAGTCCATGTTAATGATTCTATAATTTGTTCTTCTTTACTTACATCTTGCTCTTTAAATTCTTTAGAAAAATCAATATTTAAGATGTTATTTTCTAATTCAATACCTTGAATTTTTACATTTTCATTTAATAAAGTATGATAACCTTTACTAGTTAAAGGGCTTTCATCTCTAAGCATAGAAATAACATATCTAATATCATCTGCTAATAACTCTTTTGAATCAAAAGCAAATGTTAAAGGTACTAAATAATTATCATTATCTAGCATGTATACCCTTCTGTATGTTTTTTCTTTTTCTACATTTACTACATAGTTTTGTTTTAAATCATCATCTTTATTAGAGAAAACTAGTGCTCCTACTGTTATACATATTGCAATAATTGGGAATAAAAATATAAAAAACCTCTTCTTCATAAATTTTTTCATTGTAATCTCTCCTTTTTCTAATACAATCTATGACTATAATTTTTTATTTATTCCATAACTTTTTGTAATATTATCAAAAAATAATGGAATTCTTATTGGTTTATATGTTAAATAGAAATATAAAAGGTTTATAAAGACTATTAAAGATATAGAAATATACTTATTTATTCCATCACTATATACATAAACATGATTTGCTACTAATTGTCCTACTATTATAGATATTAATAAATCTAAAATATCAATCCACAAATAAGAATTGCCTATTATTCCTTTATATGTATAATAAAAAGAAAACATAATAACAATAGATACTACTATACTAACAAGCATGGCTAAAAAATAACTATTTTCATATAAGTTATTTGAATTATAAAAATAATAAATTGTATAAACTAAAATTAAAGGAAATAGTAAAAGCTTACTATGCTCAAAAATACTTTCATTTACTGGAGCAATTAACCCTACTATCTTACTATTATTACTCCACTTATAAATAAAATGAAAAACAGTACCTATTACAAATAAAATAGGAATACTTATTAAAGTAAATTTTATCATTATATCACCAATAAAAAATATGAGAAAAATTTCTAATTTATTCTATTTATAAAAAAGAGCAAGTAATTATTTGCCCTCATTATATAAATCTTTATTTTTTTGTTTTTCTTTTTACATTGCTTAAAACTCTTCTTTTATATGTATTATAACATTCATTGAAATCCTTAACTACATCATCACTATATGTATTACCTACTATTCCATAATTTTCATCTAAATATTTTGCAAAATAGTCTGTAAATTTAAGTGCTCCATATATGTTAAGGTGTTGAGAATCTCTCATATCATTTGAAGGATCTAATCCAATTTCTTCAGTATATTTAGCCCAGTTAATATATTTATATCCATATGATTCAATTGTAGGAATAGCAGAATTTAGCATATGTACTTCATAAGCATCACTAGCATTTATAAATTTAGGCATCATTCCAAACAAGAAATTGATATGAGGATATTTTTTACATGTTTCTAAAATTTCAATTAAGTATTCTTTTCCATCATTTGGAAGACTAATGACTTTTGAATAATCAATTGTTTTATCAACTTTTTGAGATATCTTAGTATATATTGGTGTATAGCCCTTAAATTCATGAGAACTATTTAGAAAAACAGCACTTAAATAATTAGGATTCCTAAAATTATTATGACCATCAAAAACCTCAAATTCATCATCGTCATCTTTTAAATAGCTATATTTTTCTATAAGTTTTTCTCTTTCTTTTCCCTGTGGCATAGCATTTACATATTCTTTAACAAATGATGTTTGATTTTGCCTCAAATGATATGTTAATCCTATTAAATCAATGTATACAACTTTAGGTGATTGTAGTCTTGCTATCTCATCAATAGCTATTTTAATTACTTCAGGATGTGTTGGGGCACTATTTATAGAGTAGCTTGTAACACCATAGTTATGCCACAATTCATTACCTATAATACCTTCTTTTACAGTAGAACTTCCTATTGATATTACATCTATGGAATTTTCTTTTTCTTGATAAAACCCACCATATGGAGTATCAATAATTCTATCAACAAACACAAATTTATTTAATCCAATTAAAACACTTGCAGTTATAAGTATAAACAATAATAATCTTAACCCATTTTTCATAACTAAAACCTCATATAACCAAATTCAAATTTTGGTAACCCTTCTCCATAATATCCAAACCATACAATACAAACTATTAGAAGAATCCACATAGTCCATTGAAATGCTAATGGTATTTTCTTTGTTTTTTCTATAAAACTAGTTTCAGGTTTGATTTCTTGAATTAGATCAACTACTAGAACTGTGATTGAAAATAATAGTGCCACTACTAATGAAGGCCAGCCAAGAACAGCATCTAATCTAGTCATATTATAAAATTTGTCACCATCAAATATTCTTCCTATAAAGTTAAAGGTCGCACTTATAGAATTAGTTTCAAATAAGATTTTTCCAAATGCTAAAAGAATTAAAGTTCTAATATGCCTAATTACATTAAGCCACCATGCATTTCTATTTATTTTTAATTTTTCATATAATTTATTAAATGGTGATTCAAATATAATACTAAGAATTATTATTAAGCCAAAATATAATCCCCATAAGACATAGTTCCAACTAGCACCATGCCACAAACCAGTAGTGAACCATACTAATATTAACCCAAAAATTGCAGGAATCTTATTTGCTTGTTTTTTAAATATCTTCTTAGATTTTTTCCCTAAATTCAAAGAAAATTTAGATATGCTTAATGGATAGAAAACATAATCTTTGAACCATGCACCTAAAGTAATATGCCATCTACGCCAAAAATCATTAACGGAAGTGGCGAAAAATGGACGT
>CAKORZ010000078.1 GCA_934101685.1 uncultured Bacilli bacterium
CAATAATTGCGCTTGCTCCGTTTATTGCAAATAATATTTTAAAAAATGAAAAAACTTTACTTGCAATAGATGCCCTCGCTTTACTTATCCCTCTTATAAGTTTAGGTGGTCTAATAAAGGGATATTATACAGGCATTGGTAAAATAGAGATAACAGCTTATTCTCAAATAAGTGAAGAGATAGCTAGAATTGCTTTTATAGTATTATTTGGTAGTTATTTTGTTAAAGGTGGAGAAATGTATGGTGCTTATGGAGCAATTTTAAGTTTATGTATGGGAGAAGTATTTTCTCTTACGCACATGATAGTTTCTCTTAAAAATTTAAAATCAAAAACTAAGCAATTATTTAAAGGAATAATAAATGAAGAAAACTTAGATACAAAAAACATATTAAACATGTCTTTACCATTAACTGGAGGAAGACTTATTGGATCTATTGCCTATATGCTAGAACCAATTATTATAACCAATGTTTTATTAAAAACTGGTATGACAAATGATGCAATAACTCTAGAATATGGTATTTTATCTGGATATGCAATGCCTTTACTTTTAATGCCTGGCTTTTTTGCTAATGCTTATGGAAGAGTATTACTTCAACCAATGACTTCTGCTATTGCAAAAGATAATAAAAAAGAAGCAAGAAAATTATTTTTATCTATATCATTAGTATCCCTAATTACTGGAGCAATTTTTTCAATAATTTTATTTATATTTCCTAGTCAATTAATGACTATTTTATATAAAAGTAGTGATGGTTATAAATATGTCAGATTCTTTGCTATACCATTCGTTTTATATTACTTAGAGTCACCATTTGTAAGTGCATTAACTGCTTTAAATAAAACAAAGCAAATCTTATTTTATGATGTTTTAACATCTGCCATTAGAATAGGATTATTATTTGTTTTATTACCTAAAATGAAAATGATGGGAGTAGCCTTATCTACTGCTATATCTTTTATAATTTTAGTAATAATATTTGCTATTATCATCTTTAAAAATTTAAAACTAGAAAAAGAAACTCAATAATCTTTTTCTACTATATAAAGGCCATCATTTTTATCTAACATACAAATAAAAATCTGCTTTATATCTACATATCCTTTATCTTTAAGTTTATTAATAAGCCATTCTTTATCTTTTTTTATAATTTTTAAACTAATGTAATCGATAACACCATCCTTAATTAAAGGAAAAGGAATTTTACTATTCTCTTCTCCTTTTTTTATTACACTTAAATTTCCATTACTCTCTAACACTGCATATTCAACATCTTTTAAATTATCTACTCCCTGCATCCTAACTTGCTCACACAAATCATCAATATTATATCTAAGTTTTTTCATTTTTCTTTGATCTATAACCCCATTATTAATTATAAAAGATGGATTTTCCTCAATTATTTTTCTAATCTTATTGCTTTTTAAAACAACAATAGACATTAAAATTTGAACAACAAAAATAATCATAATAGGTAATAATGTTTGAAAAACATTTTCATGAGGCTCATCTATAGACAAAGAAAATAGTTCAGAAATCATAAAGAAAATGACTATATCAAAAGTATTTAATTGTCCTAGTTCTCTTTTACCCATTATCTTTAAAATAATAATAACTACAAATAAAAATAAAATAGTTTTTATAGCAATAGACAAGTAAATATTCATAAATTAAGCCTCTCCTTTCATACATTTAAATAGGAGGAACATCAAAGTGAAAAAAACAATTAAATCTTATTCTATTACCTTAATATTCATCTTATTATCAACTCTTATTGCTTCACTCTTACTAGCAACCTTAAAACAAACAAATGCCTTAAGTTATAGTGCTGCAAAAGTAACTACTAATATTTTATCCTTAACTTTATTTTTTATAAGTGCATTAATACTAGGAATAAAGCAAAAAAGTAAAGGATTAATTAATGGCTTATTTTTATCCATTTTATACATTGCTATAAGTTTAGTAGTAGGAGTACCATTAAATAATTTTAAAGAAATAATGCGCTTTATTAGTAAAATATTATTGATAATATTAGGAACGATAATAGGTGTAAATTTAAAAAAATAGTATAAAAAAAAGAATAATGTAAGCAAACCATTATTCTTTTTATTTGTTATTCAAATTATTTCTTTTTTGAATTCTGCACAATCTTTAAAACAAGTTGAAGAACTCTATATAATAATTCAAGTGATGATAAGATTATATCATTTACATATTCTATATTATATAGATTGTACAAATCATTAATCATATCAATTTCATCTTCTTCAGCTAAATTATTATTTTTTAATAATTCAACTGCCCTAACTTGAGCTTTTTTCTCTGTTTTTAATGTCTTAACTGATAAAACTATCGCATATACATAAAAAGCTAGCCCTAATATTACAAAAACAAAAGTTACGATTCCATTTGTATGCAAAACTATATAATCAAGTAAAGCACCAACTAAAACGATAGGAATAAATGCTAAAGGTCCAAAAGTCATAAGAGGAACAAGTTTAACTCTGTCCTTCATATCCTTATCTCCTTCTTTATCCATAACTGCTAAAGCAACTTTTTCACTAGACATAGCCATTGAAGTAATTGAACTCTTTTTATAAATGCCTCTTCTAAGTCTAATCTTTTTGAAATAATGGCTATAACTATTACCAAATAGTAATGATCCTGTCTTAGAAACTTTAATGTTTTCTAATTCATTTTTATCTAATAAATCTCTAGCAATATCCTTTCCAGTTAGTCCTGCATAATTTGGTGTTCTATTATATTTGATATACTTAAAAAATAAAACAGTCGAAACAACAGATGAAACTAATGTCATTATACCAATTAATGCACCAATAACAATAAGAGCAATCATTAATACTTCTTCCATAAAATTATCATTCCCTTCAATAAAATTATATTATTTAAATATTTTTTTATCAACAAAACCCTATAATAAAGTACCTTGATAATCCATTTTTAAATGTTTATAAGCGAGTTCCGTAGCAATTCTACCTCTTTGAGTTCTATTAATCATACCAATTTGTAATAAATATGGCTCATATACATCTTCTAGGGTAGTAACTTCTTCTCCAATTGCTAAAGCTATTGCTTCAACTCCAACAGGACCACCTTTGAATCTTTCTATAATTCCTCTAAGATATGCTAAATCAACATCATCTAGCCCTAATTCATCAACTTTTAAAGCATCTAAAGATTCAATAGTAGTAGTATAATCTATCGTTTTTAATTTTTTTACTGTAGCAAAATCTCTTATTCTACGATATAGTCTATTAGCAATACGTGGAGTCCCTCTAGATCTTTTAGCTACTTCTACTTTAGCATTTTCATCTATTTCCATTCCAAACACTCTAGAAGTTCTTTTAACAATTGCACTTAATTCATCTAAAGTATAGTATTCTAACTTTGCAGTTATACCAAATCTATCTCTTAATGGTGAAGATAAATCGCCTGCTCTAGTAGTAGCACCAACTAAAGTAAATGGTGGTAAATCAATATTAATAGATCTAGCTCCATTATCCTTACCAACAACTAAACTAATAGAAAAATCTTCCATCGCAGAATATAAAACTTCCTCAACTACTCTAGGCAACCTATGAATTTCATCAATAAATAAAACATCTCCAGGAGACAAACTAGCAAGTATTGCAGCCAAATCACCACTTTTTTCAATTGAAGGTCCATTAACAACCTTAATATTACCATGCATTTCATGAGCAATAACATGTGCTAAAGTAGTTTTACCTAACCCAGGAGGTCCATAAAGTAAAACATGATCAAGTGTTTCTTTTCTTTCAAGAGCAGCCTTAATAAAATCACTTAAATTATTTTTAATAGCGCTTTGCCCAACATATTCATCAAGTGAAGTAGGTCTTAAAGATAACTCCTCATCATCTTCACTAATTCTATTATTATCTAATAATCTCTCCATCTCTAGCCCTACTTTCTATTTAAATATTGTAATGCTTTAAATATACATTCACTAACATCTATATTCTCATCTTGTATTTTACTTAATGCATTATCAATTTCTTGTGCTTTAAAACCAAATCCTTTTAAAGCTTCCTTAGCTTCTTTAAATACCTTATTTTCTTTAACAGAAACAGTATTATCAACTTTTAAATGTCCTTTCAAATCAAGAATAATTTGTCCTGCTGCTTTTGGGCCAATACCAGGTAATTTTTTTAAATATCCTAAATTACCAGTTTCAATTGCATCAATTAAATTATTATAATCAGATTTAGCAAGCATTCCTAAAGCACTCTTAGGGCCAATACCTTTAACAGTAATTAACTTTAAGAATAACTCTTTTTCTTCCTTGCTAACAAAACCATACAAAGTAATATCATTTTCTCTCAAAGCTAAATATGTATAAATAGTAACATCATCATATAGTTTAAATTTTTCAGGATTAGCAACATATACTTCATATCCTACTCCATTAACATCAATACAAATATTTTCAAGAGTTATAATTTCTACTTTTCCCTTTAAAAAACCTATCATCACTTATCACCTTTTTTATTATAACATGTCTAACAAAACTAACAATTAATATAATTAAAGATTTTTAATTTCTATCCATTAAAACTCTATTACAAATTAATTTATTAGTTTCTTTATTTCCCTCATACAAAGCCACTTCATTATTATCTTCATCTATAACTAAAACATTTCCCTCAATATAAAAATCCAAAATATTACCATTCTTAGCTCTAAATAATTCTTCATCTTTTAACTTTAAAATAGTAAAGTTACTCAAAGAATTTTCTATACTAATTAACTTATAATTACCATTTTCTATATCATTTAATGAGTAAGCATCATTTAAATATAACTTTCCAATTCTAGTTCTAACTAAATAAGACATATATCCTATATTATTTAATTTATTAGCAATAGTTTCGCAAAGTACTCTAACATAAGTTCCTTTTGAACAAACTACTTTATATGTTAAATAATCTTTTCCTAAGTCTATTATTTCTAATTTTTTAATTTCTATTTCTCTATCTTTAATTTCCACTTCAATATTTTCTCTTGCATATTCATATAATCTTTTACCATTAACACTAACAGCACTATAAATAGGTGGCTTTTGCATTTGCTTTCCTATTAATGAAGTAAAAACTTTTTCTACATTTTCTTTACTAAAAGGAGTTATATCTCTAGTTTCTATAACTTCTCCTTCTTTATCTAAAGTAGCTGTTCTCTCACCCATCTTAATAGTAGCAATATATTCTTTTTCATCACTCTCTAAAAAACGAGATATTTTTAAAGCTTTACCAACTGTTACTACAAGTAAACCAGTAGCAAGTGGATCTAAAGTACCACAATGTCCAACTTTTTTAGTGTTCAAAAACTTTCGTAGTTTTCTAACTACATCATGTGAAC
>CAKORZ010000079.1 GCA_934101685.1 uncultured Bacilli bacterium
TCATCTCCTTTACTATAAATTATATCAAAAAAAGTAGACACGTCTTTTTTGTGTCTACTTTTAGCTTACAACTTCAATAATTGTACAATCCTTTTTCGTTAATTAATTTTTTTCTTTACTAGTTAGCAGAAACAGCATTTTTTAAAGCAGTTTTTCTAGCAAGTGCTGCATTTCTAGCAGCTTCAATTTGTTCATTATATGAATTTTCAAATGATTCAAGTAAATCATTTTTAGCAGTATTAGCAGCATTTTCTATTTCACTTGCTTTATTTTGTAAAATAGTCTTTATTTCTTCAGGCATATTTTCTTTTAATGTTTCTAATGATTTGATTATTGTATTAATAGCTAATAGACTACTATCAATTGCTAGATTTGCTGAGTTATAATAAGTATTATAAGCAGTTTCTTTTAGTCCATAAGCAGTTTCTAAAGAAGCAACTTCTAATGCTTTAGTTTGTTTTGCTAATCCTTCTTCCATATTAGCTAATTCATTTTTTGCTTTTAATAGTTCATCTTTAGCGTTATTTAATTCTTTTAATTTTACTTGATAATCACTTGTTTCACTTAATAAATATTTATTTCTAGCTTCTTCTAGTTTTACTTTAGCATTGTTTAAATTTTTAACAGCTGCAGAGTATTGAGAGATAACTAGAGAATAAGTGCTATCTAAACTATTAATTATTTCTAAAGTTTTTTCATCTTTAGCAAATTCTATTTCATAATCTTTCATAGCTACGAAAGCATCTTTTAATCCTTGAGAGAATAGATCTTTAGTTTGAATTCTAACTTCTTTTAAATAATTTATTAATTCTGATTCACTTAAACTATTTAAAACTTCATCCTCAATAGTAGGATAAGCATCTTTTACTAATGCTTTTAATTCATCTAATGTAGGAGCTTCAATATTTTTTAAATTTACATTAATGTTATTATCACTTAAGTATTTTGATACTTTTGATTTAACATCATCATATATTTGATTAGCTTTTTTGCTGTCTCCTGAAATAGATACTTTTACTTCATTGTTAGATGCACTTCCTTCTACTATAAATCCTGTTTCAGTAGAAATTTTTACAAATAATTTAGCAGCTTCATCAGCAGTTAAACCAACAAAAGTTTCTCCAACTAAAATTACATTTCCATCTTCATTTAAGGCAGTAACACTAACAACTTTATTATCTTTATCTAAGATAAATTCAACACTAGGGTTACAACTAATGTTCATTACTGTTTCTTCTTTTTTAGTCTTTTTACATCCTGATAATGTTAGGGTAGATAATAAAAGTAGAAACATACAAACTGTACTTAAAATTTTCTTCATATATTTTATCTTTCCTTTCTTTAGAACTATTTTATTATATTTCTATTTTATTTGTAAATATATCTGAAATGTACACTTTCTTAATAATGTCAATTTAAATATTTTTACTTTTTTTGCTATATGTAGTGTGTAATAGTTTGTGAGCTAATTCTGAATTAGGTTTACCCAAATAGTTTTTGTATAATTCAATTATTTGAGGATTATTATGGGATTGTCTAATAGGCAACTTTTCATCTTCCTTATATAAAGCATTAGCTCTTTTATAAGTGTTTAGTAAGATATTATCTTTTTCTTTTACATTTAGCTTATTAGATGATATTTTTGGTTGACCTGCACCATTTATACATCCTAAAGGACAAGCCATTACTTCAATAAAGTGATACTTGCTTTTTCCTTCTTTAATTTCATTTAATAATTTAGCGGCATTAGATAAAGAGTGAACTACTGCGACATTTACTTTCTTTTTATTTATAGTTAATGTTGCTTCTTTTATTCCTTCCATTCCTCTTACTTTATTAAATTCAATAGCTTCATATTCTTTATTTGTAAGAGAATGATAAGCAGTTCTTAAAGCTGCTTCCATAACTCCACCACTTGCGCCAAAGATAACTCCTGCTCCAGAGAAATCTCCTAATAAATCAGTATCAAATTTTTCATCTTCTAAATCTTCAAATGAAATTCCAAATAGTTTAATTAAGTTTGCTAATTCTATGGTTGTTAAGACAATATCAACATCATTATCATTACGATCTTTTTCTTCTTTTTTAGCACTACAAGGCATGATTGAAACTACTACTATATCTTTAGGATCTATATTATTCTTTTTAGCATAATAAGATTTAATGATTGCTCCTTCCATCATGTGAGGAGATTTACAACTTGATAAATGATTTAATAGTTCTGGATAATATGTTTCAATATATCTTATCCAACCAGGACAGCATGATGTTATAAGAGGTAAATTTTCTTTATTAGTAAATCTTTCTAAAAATTCACTAGCTTCTTCCATTATTGTTAAATCTGCTCCAAAGTTAACATCATATACTTTTGAACAACCAATTTTTCTTAATGCTGCGACCATTTTACCTTCAACATTAGTACCTATTTTATAGCCAAATTCTTCTCCTAAAGCTGCTCTTACTGCAGGGGCAGTTTGTGCTACTACATGTTTTCCTTCTTTGAGAGCTACTAATAAGTCTCTAATATTTTCTTTTATAGTAAGTGCACCAGTTGGACATACTTTAGTACATTGACCACAATAAGTACAAGGTACATCTTTAAATGATTTATTAGCGATAGGTGCTACAATGGTTTTTAAACCTCTATTTTCAAAATTAAGTATTCCTACTCCTTGTGTATTTTTACACATTTCAATGCATCTTCCACATAATATGCATTTAGAAGTATCTCTAATTAAGATGCCAGAATGGTCATCTAATGTTCTTTCTGTTTTTTTACCATAATATCTTTCTTCAACATTTAATCTTTTTGTTAATGATTGTAGTTCACAATTGTGATTAGCACTACAGTTTAAGCATTCCATTGAATGGTTAGATATTATTAACTCTACTGATTTTTTTCTTGCTTCTATTATTTCTAAAGTATTAGTGAATACTTCCATTCCATCATAAATTTTATAATTACAAGCAGTTACATAATTTCTAGCGCCTTTTACTTCAACTAAGCATACACGACAATTTCCTGATTCTACTAATCCTTTGTAATAGCAAAGGGTAGGGATATCAATGTTAACTTTTCTACAGGCTTCAAGTATTGTTAAACCTTCTTCAAAGGAATACTCTTGATTGTTTATTTTTACATTAACCATTATTATTTCCTCCTGTTGTTTTATTTATAGCTTTAAAATTACAACTATTCATACATAAACCACATTTAATACATTTAGTTTGATCTATAGCGAATGGTTCTTTTCCTAAAACACCATGGATTGCTTGTACTGGACAGTTTCTAGCACATAAACCACATTTTCTACATTTTTCAGGATCAACATGATATTCAATCATTGCTTTACATACTTTGGCACGACATTTATGTTCTTTTATATGTTCTATATATTCATCTTTGAATTTTGCTAGGGTAGATAATACTGGGTTAGGAGCACTTTGGCCTAATCCACACAAAGAAGCTTTTTTAATATGATGAGCAAGTTCTTCAAGTTCATCTAAATCTTTTTCTTCACCTTTACCATTACTTATTTTTTCTAATATTTCTAGCATTCTAGTAGTGCCTATTCTACAAGGAGAACATTTACCACATGATTCTTCACATATAAAGTTTAAATAGAATTTAGCAACATCAATCATACAGTTATCTTCATCCATAACGATAGCACCACCACTACCCATCATTGATCCTTTAGCAATCAAATTATCAAAATCTATTTTAGTGTCTAAATCATCTTTTGTAAGACAACCACCACTAGGACCACCAGTTTGAATAGCTTTGAATTCTTTATCGTTAGCTATTCCTCCACCTATATCATAAATAAGTTCTCTTAAAGTGATTCCCATTGGTACTTCTACTAATCCAACATTTTTAACTTTACCAGCAAGGGCGAATACCTTTGTACCTTTTGATTTTTCTGTTCCTACATATTTGAATTTTTGGACGCCACCTTCTTTTAAAATGAAAGGTAAGTTTGCAAATGTTTCTACATTGTTAATTATTGTAGGCTTTCCCCATAATCCTTTATTTGCAGGATAAGGAGGTTTAGCAGTAGGCATTCCTCTTTTTCCTTCAATTGAAGCGATAAGAGCAGTTTCTTCGCCACAAACAAATGCACCTGCACCTAATCTTACTTCTATGTCAAAGTTAAAATCAGTTCCTAATATATTATTTCCAAGTAATCCATACTCTCTTGCACTTTCTACTGCATGAGTAAATTTTTCTACTGCAAGAGGATATTCTGCACGGACATATATAAATCCTTTACAAGCACCAATAGCGTATCCTGCAATTAACATGCCTTCTACTACAGAGTGAGGATTACTTTCTAATATAGAACGATCCATGAATGCTCCAGGATCTCCTTCATCGCCATTACATATAACATACTTTATATCTCCAGTAGCGTTATAAGCAGTTTCCCATTTTCTTCCTGTAGGGAAGCCACCCCCACCTCTTCCTCTAAGTCCACTTTCTTTTACTTCATCAATTACTTGCTTTCTAGTTAATTTACCTAAACATCTAGCAAAGGCAAGATAACTTCCTTTTGAAAAAGCTTCTTCTATTTTATCTGGATTTATTTCACCACATCCATGTAGTGCAATTCTTTCTTGCTTTTTAAAGAATTCTAAATTGTTATAATTAGTTTCTACTTGTCCTTTATCATTTTTAAATACTAATCTTTCTACGATTTGATTGTTTAAAATATGTGAAGAGAATATTTCTTGTACATCTTTTTCTTTTACTAATTTATAAGTTACATTATCAGGATAAATCTTTACAAAAGGTCCTTGAGAGCAAAAGCCAAAGCAACCTACAGTTTTAGTTTCGACTTTATCTTGCAAATTGTTTTCTTTTATTAAATTATCAAACATTTCTTTAATATTTAAAGATTTATTAGCTACACATCCACTAGAACAACAAAAAGTTAATAATTTTTTAGTAACACGAATATTACTTTCCCAATCATAAATTATTTTTTCTAATTCATTAATACTATTTATTTTAGGCATTACTTGCTTCCTCCTTTTTGCAGTCTTCAATTATTTTATCTACATCTTTTATAGCAACATGAGGATATATTTTGCCATTTACACTAACAACAGGTGCTAGTCCACATGCTCCTATACATCTTAAAATATCAATACTAAATAAACCATCTTC
>CAKORZ010000080.1 GCA_934101685.1 uncultured Bacilli bacterium
GCATAATGGAAGATAAATATGGTTTAAATGGTCACAGTGCTTTATCATTAAATGAATTAAAAGAAAAGTATAATTCTAGTTATGGATCTATATCTACAGTGGTATGTTCTTCATTAAAGAAAATGAAAAACTATTTAACTAAAAGTGAAAGTGCATATATATACTTGAAAAAAACTTTAAACAGTGAAAGTAAAGAAAATGTAAAAAAAGCATTAAGTGATTTAAATGATGATGAAAAGCTAATTATATGGCTTTATCTAGGATTAGATAAAAATCATAAATTAGATATTAATAAAATATCTAAAATATTAAATAAAACAAATGAAGAAGTAATAGAAAAAATTAATTTAATTGCAGATAAAGTAAGTAAGAATTTAAAAAAGAATATTATTAAAAAGTAACTTTGAGAAATGATTTTAATTATTTTTTTCTATACCCATAAAAAATAATTATGTGTTAACATTATGTTGACAACATATATCAACATATATATAATAAAATCATGAAATGAGGTATATAAGTAAAATGAAAAAAGGTAAAAAGTTTTTAGCAGTTTTAGCACTTTGTGCAACATGTGGAGTAGCAGCAACTGGCTGTTCTTTATCTGATGCAAATAGCGAAGAAGTAACAAAAGTTGTTGACAATGCAACAGATAGAATAAGTTCTATATTAGAAAGACAACTTTTAGAAATTAAAGAGCAAGAAGCTAGAATTATTTTAGCAAATGCCGCAACTAATAGTGCATTACAAACAAAAATTCAAGTTGATACTAATATTAAATATTTTGCTGATTTTTCTTTCGCGGAACCTGTTAACGAGACTATACAACAAATACAAATTACTGAAGAAAGTGGTAATATACAAGCATATACTAAAGCGAAAATATTTTTTGAAAGTCTATCAGGACCACATTATAGTAATAAACCTAGAGGGAAATATGAAAATTTTGAAATGTATAATGTTTATATAGGAGAAAATTGCTATACAATTGATACTATTGAAAATGTATATTTTAGTGGTTATGCATCACTTGAGTCAGGATCTCTTTATTATGAATTTTATAAAATATATGAAGAAGAAGTTACAATTTCAGGCGAAAGAAAAGATAATGTAATTACAATTTATTTAAATGATTTAAAGGACAGAGAATTTACTACAATTACTATAGAAAATAATTTAATTACTTCAATTACTATAACAATGAATAAAAAAGTAGACGGTGGAGAACTTTTCTATCATGACTATAATAATATACAACAAACTCAAGAATATAAATATGGCGATAGTGTAGCTACACCTAATTTTCCAACTAGTTTAGATGGATACACAAAACGTGCAGACAATATAGAATAATTGTTAATTTAAATCATTGTTGTTATAAAGTGAACTTATTGATAAAACAGTTCACTTTTTTAATGTAATTAATTATGATTTACTTTGCATTTTATCTATATAATTTTATGTTTGAAAATGATTGTAACATGAATTATAATATAAAAAGAAATGGATGTGTTTTAATGAATAATAATGAACTATTTATTAAATATTACAATTCAAAAAGCGAAGAAGATTATCAAAATTTATTTTTAAATAATATTAATCTTCTTAAATTTATTATACTTAAAATTGTAAAAATTCCTGGATTAACTAGTAAACAAATAGTTGATGAGTTTATTGATGTAGGATACATTGGGCTAACAAAAGCCATAAAAACATTTGATAAAGATAAAATTGATAAAGTTAACTTTACTACATATGCATATGCTTGTGTGAAAAATGAAATCTTAAAGGCGTTACAAAGTAATCAATACATAAAAAATAATAATGTTTCAATAGATGCAAATTTGGATAATGAAGATGATAGATCACTTAATGATATACTAGGGATAGAGGATGAAAATTTAAGTGATATTGAAAATGAAAATTATAATGAGTATTTAAAAAGGATTGCAACTATAATAGTAGAATCCATAAATGATCCTAAACGTGCAGAAATACTAAAAGATTATTTTGGCTTAGAAAATAGGGAAAGGTTATCATATAAAGAACTTGCAGAGAAATATAATTGTTCACAGCAAATGATTCGCGCAATAATAACAAGAGTGATTAATGCAATGAATAAAAAAGCATTATTAATTAATAAAGATAACAATGATGCTTTTGATGTTTCTATAGAAAGCATTCAAAAAACTTTTCAAAAAATAGGTAATAAAAGCAGTATATATATGAATAAGTTATTAGAAAAATATAAAAAAGAGGATATTTTATTAGCTATAGAAAAACTAGAAGAAATTGATAAAAAGTATATAAAAATTTATTTAAAACTAGACGAATATCAAAATACTTCATATAAAAACATATTCAATAAATTAAACATAGAACCTAAATATTTTTATAGAAATGTGTCTAAAGCTTTTAAAAAGTTAGATAAAATACTTTCTAATAGAACTAAACAAAAAAGTGATATATTCAATGACTATGATATAAAGGAAATAGAAGAGGCAATAAAAAAGTTGAATAAAGAAGATCAAAAGTTTGTTACTTTATATATTGAAAATGGGAAAAGTATAAAAAATTTATTAAGTTACTATAAAGGAAGTACCATCAATTCTTTGCATGCAAGAAAATATAAATTATTTAAAGAAATAAAAAATATAATAGAAAACAAGTCTAATGAAAAGAATGAATATGAACGTTTAATAAGTAAATATGATGTTGATAGTGTTAATAGCGCTATTTTACAACTTTCAAAAAAGTATCAAGACTTTATTAATAAATGCATTGAGTTAGAAAATGATAATGAAAAAATAGCAAAGTTTTATAATATAGATATTAACTCTATATATAAAATGAAAGAAAAATCTTTTTATAAATTAGAAACAGCACTATTAAACAATATAAACTATAAAGATATGGCTTCTATCAAAAGTAGTTATAAGAAATTATGTAAAGTATATGGAAAGAAACATCTTGATGAGACTGTTAGTGCACTTGATGAAGAAGACATAGAGTTATTGAAAAAAATTATAGAATTTGATTATAAAACGGAGAAAATTTTGAATTATTTCAAAATTGATTCAAATGTTTTATATTCAAAAGTTCGCAGAATATTTAAAATTATAGAAGATAAATTAGATATTAAAGGTAATATACAATTATATAAAGAAAATATTTTAATTAGTAAAGCAATGATAAAATATGGTAAAGAAAATGTAGAAAAAGCATTTTCAAAGTTAGATTATGAAGATAAGTGTTTTATGGATGATTTAAAAAAATGTAATTATAAAGTATCTATTTACGCAAATGATTTTAATGAAAAAGCAAATGATGTTTATCAAAGATTAAATAAAATTATAAAATTAACAGAAAAAATTATAGATTGTGATATTAAAAACACAAATATTGATATAAGTGAACTAGTTGAAAAATATGGTGAAATCAAGGTTAATAATGCGATAAGTTCTTTGAAGAGAAAAGATAAAACTTTTTTTGAATTATTAAGTAGTCCAAATTATGATATGAGATATATTGCTGATAAATACAACTGCAGTATATATAAAATATTTGATAAAAGAGATAAATTATATGATACTTTTATAAAACTATTAACAAATTATAAAAAAAGAAAATAATATAGATATATTAAAAACTATCTTAATCATATATTTTATTAGGGTGATTTAATGAGATTAGCTCTAAGAAAAAATGGAAAGATAGTTTTATTTTGCACTATTTTATTAACTATAATAGGAGTTTATGAGGTTTATAGTGCTAGTAATGTTTGGGCATTGTATAAAGAAAATGATTCTTTATATTATTTTAAAAGACAATTAATATTTGCTGTATTAGGAATAATAAGTATGTTTGTGGCAATGAAAATAAATATTAATTATATTTTTAAATATGCGAAATATATATTATATTTTGGTTTATTACTTTTAATATTAGTTTTAATACCAGGAGTAGGAATGGTAAGAGGAGGAAGTAGAAGTTGGTTTGGAATAGGAAGTTTTGGAGTTCAGCCAGCAGAGTTTTTTAAAGCAGCAATTATTATATATGGTTCATGTTATTTAGCTAATAACTATAAAAATACAAATAGATTTTATAAAGGTGTTGTTCCACTTTTACTTGTGACTTTTATTGGATTTGCTTTAATAATGCTTCAACCTGATTTAGGTAGTGGAGTTGTAATGATTGGGGCAGTTGTTATTATGAGTGTAGTAAGTAGAGCATCTATTAAAAATTATTTAAAACTTGGTGCATTAGGGGTCGTAGCATTTGCTTTTTTAATTATATCTGCACCTTATAGAGTAAATAGAATTACTGCTTTTATAGATCCATGGGAAGATCCTTTAGGCACAGGTTTCCAAATAATTCAATCTTTATACTCTTTAGGACCAGGGGGATTACTTGGAAGTGGAATTGATGGTAGTATTCAAAAACACTTTTATTTACCCGAACCTCAAACTGATTTTATATTTGCTATATTTGCAGAAGAATTTGGGTATATTGGTTCATTAATAGTTCTTATATTATTTGCTTTATTAATAGTAAATGGCTTTAAGATAGCAAGAAAAAGTGATGATTTAAAGAAATCATTTTTAGCAGTGGGAATAACATCTTTAATTGCAATACAGGTAGTTATTAATTTATGTGTAGTAGTAGGAATATTTCCCGTAACAGGCATTACTTTACCTTTCTTTTCATATGGAGGTTCTTCATTAGTTTTAATTTTGTTTTTAAGTGGTTTATTAATAGGTATAGATAGAAAGGAAAGAGTTTATGAAAATAGTAGTAACTAGTGGGGGAACTGGTGGGCATGTATATCCAGCTGTTTCACTAGTAAAATATTTAGAAAATTATGGTGAGGATGTTTTATTTATTGGTTGTAAAAATAAGCTTGAAGAGGAAGTAGCTAGAAAAGAAGAAATAAACTTTATTGGATTAAACTTTAATAATAGAAATGGCTTAATAAACAAGATTAAATTTATTTTTAGTATTATTAAAAACATCTTTAAAACAATTAAAATATTTAATGAGTATAAGCCAGATGCAGTAGTGGGGTTTGGTAATTATATAAGTTTTCCTGTTTGTATTGCAGCTAAA
>CAKORZ010000081.1 GCA_934101685.1 uncultured Bacilli bacterium
CATTAATACTGTATGTGCTTTTAAAAAATCTTTTTCGCTCTTAAAGTTATACTCATTAATATGTTCGTATAATTCATTGGCATTCTTCACTTCTTGAATTTCTTTTCTATCTCCAATAACTAATTTATTATCAACTATACTTTCTACTGATTCTAATGATAATGAATTTGCTTCTATTGCTAAAGATGAATGAATTGATCTTACTTTTGATTTTAATTTTAAATTTTTTTTAATTAATTTATCATCAATTTTTAATAAAGATAATTGTTTTTCAATTTTTTTGATTAATTTATTATTTTCTTCATTAATATGAAACACTGGAGTTATTCCATCGTTCTTTTGCATCTTATCACCACCTACTTATTTCACTTACAATAGATTATACCATAAAAAAGATATCTATATAATAATCTAATATGTATTTCTAAATTACATTTATACTAAAATATGAAATACTCTTTTTTAAAATATTATCTTCTAGTTTTAATACTTCATTTTCATTTTTATATATTTTTAATAAATTTTCTTTAGAGTAATTTTCTATCATATATCTTCCTATAATACGAAAAAAGTCATATGCATTATATTTTTCATTTATTATATTATTATTTTTAAAAGACATTTCTTTTATACTAGGTAAACACTCTAAATTCATATACTTTGACACTTTTTTATTAAAGTTCCCATTTTCCATTTCAAATTCAACTTGTCCAGAAAAATTAGTGGCAAAAGACTCATCTAGCCAAACTATTCTTTTACTATAATTATTTTTATAGATATATTTTGAAAATAGTAAATGACATGTTTCATGCGCTAAAATATAAAAACTACTATTTAAATTATTTTCATCAATCAATATTTGAATTTCATTACCAAAAGTGCATCCTTTTGTATATGATTGTATGTTAGCATTTTTGTTTAATTCATGAATTCTTTTAATAAAACTATTTTTATTAGTAAAGAAGTAAGCCTTTATCTTTTCTCCATATGAATCATGATTAAAAAAATTTAAATTTTCTTTTATTTTATTTGTAGAAAATTTTAATATTTTTTCAATATATTCTTTATATTTTTCTTCATAAAATATTTTATAGTAATCATTTTCTATTGTTAAATAATTATTCATAAATTATTAGTTCCTCTAAATAATTTACTTTTTTACCATGCTTTTTAGCATACTCTATTTCAGATCTAGTACTATCACCAATATATCCATTAACATTTATAACAAATATTTCATCTGCCATATCTATCTTCCTTTTATGCATATCATCTAACATTATTTTAGTTTTAGTTAAAGTATCTTCATCCATATTCTCCCATACTTCACTGTCTCCACTATGTCCAAATAAACCAACTGATATAACTATGTTTCCTTTTAATGTTAATTCTTTTTGAACCTTTATAAACTCATCTTTAAATCTAGTGGATCCGCATAATGTTATCACTTTATATTTACTAATCATACCCTTACTCCTTTACAACAAATTTTCATTTATATATTTCAAAGTCATTTTTTTCACTTCTAAATCAAAGGATAAAATGTCATCTATAGTTTTAAGTTCTCTTTTTTCATATAAATTCATTATTTTTTCTATACAAGAAGGAATATCAGTATATTTAATTTTATTATTTAAAAAAGCATCAACTAGAACTTCATTTGCCGCATTTAATATTACCATATATGAATGTCCCTTTTCTATTGCTTTATATGCTAGCTTTAAACATTTAAATTTTTCTAAATTAGGTTCTTCAAAAGTTAAATTCTTTACTTCAAATAAATTTACTTTTTCTATATTATTTGCTAGCCTTTTAGGATAATTAAGTGCATATGCTATTGGTATTTCCATAGACTTTGGGCCAATACTTGCCATTATTGTTCCATCTTTAAATTGAACCATAGAATGTACTAGACTTTTTCTATGTACTACAACTTGTATTTTATCTGCACTTACATTAAATAAATGCATAGCTTCTATTACCTCAAATCCTTTATTCATCATAGTTGAAGAATCAATAGTGACTTTTTTTCCCATTGACCATGTAGGATGATTTAGTGCATCACTTAAGGTAATGCTTTCATTTATATCTTTATCTATAAAAGGTCCACCTGAAGCAGTTAAAAGTATTTTATCAATATCATTTCCTTTTTCTCCATTTAAGCATTGCATAATTGCACTATGTTCACTATCAACAGTTAAAAGTTTAGCTTTATATTTTCTAGCAGCCTCCATTATTATTTTTCCACCAGCCACTAGCACTTCTTTATTTGCTAAAGCTACAGTTTTACCATTTTTTATCATATTATAAGTTGGCTTTAACCCTGCTATTCCAACTAATGCAGAAATTGAAATATCAAAATCTTTAAGATTAGATATTTCTTCCATTCCTTTTTCTCCATAATAAATATTTATCTTAGGAAATTTGCTTTTAATAAAGTCTGCATTTTCTTTTGAAATTATATAGACATTTTGGGGATTAAATTCTTCAATTTGTTCACATAACTTATTTATGTTTTTACCTGCAACTAAAGTAACTACTTTAAATAATTTTTTATTATTTCTAATTACATTTAATGCACTTGTACCAATTGAACCAGTTGATCCAAATATTGCTATTTTTCTTGTCATAATATCACACTCTTTCTTTATAGTTATTAATCAAAATATGTTTTCCAATTTTTATCTTTATAAGCTGCAAAGCACATTTTGATTTGCTCTTCATTAGTTTTTTCAATCGCTAAATTCTTTGGTAACTCATTAATAGAAAAATATTTAATTTCTGTTGTTTCAATATTTTCTTTAAAACTTCCCCCTATTAATTCGCATAAAACAAACACTTTACATACTCCATATGCATATATAGGTTTATTATGCTTGTTTCTATCTTCAATAGCAATAACTTTAGTGGCCTCTACTTCTAGTCCTGTTTCTTCTTTAACTTCTTTTACCACATTTGATTTTATTGATTCTAAAACATCTACCCATCCTCCAGGAAGAGCCCATGTATCATTATTTTCATGAACTAATAGTATTTTATCATCTTTGAATATTGCTGCTCTTGTATCTAGTTTTGGAGTTTGATAACCTTTCTCATTACAAAATAAATCTTTTACTTTTTCTAATGATAAATCAGTTTTATTTGCAATTATTTCTGCAGATATTTCTCTTAATCTTTCATATCTTTCTATATCGTAAACATTATTTGTATATGCTAATCCTGATTGTGCTAAACTTTGTATTTCTATCGCTACTTTAAGCCAATAATCCATTTTATGCACCTCTTCTTTCATAATTAAAATTATAACATTTAATATAAAAAAGTGGACTTAAAATCCACTTCAATTAAATAATATTAAATTATTTTATTTTTTTAGGCCACCTTAACTTCAAACCTTTACATTTACCTTCATCAGTTACTGTCCTGCAGCTTCCAAATAAAAGTATTCCATCACCTTTTATTTGTTTCTTTTTAATTGTTCCAAAATATCTAGAATCAGCAGAATTTCCTCTATTATCTCCCATAACATAATACTCATCATTACCTAAAGTAATTTCAAATGTATCATTACCAAGAGGTGTTAATGTTTGAAGTTTAGTATCTTCATCAATAAAGTTTTCTTCTACTACTTCATCATTTATATATAATACGCCTTTAGAGTATTTCAAATGTTCTCCTGGCAAACCTATTACCCTTTTTACTAATTTTTCAGTATATTTAGGATGCTCTATTATAATGATATCAAATCTATCTATTCCTGACATCTTATAAAATAACCCATCAGTAATAGCTTTATCTCCATTTTTCAAAGTGGAATACATAGAGTTTCCATCTACCATAACACTAATAAAAACAAAAGAAGTTAATAGTTTAGCAATTATAATACACACTACTATCATAATAATAAAACTATATGTACTTTTATGTTTAGTGTAATGCTCTTTAAACTTATTACTTTTATTTTCTTCCATTATTTCACCTTCTTTTGTTTTTTTATTTTATCAATCATTAAACTAGCTTTTTTTACAAAATAATCATTTTCATAATAAGGAACATTTAACTCATTTAAATCATTAATTAATTGTTCAATACTCTTATTATTATCTTCTAGCTCTGCAAATAAACCTAAATCAGGAATATATTGCAATAATATTCTTTTATTATCTATTCCATATTCTAAACATTCTTGCTCATATCTAAATAGTTCTTTATATCCAATCTTATCAAGTATTTCTTGCATAGATTCAATATTTCCAATTTTGCATTTATACTTTTTTTCAGAAAGTATATCTCCATTTTCATTATATTTCTTTTCTTTATACATTATAGTTCTATCAACTACTTTATCATCTTCACATACTTCTCTTAAAATAATACTTGATGATAAAATAGCTAAATTATTCATTTTTTTAAGATCTAAATCTTCTCTAGTTAAATAAATATCTTTAAGAATGAAACTTTCATTAAGCGAAATTCCCTTATTAACAAAATAAAGTTTTGCTTCATCTAAACTCCATTTTAATTTAACTGTTATTTCTCTTTCATTTTGCATAATTATCACCTACAATTATTATAAACGCATATAATAAAAAAAGGAACTTTTACGTTCCTTAATTTATTAATTAGCTTCCTTAATTCTTGCAGCTTTACCAGATAAGTTACGAATGTAATTAATTTTATTACGACGTACTTTACCTTTTCTTACTACTTCAAGTTTAGCAATTACTGGTGAGTTGTACATAAATGTTCTATCAACACCAACTTGGTTTCCAGAAATCTAACAAACAGTGAAAGCTG
>CAKORZ010000082.1 GCA_934101685.1 uncultured Bacilli bacterium
AAATTGAAGAAGTATTTAAATCAATAATTAAATATCGTAAAGATATTAGTATTCTTTCAGTATATGGTGGATCTTCTATTGAAAATAATATGAGATCTTTAAGAAAAGGAGCAAATGTTGTTATTGGCACTCCTGGTAGAGTAATGGATTTAATTAGAAGAAAATCTTTACATTTAGAAGCGTTAAAGATTGCTGTATTAGATGAAGCTGATGAAATGCTAAATATGGGATTTAAAGAAGATGTTGAGGAAATCTTTAAATATACTAGTGAATATAAGCAAGTTGTTTTATTCTCTGCTACTATGCCTAAAGAAATAATGCAAATATCAAAAAGTATTCAAAAAGATCCTGCTATTATTAAAATTAATAAAAAAGAAATTACTGTTAAAACAATTGATCAATATTATATTAATGTAAGAGGCAGTGAAAAGAAACAAGCATTACTTAATCTTATATATAAACATCAACCTAATAGTGCTTTAGTATTCGCTAATACTAAAAGAATGGTTGATGAAATTTATGAATTTTTAAATGAAAGAGATTTAAAAGTTAATAAGTTGCATGGAGATATGTCACAGGCTGAAAGAACTAAAGTGTTAAATTCATTTAAAGAAAATAAAATTAATATTTTAATTGCTAGTGATGTAGCTGCTAGAGGAATAGATGTTAATGATATTGAAATAGTATTTAACTATGATTTACCTCAAACTCATGAATACTATGTTCATAGAATTGGTAGAACTGGACGTGCTGGAAAATCTGGTATTGCCTATACATTCATTAATGGAAAAAGACAATTGAATGAACTAATTGAAATAGCTAAATCCACTAATTCTGATATAAAAGAAGGTAAACTTCCTAAAAAATTAGAACTTATTGAAAAATTAAGTATTGCTTTTACTGAAAAAGTAGAAAATAAATTAAAAGATGGTAATTATGAAACTTATAATTACATTTCACAAACTTTGCTTAATAAAGGTTATAAAAGTGAGCATATTATTAATGTATTATCTTCAATGCTTATTAATTTAGATATTAATGAAGTTAAAGCTGATACTAGTAATGATAAGAAAGACAAAAAAAGAAATTTAAGTGGTAAAACTTCTACATTAATCATATTCTTAGGTAGAAAAGATAGAATTAGTGCTGGTCATATAGTATGTGCGATAGTAGAAGAAACTTCTCTTGAATCTAAACAAATTGGTAAAATTCAAGTAAAGGATCATTATTCGTTAGTGGATGTACCTGTTGAGTGTAGTAAAGAAGTTATTAAAGCTTTGTCTAAAACTAAAATAAGAAATCAAAAAGTAAAGGTAGAAGAAAAAAGCAAATAAAAAAAATAGTTAGGTGTGCGAGACCTAACTATTTGTGAAAAATTTGCTTCTCAATTTTTACTATAATAGTATTTTTTCCTTAATTAGAATAACCAATTAAAAATAGCAAATACTGGAGCTGTACAGAATGGCCATGAAGGACTTTCTCCACCATTACCAAATGGATCTCCAGGTTTAACGATTGTAAGAACGTTTGTTAACATATCATTTTCCCTCCTTTTGAGGCTATTTTAAATTTTTAAAGAGAGATTGAGCCTGTGAGAACATCTAACATTGGCTATTTTTTTGTCATGTATTGTAAAATGATAATAAATTTTGTATAATTTCATCTAGTGGTGATTTAATTATGGATGATTATTTTGATGATTATATTAAGATAGGAACTACTATCAAAAAGTTAAGAATGCAAGCTGGTATATCTCAAACTAAATTGGCCGAAGGTATATGTGATAGAACCGCCATCATCCATCTAGAAAAAGGCAGATCAAAGCAACCATCTATATATCTTTTAAATCAACTATGTAGAAGATTATCTATTACTTTAGATGACTTTTTCTTAATTGCTTATGGTGGTAACATCAATCAATTATGGCTAAAGAAAAATGAAATTGATTCTTTAATGAAACTTAGAGAGTATGAAAAGGCATATTTACTTGCTAAAAAATATTTTGTTAAAGATGTTCATCCAGTTGATGTCCAATATTTAGGTTTAGTAGAAGCAAACTATTACTATTACGCTTTAGAAGAATTTGATAAAGCAAAAGAAGCATACAAAAAAGCACTTTCAATTACTTGTACTGAACTAGGTGATGAAGTATATACATTAACTGAGATGAGAATTATTAATGGTTTAATATATTGTAATTGGAAACTAGATAACAAGCTAGGTACTGATGAAACATTAAATTATATTAGAGTTTTAAATAATTCTATTTATAATTATCCAATGGACAAGGATTATAATATAATTATTCCTTTAATGATTTCTACGATTGATTTTTATTTTACTTTAAATTTATATGATGATACTCTTACAATAATAAATAACGCAATTGAATTATCTCATACTCATTGTTGTTATAGTTATTTAGGCAATTTATGGATGATGCTTGGTTGTATTTATGAAATACAGCATAATGAAAAGAAAAGTAAAGAGTATTATGCAAAGGCAAAAACATTCTTTAACTTATTTGGTGAAGATAAATTATCAGAATTATTATTTAATCATGAACTTCAAATGTATGAAAATTTAACTTATTAATAATAAATAATAAAAAAATGTGCTATACTTATAGAGCATTAGCACATATATGCACTTGTAGCTCAGCTGGATAGAGCGTCCCCCTCCTAAGGGGAAGGTCGTAGATTCGAATTCTATCAAGTGCACCACTATAAAATAAAAGATGTATAAATTCATTAAGAATTGATACATCTTTTTTATTGTCTTGGTTGAGCCATATTTTTAACTATTATATTTTGTTTTACATGTTGTTTTAATATTTCTGTATTTCTCAATAAAAATCTTTCAAAGTTTTTAAGATTATTGTCTTGGCAAACAGTTTCTAACATCTTACAATTTTTCATATTATTATCAAGGGTATTTATAAAAAAGTTTTCAAATACTTTTACTACATTTTGTTCATTATTGCTCAATAAGTCTTCAACTTCTTTTTTTATCTCTATAGGATTCCTTTCCTTTTTTAAATTATAAGATTTTCTTTGATATTTCCCTAGTTTTTCTACAAAAACTCTAAACTCTTTATCAATATTCTTTATATTTTGAATGTACTCCATGATAAGATGATTTTTACCATTATATTTTTGTGGTTCTTTTTCTTGTAAATATTTTTCGGAAAAATATACTTTACAAGCAAAATCTTTTTGCTCATTTATTATTTGATTAAATAATGAAATTGCTCTATCTGCATCTTTCATTTTCATATTTTCAGTACTAAAAACAGCAGCCATTTCTATCATCCCCTATATTTTTATTTTATCATTCAATTATTTTATTTACAATTAAAATAATAGTAATACACATTTTCACTATCTTTATTCATGACAAGACTTATAAAAATTAAATATTATAGTTTGAAATAAATTACTTATTCTAATTGCTTATAATTATTTAATTTTATCTATAATGCTAAATACTTTACTATCGTGATCTTTAACTGCTGCAACTACCAAATTGCCATATTGTTTAGCACTAAGCTCATCTTTACTAAAATCATACTTTTCATATACTTTTTTTGCAGATTTTGTATTAGTAAATCTAAAAACCTTTATTTCAATATTTATATCAAATGAATCATTATATATAAGCATATAAGCTACAGTAGTTAAATTAGTTGTGTCTATATTATCACCTTCAAATTTATTTTCCCATAAAATCTTATATTCATCACATTTACCATAACCATAGCCGATTTTAAGGCTATCAACATCATCAACAAATTTATCCTTATTATTAGAAAGTGCTTCATAAATTTGATTAATAGTTATTTGTTTTTTATTACATCCCATTATAAGTATGCATGGTAACATAATTAACATTATTATTTTTAAAATTTTTCTTTTCATATAAATTTTTCCTTCCTTATTTATTTTAATTATATTTTAAATTATATTATTATTCCAGACATGATTTATAAAAATTAAATATATCTGTGTTATCTATTGTATTACGAAATAAATTATTTATAGTATCTATTTTATTAAATGGATTAAATTTAATAAAGTAAGGAACATTAGTTTTAGAGTGGCTTGTTCTAGTGTATAAAGAATTATCTATTTTACTTATATCATCACTATATTTTAAACCACCAGTTTCATGATCAGCGGTTACTACAATTGCTGTACCTTTTTGATTTTCTATTTTTTCAGATACTATTTTAATACTTTCATCAAAGCTATTTAAATATTCCATCATTTCAAATATTTGATTATTATGACTTTTTTTATCAATATGTGCTCCTTCTATCATAAGGAAATATCCATTAGAAAAGTTTTCTTCAAAATAGTTTATAGCAAATTGTGTTAACATTTCTAAGGTCGGAGTTTCATTTGTTCCAATTTTTGAAACAACACTATCAAAAGTAGCAATTATTTTTGAGTTATTTGCATTTAAATCTTGATAATTGTTAGTATATACATATCCTTTACTTATAAAATCTTCTTTATATATTTCATAGGTTGATTTACCTGCTCCTAAAAATAAATCTATATTACTGTTAAGT
>CAKORZ010000083.1 GCA_934101685.1 uncultured Bacilli bacterium
AGGGAGAAGCTAACTTTACAGTAGTTCAAAAAATCATTAGTAGTAGTGAAGAAATGAGTATTACAGAAGTTGATGGAGATTTAGTATTACTTGTTAATGGATTTGCTGCTTTAGATACAGATAAAGTTACATATTTATACAATGGAGTAGAATGTGTGATTTATGGAGATAACTTAACTGTTAATAGTTACATTGACATTGCTAATGGACTAGAAGTTGTTGGAATGAAATAAAAATAGTTCATTTTAATGAAATAAAACAATCATTATTGACGTAGTGATTGTTTTTTTTTAGTATTCGAGTATAATAGTAGAGTACTTGGAGAGTGATGAAATGTTTACAAATTTAAAGTTAGCATTTAATTCTTTTAAAAAGAATTGGCAAGATTATTTAGCAATTTCATTTGTTTTTGGAGTAATTACATTTATTGGCGTATTAATAGGTAAAACAATGATAGGTATGCTTTTAGCATATATTATTATAGCAATACCTGCGATTATTAGTTTAAAATTTGTAGCATTCCAATCTTATGATAAACCAAAGGTAGAATATAGAAGTTTAAAGGTAGGATTTATGACTTTCTTTAAGTCTATAAAAATATATTTTATTGTTATTTTAAAACCATTTTTTATTGGATTATTAGTAGGCATAATTGTTTATTCAATATTTTTATCAAATGGTATTAATATAGCTAGTGAAACTATTCCAAATTTAATGGAAACTTTATCTCATCGTAGTACATTTGAGTATGCTTATGAAGAAATGCTTACAATAGAAAAAGTTAAGAACTTACTTAATATTGGTGAAATAGTTTCAGTGGCTGCAGGATTTTTAGTATATTTCTGTTTTAAATTAAAGAGAGATTTTATCCCGCTTATGGCTTTTGAAATGCCTATTTCTAGTAAAAGAGCAATAACAATGAATGATAAGATTTTAAAAGGAAAATATGTTAAGTTCTTGTTGACTAGTTTGTTTATTGTATTATTATTTGCAATTCCTGGAGGACTTGCTTATTTAACAAAGTATTTAATGGCTAGAAATGAAGTGTTTTCTGATACTACAATTTACTTTATTTCATCAGTAGTATTTTGCATATTGTCAGCACCTTTAGTGTTGTACAAACAGTTGTTTTATATCGCATCTTATAAAGAATATTCTAAGCCATTTAAAGAAGACTTTGATAATGAATTAAAGAATGTTATTAAAGAAATTGAAGAACTTCAAAAGATGATAAATAACGATAAAGAAAATAAATAATAATTTAAAGTAGTTATTCATATAATTATAGTAGTTAAAATAAATAAAAGTTAATAATAACTATTGCACTAAAAAAAATTTTGTGTTAATATCTTAGGGCAGTAGTTATCTGGAGCAATACTCAAGTTGGTGAAGAGGTATCCCTGCTAAGGATATAGATCGGGAAACTGGTGCGAGGGTTCGAGTCCCTCTTGCTCCGCCACTAAAAGGCCCGTTGGAGAAGTGGCTTAACTCACATCCCTCTCAAGGATGCACTCACGGGTTCGAATCCCGTACGGGTCACCAAAAAATACTTGGTGTGTGGAATAACTGCTTTAAATATACATGCAGGCGTAGTTCAATGGTAGAACTTCAGCCTTCCAAGCTGACTACGGGGGTTCGATTCCCCTCGCCTGCTCCATTGAAAAAAATCAACTCACTAAAAATTGTTAGTGAGTTTTTATTTTATATAAAATTAAAAAATTCTCTTTATAGAGAACTCTTTTTGCGTTTTATTATTCTTTTTAATTTATTTCTATAATTTCTAGATCATTTGGTACTATTACATTACCATTAAAATATTTTTGTGCTTCTTTAGTATATAATTCTTTCCTTTGCTCTTTATGTGATTCTTCAGTATGATATAAAATTAGATTTTTTATATCTAGTTTATTCATTACTTCACTGGCACTTTTTGCAGTAGAATGATTTTTTTCATAAGCGTGAAATATGCTTTCTTCTGAATCTAAGCAAAAGGCTTCATGCATAACATAATCAAAGTACTTAATTCTATCATAAAGATTTGAATTTAGTGTTTCATCTCCTAAAAATGCTAACATTTTATTATTTAAAGAAAACACAAATCCAAATTGTTTTGTTCCTTTAGCTTGAATATCAAAGAAAGTATAATCAATACCATTAATATTATATTTATCGCCATCATTTAATATTTTAAAATCTACAATACTATATATTGCATTCATAAGCTTATCTGGAAGTACATGTTTTGCAATTTCTTTTATTGATGCATACACTGAATCATTACAATATATATTTATTTTTTCTTTTATTTCATCATGAATAGCACTACTGCTTATTATTTTAAATAGCCAAAACAAACCAAATATATGATCAGTATGACTATGAGATATAAATACGTGATGAATTGATCTATAGTCTATGTTTGCTTGACGCAATCTTTTTATTATTTCAATACTTCCACCTGTATCAATCAAAAAATTACCTTCTTCATTTTGAATTACAAAACAAGTATTATATAAATCAAGAGTACCACCATTACCAGTACCTAACATTATAATTCTTTCCATATTTCCACCCTTAATATTCTTATCATTATTATTTTCTTTTAAGATTTTTCCAAGTATCTAACACTATATTTTCTAACATTTCTTTATCATCAACATCAGCAACTAAATACATAGGCTTAGCATTCCCATAAGGAATAGATTCTTCCATATTATATTTCTTATTACTATCTACTATTTTAACAAGTAGTCTATTATCATAAATACCTCCAAATAATATATCATTATAATAAAGCAAATATTCTCCCATCATCTGTTTATAAGTAATATTATCTAATAAGCTTAATTGTTCTAAAATAAAATTTTTATAATCTTTTGTAGTTGACATGTTATAAGCCTCCTATAAATTTAAATACATTTTAATTATACTATTTTCTTGTTTTATGTACTATATCTTATTTGAAGATTAATAGTTTTTATGCAATATGGACAGATGTGTAAACAAAATATATAATGTGTATGGATAAGTTCTTTAAATGGAGGAATAAGGCATGGATAACATTCAAGAATTTAAAAATGCAAAATATGGATTAATGATTCATTTTGGATTATATAGCTTGTTAGGAGGCATGTACAAGGGAGAAAAAGGTCCAGCATATGCTGAATGGATTGAGTGTAATAAAAAAATACCTAATAGTGAAATGGATAAACTAGCAAAAATTTTTAATCCTATTTATTTTGATTCAGATTATATTTGCCGTTTTGCAAGAGAATGTGGCATGAAATATATAGTTATTACTACAAAGCATCATGAAGGATTTGCTCTTTTTAAATCACAAACAGATAGTTTTAATAGTTATGATGCTTCACCATGTAAAAGGGATTTGATAAAAGAGTTAGCAGATTCATGTAAAAAATATGACTTGAAATTAGGCTTTTATTATTCACAATGCATCGATTGGAGAGAGCCTGATGGAGGAGGATATACAGTAGATGCTAAATACTCTGCTGGTGATTCATGGGATAATAATTGGGATTTTCCAGATAGAAAAAACAAAGACTACAGTAAACTATTTAGCAAAAAAATTGTCCCTCAAGTTAAAGAAATTATGTCTAATTATGGAGATGTTTTTTTAGCTTGGTTTGATATGCCATTAGATTCTACAAAAGAGAAAAGTGAAGAGTTGTATAAGCTAGTAAAAAGATTGCAACCAAATTGTCTAATAAACTCTAGACTTGGAAATGGAAAATTTGATTATGTTTCATTAGGAGATAACGAAATACCAGATTCAATTCCCCAAAATATAAGTGAAGATATTAATGAAAATGAAATATATGGGTTTAAAAAATCACCATATGGCTTATATGAGTCAGCATGTACTTTAAATAATTCTTGGGGATATAATTCTATTGATGATGAATGGAAAAATGCTGAAACTATTTTTGAAAATAGAATAAAATTAGAGAAGATTGGAATTAATTATTTGATAAATGTGGGGTTAGATTGGTTAGGAAGAATTCCATATAAAGCAGAAGAAATCTTAAAAAAAGTTCAAAAATTATATGAAGAGAGAACCATAGAGTATAATAAGTGAGAAAATATTACTAGGAGGTAATAATTTGCAGGAATAACAGCAATACTTGCAAAAATAGGAATTAAAAAAACAAATTCAAATTTAGCAACTGCAATAAGAACAATTGTTATTCTTTTATTTTCATGGCTAATGGTATTTATAGTAGGTTCATTTAATACAATAAGCACACTTAAAACAAAAACAATTATATTTTTAATATTATCTGGATTAGCAACAGGATTATCATGGTTATGTTACTATAAAGCTTTACAAGATGGGGAAGCAAGTGTAGTAGTTCCTATTGATAAATTAAGTATTGTTATAACAATAGCATTTTCATATTTTGTTTTAAAAGAAAAATTGACTATAAAAGCAGTAATAGGGTTTGCTTTAATAATTGTAGGTACTTTAT
>CAKORZ010000084.1 GCA_934101685.1 uncultured Bacilli bacterium
TCCATATATCCTATACAGGGATACAAGAAATGGAAGATACGTTTATGAACTTAAATCTATTAGCAAATTTAATAATGATTATGAGCAAGTTTTTAAATTGGTAAAGCATTTAAAAGAAAATAAAAATATAGATATAGATGAATATATCTTTTTGAAAGAAAATATACGTGCGATGTATAATAAATTTTCTATGCAATTTTGTAAAACATATTTAGATATGTTAAACGAAGATGAAAGGAAAAAATATGAATTATATAAATTGGATATAAATAGATTATATAAGGATTTTTTAGACTATTTCAATGAAGATAAATTTAATGAAAAAGAGAGCGAATTTGCTACATTACATGAAACAACAAAAAGATTATATCTTATTTCTCAAAATAAGAAAATTTGTGATTTTCTTAAAGTAGAAAATAAAGAGGTATCTTTTGTTAAAGATTTTTTAGAATACTTTAGCACAATTCAAAGAGAATCATATAGTATAAATATAATTGATTCAAATTATTATTCATTAAGATTATTAACACAAGAACAAATTTATAAAATAAAATGCTCTGAACTTTTAAAAGAAGATTTAAAAAATAAAAAATATATAAATGCTTTATTGGAGGATATTGATTTTTATAAGAGTAATTATATTAAAGAAGATAATATAAAAAGGACTAAAAAACATAAGAAAAAATGATAAATATTGATTTATGTTTCTAATTATGATAAATTATAAAAAACGATGAAAGGAATAAGTAAATAAGTTGTTTTTTAAGAGAGTTAGTGGCTGGTGAAAACTAATAAAATGCTTATTGAAATACACCCTGGAGTTCTTTATGAAAAGTAAAGACGAGTTGTAAACGTTATATTACTAATTAAGGGCATAGAAATTCTATGAATTAGGATGGTACCGCTTGATATATTATTGAGTTCCTATTTTTATAAATAGGAATTTTTTTATTTAAGGAGGAAAAAATATGGGGATTTATGAAGAGTTACAAAGAAGAGGATTAATAGCACAAGTAACTGATGAAAAAGAAATTAGAAATTTAGTAAATACAGGAGGAGCAAAATTTTATATTGGATTTGATCCTACTGCTGATTCATTGCATGTAGGTCACTTTATGGCTTTATGTTTAATGAAAAGATTGCAAATGGCTGGCAATAAACCAGTTGTGCTATTAGGTGGAGGAACAGGCTTTATTGGAGATCCATCAGGAAGAACAGACATGAGAGCTATGATGGGACCAGAAACTATTAAACATAACTGTGATTGCTTTTTGAAACAAATTAGCAAGTTTATAGAATTTGGTGAGGATAAGGCAATAGTTGTTAATAATGCAGATTGGTTGTTAGATTTAAAATATGTAGATTTATTAAGAGAAGTAGGACCATGCTTTTCTGTTAATAACATGTTAAGAGCAGAATGTTATAAACAAAGAATGGAAAGAGGATTAAGCTTCTTTGAGTTTAATTATATGATAATGCAATCATATGACTTCTATTACTTACATGAACATTATGGATGTAATATGCAATTTGGTGGAGATGACCAATGGAGTAATATGCTTGGTGGAACTGAATTAATTCGTAAGAAAACTGGTAAAGATGCATATGCAATGACTATAACTTTACTTTTAAATAGTGAAGGTAAAAAGATGGGAAAAACTGCTAATGGAGCAGTATGGTTAGATCCTAAAAAGACAAGTCCATTTGATTTCTATCAATATTGGAGAAATGTTGATGATGCAGATGTTATGAAATGTTTCAAACTTTTAACATTTATTCCTATTGAACAAATTGAAGAAATGGAAAAATGGGACGCTAGTAGAATTAATGAAAAGAAAGAAATACTAGCATACCATTTAACTGAATTAGTACATGGAAAAGAAGAGGCAGATAAGGTAGTAGAGGCTTGTAAGGCTTTATTTAGTGGTGGAGTAAACTTAGATAATGTACCTGAAGCAAAACTAGAAGCTAGTGAATTAGATAATGGAATTAACATTATGGATTTAGTTGTTAAGACAAATTTCATTCAATCTAAGTCAGAAGCAAGAAGACTTATTCAACAGGGCGGATTGTGTGTAAATGACCAGAAAATAACAGATATTAACTATTCTGTGTCACGTGAAACACTAACTGAAAATTATATTTTGGTAAAAAAAGGAAAGAAAAACTTTTTAAAAGTTTTATTTCTATAAGAAATAAAAAAGCGGAGAATACTCTGCTTTTTTTGCTTTTCCACAATGTAAAACTTTGTTTTAAATTAGATATGTATTTATTTTTGACAAAATATGATAAAATGTTATTGCAAAAGGAGGGAAATATATGATTACTAAATTTAATTACAGATTTTTTAATTATAGAAAAATAGCACTTCTATTCTTTATATCTTTCCTTCAATATATTATGTTTAAAGTTCCTTTTCTTAACTACAATATTAATACAGAATTCTTATCACAAATAAATTTTAAAGAACCATTGACTAGTATTAATGGGATGTGCCCAATATTTATCAATACTGGATTAATTTATTTTGTTATAACAACTATTGTAGAAGTTATAAGAAAGAATTGTTTATTGCTAGCAGAGGTTAATGAGAGCTTTAAAAGCAATAATTTTGCCAAACAAACACAACAAAATATATATTATGCGTTTGATAGATTAGATAATTCTAATCCTTTTTTGTATTCTAATAAACAAGCTTCATTACGTGAATAAATTACAATTTACTCTTTATATAAAAATTGTTTAAGGGAGGAATTGTAATGAAAGATAAAATAAAGAGAATAGTAGGAATCTTTACTATGTTAGTAATGCTACTTTGTGTTATTACTGCATGTGGAGATAGAAAAATAACAAGTTTAAAAATAAAAGAAGGAACTTTGCAATATATGTATTTGCAAAATGCAGAATATTCATTTGATAATTTAAAAGTAATTGTTTCATATAATGATGATACAACTGAAGAAGTAGGAAAAGATAAACTAACTATAAGTGAATTCTCTACTGCTACAATTGGCGATCATAAAGTAACTATAACTTATGAAACTAAGAGCATTGAGGTAACATTAAAGGTAACTAATAATGAAGATGAATATTATACTTTAAATGGTATAGAGTTACCACAATCAATAGTTAATAGAAATAACAATACTAGTGTTCAAGAAAATAAAGAAACAGAATTTTATGTTAGAGATAATGTTTATGTTGTAGGAGACGACAATCCTTTTGTTTTCTTCCCTAATTTAACTGCATTAGATGATAATGATGAGTTAATGACTATTAATAAATATAGAAGTATATCTAAAATATATATAAAAAATAGTGGAAATAACTACGATTTAGTTAGTGAAGAAACTGTTGCAACTTATGTAGCAATAGATGAAATGAATTCTAGCTATGATTTTACAGAAGAAGCAATTGGCAAACAATTTAAATTAGAAGTAAGACCATATTATTTGAATGAGGAACAATTGTTAGAAGTAGATCAATGGACTTTGTCTTTAGAGTTTAAAGTAGTAGATGGTTATAATGTTACTGATGCTAAAGAGTTAGGCTTAATGAATAACTATGATGATAGTGATAATATTGATTCAAATCTAGAGTGGACAACATTCTTAGCTAATGCTAATATTACTAAACCAGCTGATTTAAAGGGATTAGTTTTACATAATGATTTAGAAGTAACTGTTAAAGATTTACCTTCTGCTTTTGTAGTAAATAATCATTTAAGAGATTACCTAGATTTATATACTCATAAAGTTGCTTTAGGTGGAGAGTTCAAAGTGTATGGTAACTATTTTACAATTGATTTTAGTAAGTTGCCTTTAGTTGATACTGAAACTGCTAGTGATGGCGTTAGTCACTCTTCAGTGTTTAAAACTTATATGGATGCAGAGCAAGTAGCTACATATAGTAAAAATAGTGTAGTTTCATTTGAAAACTTATCTTTAATTGGTAATGCTAATAGAGTAGATAATGAAGAAGGCTTTGGCGGATTAATTATGAATAAAGCTCATAGCCATAAAGTAGTATTTGATAATGTAATAATCAAAACTTTCTATATTAATACTTATATGGAATATTATGGAGCTAATTTAAATCTTAATCATGTGAAATCATATGATGCATATCAAGGATTAATTTTCTCATATGGTGGTAATGATTTAACAATAACTAACAGTGAATTAAAAAGAGCTGGAGGACCTGCGATGATCCTTCAACATGTTGATCCAAATAAATCAGATTGCTATACATGTGGTAATAATAGTATTCCTAATGTTGTAGTTGATGAAAATACTACTATTGAAAGCTATGTTGCTGGAACTGAAGCATGGTTTAGAAAATTAGGCTTGGATAAAATTGCAGCACAAATTATGGGACTTAATGCTACATTTGGTAGTAATGGATCATTTGTTAAAACTGAAAATGGTGTAAATAAGATGAATATAATTGCTATAAATATGACAAG
>CAKORZ010000085.1 GCA_934101685.1 uncultured Bacilli bacterium
ATTATATGCTCCTAAATATGTGTCATCATTTATAGGTTGATCACTAACCTCAGATGGAACATTAACACCTTCAATTTCATAACTATCAAAGTAGTTATCAAAAGCCATCTTTGCTCCTTTAATTTTACCTGGATTCTTAGTTCCTATTAATACTTTCATTTTATCTCTCCCTTTCCCAAAAAGTATTATTAGCTGTTAATAAAAAAAATCTACTTATAAAACAATAAAACACAGCCAAGAAGTATTGTTAGTTTCATTGCCATTCATAAGAAGATTCTTTCAAATATTCCCATTTAACATCAATCTGGAATGGACCATACGAGATTGTGAATATATAATACAAAAACAATTTTATATTGTCAACATATAAAATTGACAATTATAGTATTAAAGTGAGACAATACATCAATGGTTGAATCAATAAAAAGGAGACTATTATGATAGAAAAAATTAAATGCTTTATAAAGACTCATTATTGGGTAACATTTACTATTTTATTAACGCTATTATCAATTATTTGTTTTATAAATCTAGGAACTTATGCCGTGAATTCATGGGATGAAGCTAGACATGGAGTAAATGCTTATGAAATGATTAAACAAAACAATTATATAGCAAATTATTATGGTGGAGAACTAGACTATTGGAACTTAAAGCCTCCTATTTCATATTACGCTATCATACTAGGATATAAACTGTTTGGATATAATGCCTTTGGAATGCGATTCTTTTCTGTAATAGCATACATAATACTAGCTATATGTACTTCTTTATTTCTAAAAAAGAAAGTTGGAGAAAAAGCTAGTTTAGTATCACTTTTATTATACTCAAGTTGTTACTTTTTCTTTGCCAAACACTTTGTAAGAGCTGGGGATGCTGACTCAATATTTGTTATGTTTTTTGGAATCGCAATAATTTCTTTAGGATTATCAAATGAAAACCCTAATTGGTTAAATTTATATGGATTAATGTTTTCATTAGCCTTTTTAACAAAAAGTTGGCATGCTTTCATCTTTTTACCTTGCTTATTCTTCTATTGGCTTTTCACAAAAGAATACAAAATAATTAAATGGTGGCAATACATAACAGCAATTCTATGTGCTATTATCCCTATTTCTATCTGGGCAACACTAAGATATAGTTTTGATGGAATTACCTTTTTTAAGGGAATGTTAGAATACGATTTATTAAATCGTTCATCTAACTCTATCGAAGGCCATAAAGGATATCCTTTCTATTATACTAGCAAACTACTATTTAATTTTTCTCAATTTTTATGTTTAGTTATTTTCACTTGGTCACTAATAATTAAGTATAAAAAGAAAGAAAAATTTACTAATCTTGATAAACTTTGCTTAATATCATTTCTATCTATTTTTATTTTGTATGCCTTTGCTAAAACAAAAATAACTTGGTATATATATCCTTGTTGTACACCACTTATTATTGCAGCGTCTTCTTATCTTTGCGAAGAAAAAGTAATCAGTTTCAAAAAAGAAAAAAATTTTAAAACATATAATATAATTATAAAAACTTGCATTATCGCCTGTTTACTAGGATCACTAATAACAGTATGTTTTATTCAAAAGCCAAATGAATTACAACAATTTATTTCTACTTTAAATATAAAAGACACAATTATTTATTATGAAGTAAACAATCAAACTTCACCAAAACAAAACATACTCTTATGTACAGAATGGAGCACTAACACAATTATAACAAATGGAGGATATGAATCTTTTTTAAACACTAGTAATTCATATATTATTATTTCTAAAAAAGATTATGAAAATAAAGAAAGAACTAATGATGTAAAAATCATTAGTTCTAGTAATAATTATATTTTATGTTACAACGATAAATAATTTATTTATAAACTTAGAGTATTTGCATATTCTTGTAATATATTCTTTATAAGTTCTTCATTACTATAATAAACACTATTGCACTCCTCAATAGCATTTTCATCATCTTCTAATGCACTTTCATTCTCCAACCTATTATAACAATCATATGCCTTTTTAAGATTTTCTTTTAATACAGATGGCAAATTATTCATTAAAACATCTATTATTTTATTTAAATCATCACCACAATTATCAAAATAACAATAATGACCCTCACCTTGAATTCCCGAATCATAATCAAATATTTCATAATATGGTGAAGGTAAAGTCCCCTCTCCATACATATCACACATCTTATTCCACTTTAAATTGGCCTCTGTTAATTTATGCTTCTTTTTAAATAATTTTTTTAACCATTTCATTTTAATTTATATTCCTCAAAAAAATTAATCAATTATCTTTTTACCACATTCTTTGCAATATTTAGAATCGGCATCTATAACTGCACCACATTCCTTGCAATACATAGTATCTTTAATACCATCTTTAATTGATTTGGCAGTATTTTTAATTGCTTCACTTCTAATATCTGCTGCTTGTGTAGATATATCCTTTAAATCTTCTTTGTTTGCATTTTGCATATATTTAATAGTTCTTACACCAAGATTTTGAATCTCTGGTAAAAAAGAAACAATAAAACATGGTAAAGACATTACAGCTAAAAACAAACCTGGAGCAAATAATGCTGGGTTAATCATAACATCATTCATTTTATACTTTGTAGTGCCTAGTACAATCAATATAACACCCACTACAAACATACATATTGCAACTATTCTTAAAACTAAGAAAAACTTAGGCTTTTTATTTTCCATTTTTTTATTCTCCCTTTCTATATAAGACGATTATAACCCTATACTTCCTCGCAGTAAAACAAATAGCAAGCTATTTATTTTACAAGTTTTTACAATTATAGCTAGAAACAAGTGATCACTTATTTAACATTAAACATTTACTAATAATAAATAACCAATAATTATTAACTATAATCTTCCTAAACTATAACAAAACCTTTTAAAGAAAAAAGACTGCTAAATTGAGGGTACAAATATTATATTTCAATAAAGCAATTCAAATTTGCTCTATCAATAGCAACTTGAAGTTTACCTATTTTAGTATAGATTTCTTTTTGATCTTTCTTTGCTTGTTCTGGATCATAAGTGCACTCAGTATACTCCAAAACACCATTTTGAGTAATTCTTCTAGTAACTTTATTTCTATTTGCTAAGTTATTTAAATTATTATATTCAACATTTAATTCTGCAAGATACACCAAAGCCTCACCAATAGTCATATTGAATTCATCAATAATAAATGTACTATTAGCAACTGCTAATGCTTTTTTTATTTTTCTTATTTCAGCATTAATTCTCTCTACTTCTTTTCTTGTTTTTTCATAATCATAATTAGCTAGTGTTTTCTTTTCTCCTTCTTTATAAGAAACGATACAATTAACTGTTTCATTATACCTAAGAGTATTTAAATCATTATCTAGCATTTTAACCATTTTCATAGCTTCTGCATTACATACTTTCATATAATTACCCCCTATTTATAAATTATTTTATCATATTAAAATATTAATTAATATTACTATCTATTATATTTTTTAAAGTAATCGCACCTAATCCTAAAACAAAGTATTCATCACTAACATTAACGGGAGCATGCACTTTATCCTTAGTAATTTTTATACCATCAATAATATACTCAAAATCATCTTCACACTTTCCAAAAACAACATATTCACAATTAAAATATTTTATTTCTTCCCCTTCACTTTCCCACATTAATTCATTAGGGCGTGTAATATCAACTCCAATATCATTCAAATATTTTTTTATTTTTGGATACTCTTTTTCTATCTGCAAATAATAATTCTTACACATATCACAAGTACACAAATCATTCTTTTTCTTATAATATTCTTTATTTTTAATAATATCGATATTCATATATTTATCACCTAATTGAATTTTTCTTTTATTCTATTAATTATCTTCTTATATGTAGGTATCATATGTGGTTCAGTAGATTTTTCAATTAACTCATCTAATCCTAACCATGCTATATTAGAATTCTCATCTGGTTTTATTTTTATCTCATCATTTTCATCTGCTTCAAGCAAAAATGTAAAATTAAAATGAAGATGTGTAGCTACATACTTTCCCCTTTTATAATGTCCAAAAACAGGCAATATCTCTATTGAAATAGGTTCACCATTATTTAATGGCTTTAAATCATGTATTGATGTCTCTTCTCTAGCTTCTTTAAGTGCAACATAAAGCATATCATCATCACCATCAGCGTGTCCACCAACCCATGCCCATGA
>CAKORZ010000086.1 GCA_934101685.1 uncultured Bacilli bacterium
CCTCTTTAAGAATTAATTATTTAAAAAGCAATATTAGTAGTTTTAAGGAATTATTTAATAATTTAGAAAATCATAAGCATGTAAAAGAAGCCTTTTATTATGATAAAGAAAAATATGAATTTGGTAAATATCCTTTACATAATGCCGGAATGTATTATATTCAAGATGCTAGTGCAATGATGGTAGCGTATTTATTAAATGTTCAAAAAGGCGATAAAGTATTGGATTTGTGTGCTGCACCTGGTGGTAAGAGTAGTCAAGTTGCTTCTTATTTAGGTGGTAGTGGATTACTTGTTAGTAATGATATTAGTTCAAGTAGAGTAAAGGCTCTTAGTGAAAATATTGAAAGAATGGGTGCTAGTAATGTTATTGTTACTAATGAAACAGTAGATAAAATAGCAAATGTTTTTAGTGGGTATTTTGATAAAGTAATATTAGATGCTCCTTGTAGTGGACAGGGAATGTTTAGAAAAAATAGTTTGACTTATGATGATTGGTCTTTTGATAAAACTTTATCTTTATCTAATATACAAAAAGATTTGATTATTAAAGCATATAAATGCTTAAAAAAAGATGGAGTTTTAGTGTATTCTACTTGTACGTTTGCTAAAGAAGAAAATGAAGAAGTTATAGATTACTTACTAGAAAATACTAGTGCAAGTGTTATAAATATTAAGAGAGAAAAAGACTATAGTGATGCAATTAATATAGATGGTGCAATTAGATTATATCCTTTTAAATTTAAAGGAGAAGGTCACTTTATCTGTTTAATAAAATGTAATGATGATCATAATTGTAGTGTAAAGAATACTAATAAATTAGCATCTAAAAAAGATATAGAGATTTATAGAGAATTTGAAAGGAATTATCTAAATATTAACTTAGATGGAGATTTTATAAAAATGGGTGATGAACTTCATTTATTGCCTAGTAATTGTTTTAATCTAGATAAACTTAAAGTTTTAAGAAATGGTATTCATTTAGGTACAATTAAGGAAAAAAGATTTGAACCTAATCATGCTTTAGCGATGTATTTAAAGAAAGAAAATGCTAAAAATACTATTGATTTGGATTATAAAAGTAAAGAGATTAATGATTATTTAAAGGGATTAACTTTAAATAGCACTAATAAAAAAGGGTATGTTTTGATGTGTGTTAATGGGATGTCTATTGGATGGAGTAAGGATGATGGTAGAATTCTTAAAAACTTATATCCTAAAGGATTAAGAATAATGTAAAGGATGGTGTTATATGGCTCAAATATTATTAAATATAGTAAGTGTATTAAATATATTTTTTATAATAATAGTAGTCTTTTTTGAAAGAAAAAAGCCTGAGAGTACTTTAGCATGGGTTCTTATTTTATTTTTTGTCCCTTATGTTGGTATAGTACTTTATATAATTTTTGGAGACTTTTTTAGATTTGGCGTTAGGAAAAAAGAAAGAGATAAATTATTAAATGATGAGGAATACCTTAGACAAATAAGTAAACAAATAAATTATTTAGAAAATGATGATAATCTTAGGAAAAATTATAAATGGGCAGATCTTATATTAATGAACTCTATAGATGCTAAAAGTTTAATGACATTTGATAATGAAATAGAAACATTTAATAAAGCTAGTGATAAATATGATAAATTATATGAGGATATTAAAAACGCTAAAGAATCTATTCATATTTCATATTATATAATTAGAAAAGATTTTTATGGAAAAACACTTCTTGATTTGTTAGTTAAAAAAGCAAAAGAAGGAGTGGAAGTTAGACTTATATTTGATCATATAGGCTCAAAGATAACATCAAAAAGATTTTTTAAACCTTTAATTAAAGCTGGTGGAAAAGTAGAAAAGTTTTTTCCTTCCCGTATCTTTTTAAAACTATATATCAATCATAGAAATCATAGAAAAATGGTTATTATAGATGGGAAAATAGGATATTTAGGTGGTATGAACATTGGAAAAGAATACGCTAATGAAGATAAGAAAATAACTCCATGGTGTGATAAGCATATTAGAATAGAAGGCAGTGCAGTTATATCTATGCAAATTCAATTTTTCCTTGATTACTTATTTGTTTCTAATGAAAAAATTAAATGGGAAGATTCTAATGAATTTAAAAAATATTATAAATCAGATAATAAAAAGGGTAATAAAATGGTGCAGATAGTTAGTAGTGGACCAGATTATAAAGAAAGTAATATTAGAAATAATTATTTAAAAATGATAAATAATGCTAAAAGTAGTATTATCATTGAAACCCCATATTTAATTTTAGATGAATCAATGATGGTAGCATTAAAGCTTGCTGCATCATCTGGAGTTAAAATAAAAATTATAATTCCAGGAGTTCCAGATAAAAAAATAGTTTATTATGCGACATTATCATATGCTAAAGAGTTAATGGAAAGCGGTATAGAGATTTATAAATATAATGGGTTTATGCATTCTAAAATGATTATTGTAGATGATGATATAGTTAGTGTTGGTAGTGCTAATATGGATAGAAGAAGTTTTAGTTTAAATTTTGAAATGAATGCTGTAATATATGATGAAGTGTATAATGAAGAATGTACAAAAATGGTTAATAAGGAATTAGAAGATAGTGTTTTATATAATGAAGAAAAGAAAAAAGAAAATATAATTGTTAGAATATTTGAAAAGATAATGAGGTTATTTGCCCCAATTATATAGGAGGTATTAAGATGGATGCAGTTGGTATAGTAGTAGAATATAATCCTTTACATAATGGTCACGTATATCATTTGAATAGGAGTAAAGAGTTAAGTAAGTGTGATATTGTTATTGGTGTTATGTCTCCAAATTTTGTACAAAGAGGGGAACCATCAATTGTTAGTAAAAAGGAAAGAGTAGAGGCAGCTATTAAAGCAGGAGTTAATGTAGTAGCGGAACTTCCAACTTTATATGCTGTTGAAAATGCTAACCTTTTTGCAAAATATGCACTTCAAATATTAAATGCTTTAAAAGTAAAGTCTATATGTTTTGGGAGTGAAACTGGTGATACTAAAGAATTTACACAAAAGTATTCTAAGAGTTCTTTATACACTCCACATCTAGATTTTTTAGTTAGTGATCTTATGGATGAGGGGTATTCTTATCCTCGTGCGATGTCTATGGCATTAAAGCAAATGGATGAAATAAGACTTGAAACACCTAATGATATACTAGGCATGGCTTATTATAATGAAATTATTAGAAATAAGTATCCTATTGAGATATACACTATTAAAAGAGAGAACAATTATAATGATGATAGTTTAAATTATGAGAATGTGAGTGCTAAAGCAATTAGAGAGGCTTTAAAAAATAATAAAGATATTAGTGAATATACACCTATGAAACTAGACAATGAGTTATTTTTCTTAGATGATTATTTTGATTTATTAAAATATAAATTATTAACTATGACTAGTGAAGAACTTAATGGTATTCATTTAATGGAAGAAGGAATTGAAAATTTATTTAAAAAGAAAATAGTGGATGCTCATAATATGAATGAATTTATTAATTTATGTGTATCTAAAAGATATACATTTGCAAGAATCAAAAGAACTATAATTCATTTATTGATTAATACAAAGAAAGAATTTGCTAATGAATTTTTGAATAAGGATATCCCATATATTAGATTGCTTGGCATTGATAAAAAAGGTAGTGAATATTTAAAAGAAAAAAGAAAAGAAATTGAAATTCCTATATTATCTAAATTTAGGGGTAATTCATTTTCTTTATTACAATATGAAAAGCAAGCAACATATGCATACGCTAGTGTTAAAAGTGAAGATATAAGAAGTAAATTATATGAAGAGGAACACTTTTTATTTCCTTTAAGAATAAATTAAAAAAAGATCAGTAAGAGTCTGTAAATAAATTTGTGTAAAGTTAAATCCCTCTATGGTAAGATAAAAATACCAAGGAGGGTTTTTATATA
>CAKORZ010000087.1 GCA_934101685.1 uncultured Bacilli bacterium
ATTTGTTATTTTATCACAATTGTTCCTTTTTGAAAATAAAAAAAGCTGCTGACTTTTATTTATTTGTCAACAGCCTGGAAGAAGAGTAGAAATTACTCTTCTTTTTATATATAAAATATTTTTATTTAGTATTTATTTAGTGTGTGTTATACTAGAAATAGGTGATAATTATGGAAATTAAAAGAGAATTATTAAACCAATGTATAAATAATAGAAGGTATTTAGGCTTATCTTGTAAAAATGTAGCATCTTATTTAGTTAATGTAAGTGAAGAAGATTATATTAATTTTGAAAAGGGAAAGTTTATTATGAATGAGGAAAATTTAGAGAGACTTTCTAGAATTTTGTGTATAAAACTAGATGAATTTGATATTGAAGATTACATAGATACTGAAGGATTAAGTGAAGAAGAAATAAAGGATTTAACAGGGATTGTTAAGTCGTTAGTAGGTGATGATAATGCTTAATTTAAGTAATGAAAATATTCAAAAAATAAGAGAATGTTATAATGATTATGATGTAGAAGAGAGCACTAATAATATTTTAAAAGCTTTTTGCAATGGAGATAATTTTTCTATATTTACTTTATTTAAACTTTTGGATACTTTAGTCATATTGCATGATGATAAGGGAGAAAATATTACTAGATATATAACAACAAAGATAAATGAAAAAAGTAATTATCTTATTTTGAGTGCTGATAGAAGTGTAGAAGAAATGAGATTTGATGCGGCTTGTATGCTTAGAAGATTTTTAAAAGCAATAGATGGGAACAAGAAAACTGCTAGTATTAATGCTTGTTATAGTAATAACTTTAGTAGAGAAGATAAGCATTTTGCATGTGCTCTTTTAATGCCTAGAGATGAATTAGTTAGTTTTATTACTCAAAAAGATGAAAATGGTAAATATCTTTATTTAACTGATGAAGGAATATTGCCTTTAAAGAATATTAATATAATTGCAGATCATTTTGGTGTGCCTTATAGTAAATGTTGTTCTAGAATTTATTATGTTTTTGAGAATTTAAGAGATACTGGATTTGAAAAATTTTATATAGAGAATTGTAAAAGCAAAAAAGAATATAAAAAGACTAAGAAAGAGTATATTGAAAATAATCTTAAACATGATTTAAAAGAATTAGTTCCTGATTATGAAGATCATCAAAAGAAAAGAAAAGAACATTTAATTGATTCGCTTCATTATAGAAGCTATAGTAAATTAAGTGATATTGCGAAAAGAAGAATATTAGTTAATTTAGCAAAGTTTGATTCTGTTAATGAGAGAGTTGTTAAAAGTGAGGATGAGGCTAGAGACATTATCTATAACTATATTGCTAGTGGTGGTAGTGTATATGATGGTAAATTAATTACTAAAGATGGTGAGTTTGAATTAAGTGATGAGCAATTAGTAGTTATTACTGAATATGAATTGTATACTAAAGCAATGGAAAGAGGATTAATTAGAGGAATAGCTAAGAATAATCCTAGATTAAGATATATTGAAAACCTTGAATATAGGGAAGCCTTAGAGTGCTTAAATGAAAGAGATATTGCGGATTATATTTGTGGATTACATGGTAGATTATTTGCAGGATTATCTAATAAATATGGAGAGCCAAGAGGAGGCTTTTATAGAACTTCAGAGGTTAATCTGGCAGGTACAGATGTAAGGACTGCGGAACCTAGAATGATTAAACAAATGATGGAAAATGTTTGCTGGAGAATTCTTAAGATAGTAAAAGAGAATGCTGAAGGAAAATATAGTAATAGTGAGTATATAGATAACATTAATGAATGTATTTATGAAATTATAAGAATGCAACCTTTTGCGGATGGTAATAAGAGAACTGCTAGATTACTACAAAATATTTTATATCAAGAAAAAGGAATACCTTTTGTTTTATTACAACCAAAGGAATGGAATAATTATGTAGATGCATGGAGTTATAAGGATACTAGTAAATATAATGATTTAATGCATAAATTGATTATTGAATCTTATAGTTATTTTTATGGAGATCAAAGTGTAGTAGAAGTCACTAGTAATAAAGAAAAAACAGAAAAAATAATATATGCAAATAGAAAAAATAAATGTTAATTTATAGTTGAAAGAAGAGCAATCTTCTTTTTTTATAAAAAATTTAGGTTGAAGATAATAAATATAGTGAGTATAATAGTTGCGTGGAGTTGATAATATGAATAAAGTTTATATAACATTAGTAAAGATTAGTGTTCCTCATGGTGGGGATTTCTATGTGGCACTTAAATCAGACAAAATTGCAAGTGCTAGCGATTTAGAAAATTTAGGAATAAATGAGTCTAGTAATAAGGATGAAGTTTTAGATAAGGTTCACAAAATTGATAGTGAAGCTAAAATAGTTGGAGGAGTTATTCTTGCTAGAAATGAGAATATGGAAATTGGTGGAGTATATAAACCAAATGAAAATAATGAAGTTTTAGTAGATGAATTTATGAGTGTGCTTGATAGTAAATTAGAAGAAGTTAAGAAATCTATAAAAGATGAATTTAAAAAGAAAGGGAGATAATTTATGAAAGTATATGGACTAGATAAAAACAAAAATAAATTAGAATATGATGTTATTATGACTTTTAAAGGTTCACAAGATTTTGTTTTGTATACTGATAATAGTGTTGATAAAAATAACAATTTAATTATTTATAGTGCAGTGTATGATCCTAAAACTGGATTAATTGTTAGAGAGCCTAATAGTAAAAAGGAATTAAATGAAATAGAAGAAGCCTTTAATTCATCTGTAGTTAATAAATAAAAATACTAGAAAACAAAATATTGAATAAAATAAATAAAAAATATATAATGTTACTAACGTTGAAAAAGACAAGTAGTAAAAAGATAATTTTTTAGAGAGTCTGTGGGTGGTGAAAACAGATAAAAGGACTTTTTATGAATCTACTTTGGAGTTAAGGTTTATACCCGGCTAATTACCGTTACCAAATGAGTGAACTAATTTTTAGTTAATTAGGGTGGCAACGCGGTTTCTACTAGTAAGATAGAGGTCGTCCCTTGTGTAAGTACAGGGATAGACCTTTTTATATTATAGAAAGAGAGGAAAAAAGAATGATTGACATTAAATTAATTAGAGAAAATCCTGAATTAGTTAAGGAAAACATTAAAAAGAAATTTCAAGACAAAAAACTTGTTTTAGTAGATGAAGTTGTAAGTCTTGATAAGGAGTTAAGAGCTACTAAGTTAGAAGCTGATACTTTAAGAGGTAAGAGAAATAGTGTTAGTAAGTCTATTGGTATGCTTATGGGTCAAAAGAAACTTGAGGAAGCAAATAAGGCAAAACAAGAAGTAGTAGAAATTAACGAGCGTTTAGTTTTCTTAGAGAAAGAAGAAGAAAGATTAAACGAAGAAGTTAAATCAAGAATGATGCTTATTCCTAATATTATTGCAGATGATGTTCCTATTGGTAAAGATGATAGTGAAAATGTAGAATTAAAGAGATTTGGAGAAGCTAAAGTTCCTAATTTTGAAATACCTTATCACGCTGATGTATTAGAGAGAATTAATGGTCTTGATAAAGAGAGTGCTGGTAGAGTAAGTGGTAATGGTTTCTATTATTTGCTTGGTAATGCTGCTAGATTAAGTAGTGCAATGATTAGTTATGGTAGAGATTATATGATAAATAAAGGATTTATTTATTGTATACCTCCAATTATGATTCATGGTGATGTTGTTAATGGAGTTATGAGCTTTGCAGAAATGGAAAACATGATGTATAAAATTGAGGGAGAAGATTTATACTTAATTGGTACTAGTGAACACTCAATGATTGGTAGATTTAAAGATCAATTAGTTAAGGA
>CAKORZ010000088.1 GCA_934101685.1 uncultured Bacilli bacterium
CTTTTGCAAACTCACTTATTCTTATATATGCTGTTTCTTCACTTAAGGAAAAATCTTTAAAAACAGTAACTGGGCTATATGTAGTAACATAGCAAGTAATAGGTAATTGTCTAACGCCATTTCTTTCTACTACTACTTTTACAGTTTCTTTATTATCTAATAGTGTTTTTAAATAATCAGTATCTTTATTTGCTAAATCATTATCATCGATTGATATTAAAATATCTCCTTTTTTTAATCCAGCTTGAATGTTAACTTTAGATGCTACCTCTGTTATCAAAAAGTATTCTTTATATTCGCTAATTGTAATCCCTAAGCCACTATAAGTTGAAGCAAGTGATCCTAAAGAAGTTAAATATCTAGTAAAAGGATCTTCACTAGTAGTAGTCATTCCATATATTGCATTATCTAATAAAGTCTTTTCTATTTGATTATCATTTATTCCATAATACCATTCATCTTTCATAACCGAATAAATAGAATCAAATTTATTTTTATAACTACTATTCTTATTATTTTTATTAAATGCATATGACAAATAAAAGCCAACGGAAAAAGAAAAAATAACACATAAAATACATGCAACAATTAATATTTTCTTTTGTTTATTTTTTTCTTCTTTTAATTTCTTAGAATAATCAACTATATCGTTCATCTAAAATACCCCCTACTTCAATATTACTTCTTCGAACCCATTTCCATATGTATTTACAGATTTATAAACACTTATAAATGCATTAGGGTCAATACTATAAATATTCTTTTTTATATCATAGTATTCCTTTTCATTAAATACTACTTCAATCATTGTTTTATTTTCTTTAGTTAATCCACCTTCTGCTTTAATCAAAGTTGTGCCTCTTTCAAGTTTATTTAAGATATATTCATTTATTTCATCTGACTTATCACTTACAATATGTGCCATATAACTACTCGTACCACTTATTGTTATTTTTTCAATTACATAGGAAGCTACCATCACACTTAATAAGCCATATAAAGCACTTTCAAGGGATAAACTAACTAATCCTAAAACTATAATTGCAGTATCTATTAGGAATGTTGAGAGTGATAGTTTCACGTGGAAATATTTTTTAAGAATCAAACAAATAACATCAAATCCACCAGTACTAGCACCAACTCTATAAACAACACCAAGACCAAAGCCAGTCAAAGCTGCACCTGCTAAAGCAGCTAGCATTGTATTAGTAACTTCATTAGACAACTTTATGAAGAAATCTACATTAGAAAAAATATTAATAAATACTGGATATAATATTGTTGATAGTAAAGTTCTTACAGCAAACTTTTTTCCAAGTGTAAATACCCCAATAGCAAATAATACCCATACTAAAACAGTAATTGTAATATTTGGATCAAAGCCAAAGAATCCATTTATTACAAGAGAAAGTCCACTAGTACCTCCATTTATTATGCCATGTGGCAAAATAAATAGACTTGTTCCTAATGCCAAAGAAAGATTGCCTAAAATAATAATCAAAACATTTTTTATTTTTTGAAAATCTAGCTTCACTATTTATTCCCCCATTTTTAAATATGCACTAATAAATCCTTCCAAGTCTCCATCCATTACTTTTTTTACATCACTAACTTCATATCCACTTCTATGATCTTTAACCATTGTATATGGGCAGAAAACATATGATCTAATTTGTGATCCCCATTCATTAGCCATATTTTCTCCTTTTATTTTATCTATTTCTTTCTTCTTTTCTAAAAGCATTTGTTGATAAAGTTTTCCTTTTAAAACATTCATACAATATTCTTTATTTTGAATTTGTGATCTTTGGTTTTGGCAACTAACAACAATACCTGTTGGAATATGTGTTATTCTTACTGCTGAATCTGTTTTGTTGATGTGTTGTCCTCCTGCTCCACTAGCTCTATAAGTATCTATTCTTAAATCTTCTTCTTTTATATCTACTTCAACATCATCTTCAAACTTAGGTGTTACATCTACTGAAGCAAAAGAAGTATGTCTTCTTTTAGAAGCATCAAATGGTGATATTCTAACTAATCTATGTACTCCTTTTTCACCCTTTAAAAAACCATAAGCATTATCTCCCTTAACTTCAAAAGTAACGCTTTTAATACCAGCTTCTTCTCCTGCCAAATAATCTACTATATCTACCTTATAATCATTTTGCTCACACCATCTGACATACATTCTAAAAAGCATATCTGCCCAGTCATGAGATTCTGTTCCTCCTGCTCCTGGATGAATTTCTAAAATAGCATTATTACTATCAAATGGTCCATTAAGTAATATTTCTAGTTCCATCTTATCTAAAAGTTCATCTGCTTTTAGTATTTCCTCATCTGCCATTTCTATCATTTCAGCATCATTACTATCAAGAAATTCTTTAATATCTTTATACCAATTCTCTAATTTCATAACTTGTTCAACATTATTTTTATCTTTATTAATTTGCTTTAAAACTTGTTTAGCGTGTCTATTATCTAGCCAAAAATCTTCTTTATTACTTTCTTCTTCAAGTTTATTTATTTCACTTAAAAGAGAGTCAATGTTTAAACACTCCTTTAAATCATTAACTCTTTTAAATGAATCATTATAATTTACTCTAATTTCATAAATATCTCTAGACATGAATTAAACCTGACTTTCTTCTACTTTTTGAGGTTCTTCAACTTTCACAATTTTCATATTTAGAGTATACATACTAACTTCTAATGCTATATTATTAGCCATAGTTGTAAACATTTTATATCCATCATTAACATAAGCGTTTAATGGATCTACTTGAGCATATGCTAAATAGTTTACTCCATCTCTTAACTTATACATATTATCAATATGTTGAGTCCAATACTTATCAACTATTGAAATAGCAACTTTTCTTTCTATATCTTCTAAGTGTTCACTAGGAATATCACTATGTTTAGTTTCACAAATAGTTTTAAATACATTTGCTAGCATTTCCTTTGCTTCTTCACTAGTTTTATCTTTGTATTCATCTTTATTAACAACAAGTTCCATTCTTAAATATTGTTTAATTAGCTCGCTTAATTTTTCTGTATCTATAACAGGTTCACTATCAACATAGAATGTAGAATTATCAATTAAGAATTCTGCTGCTTTTTTGTATAAGTTATTAATAATTTTACTAGGATGTTCGCATCCTAAAATTTCATCTCTTTGCTTATACATAATTTCTCTTTGTTGTCTTAATACTTCATCATATTTTAATACATATTTACGATTATCAAATGCCGCTCCTTCAACTCTTACTTGTGCACTTGAAATTAATCTAGTAACTATTTTACTATCAATTGCATCATCACCTAAAGAAGCAAAAATTCTATTATCTTTAAGATTTCCAAATCTACGCATTAAATCATCTTCTAATGAAACATAGAATCTAGAATATCCAGGATCTCCTTGTCTACCACTACGTCCACGTAATTGGTTATCTACACGACGAGAATCATTTCTTTCGCTACCTAAAACAGCAAGTCCACCAAGTTCTTTAACACCTTCACCAAGTTTAATATCGGTACCACGTCCTGCCATGTTAGTTGCAAT
>CAKORZ010000089.1 GCA_934101685.1 uncultured Bacilli bacterium
CACTAACACCTTTTCTAGAGGCTTCTTCTCTCATAATGCTACCTGCTGATACTATATCAAAATTATACTCATTACTTAATAATTTACAAATTGTGGACTTACCACTACCTAAATGACCTGTTATTGAAAAACGCATGAATTATTCCTCCCCTATTAAATTATACATGACAATTGATCCTGCTACTGCTACATTTAAAGAATCTATTTTATCTGACATTTTTATTTTAACTACATTACTAGCATTTTTTAAACTAACTTCACTAACACCATTTCCTTCATTTCCTAAAACTATAGCAAACTTTTCTTCTCTCTTTAATTCTTCTAAATATATTGAATTATTAGTAAGAGAAGTAACTATAACTTGAAAATTATTATTTTTTAAGGTTCTATATATATTATTTAAATCTTTTCTAACAATATTTATTTTAAATATTGCTCCTTGAGATGCTCTTATAACCTTTTCATTATAAACATCTACAGTACTCTCACTAATATATATTTTATCATAATTAAAGGCTAATGCACTTCTAATCAAAGTTCCAACATTACCTGGATCTTGTAAAGTATCTAAGACTAATACTCTATTAACATCTTTTTTATCTACACTTACTTGTTTTGCAATTCCTATAATATTTTGTGGAGTTTTAGTAAATGATAGTTTATTAATAATTGATTCAGTGACTACTATTGTATTATCTTCATTTACAATATCTAAATAATTATCTAAATCTTCTTCTGCTACTAGTAATGTTATTAAAGCATTAGCGTCCAAAGCCATTCTAACTAAATGTTCTCCCTCAACTAAAAACAAACCAGTTTCATCTCTATACTTTTTTTCTTTTAATTTAGCAAAGCTTTTTATTTGCTCATTTTGTAAAGATTTAATAATTCTCATAATATACAAACTCCTTTTTACTTTTTACTCTATAAGTTTTATAACATGGACAATACTTACTAACTTCCTTCCAAAATCCTGCTTGATGATCCATGTAACGAGTATGTGCTAACTCATGTATTATAACATATTCTATTAACTCTTCTTCCATATGTCCTAGTAGTAAATTCAAATTTATATTATTAGTTCTTTTATTATATTGTCCTAAATAGTTTTTTACTTTTTTTATTTTTACTGTAGGAATCTTTTCTATCCCCATCATTCTTACTATATTCAAATAATTTCTATCCAAATAACCTTTTAATGCTTTAAGTAATATTGCATTTAATTCACTTAAATTTTCAATTAATTTATATTCTCCAAGAATTTTAATTTCTCCATTACTATTAAATATAGATTTATTTGGCCTTTTAGCTTTTCTTTTCATTAAAGTATCATAGGCAGCATTTGCAAATTTATCAATGCTAGTAATAGGCATTAAAATAGGTGCACTTATAACTAAATTATTATTTTCATCTAATCTAGCATACATATTTTTTATTCTTTTTCTAACTATCTTATATTCCATTATTTTGCACCATACTTCTTTATTACATTAGATATCTTTTTATAAAGAATAAATGCTAAAATACACACAATAATATTCTTTAATAAATTAAATGGTAAAACGCCCCATAAAACTAAAGACCATTTAACATTAGTAATGTTTGAATTAACTCCTTTTGCCATAGCTAAAACAGCTTCTAATCCATATGCTTTAGTATAAAAAGGAATTAAAATATATCTATTAATAAAGCATGCTCCAATAGTAGCTATAACAAGAGAAAAACTAAGCCCTATTAAAGCGCCTTTTTTACTTTTATTTTTCTTATAATACATTGTCGCAGGTATAACAAATAATATACCGATAATAAAGTCTGCTAATTCGCCAACACATGCTGTATGAGACATAGGTAGTTTTATTAATATTTTAATTAAATGAACAAAAAATGCAACTAATGGTCCATAGGTAAATCCTGCTATTAAAGTAGGAATATCAGAAAAATTAAATTCTAAGAATGGTGGTAAAAATGGTAAAGGAAATTTAAAAAAAGGAACTACATATAAAATAGTAGCTAAGGCTCCAAATATTCCACATACTGCTATTCTTTTTGTCTTATTCACCATTAATCACCTACTAATATAATAATACTACATTTTGTTATTTTTAAAAAACTTCTTAACTAGATTTATGATATAATTTTTTATGGTGATAAGGGATGGATAGAAATAGTGTTGTTTTAGTTGATATATTTGATAATGAAAGAGGGGTTATGAGTAAAGACCTTGCACATAAATCTCCTAATTTACATAGAGCTTTTTCAGTATTTTTATATCATGATAATAAAATATTAATACAAAAAAGAGCAGCCTCTAAATACCATAGTCCTAATAAATGGGCAAATGCTTGCTGTTCCCATCCTAGAAGTAAAGAAAATATAAAAGTATCTGCTATTAAAAGATTAAAAGAAGAGTTAAATGTATCTTGTGATATTGAAGAATTGTATTCTTTTATTTATATGAGTAAATATAATGATGATTTATTTGAATATGAATTAGATCATGTGTTTATTGGAGAGTACAATGGAGAAGTAAAACTTGATAAAAATGAAGCTAGTGAATATAAATGGATAGATATAAAAGACTTAAGTGATGATTTAGTGAACAATCCTAGTAAATATGCCACTTGGTTTATAATATGTGCCCCTATAGTAATAAAGGAACTATTAAACAAATAGTTCCTTATTTTTTATTACTTTTCCAAATAATATACTGTTCTTTTTGCCAATCTCCACTATACGTTCTACTACCAGCTGCATATTTACTAAAATCTATTCCTTCTAAAATTTCTCCTCTACTTAAATTCTTTTTTATAATATCAGACATATTAGTAATACCCATTCCAACATTTATTTGAGTTATTTTAATTTCATTATTTTCATTATATTTCATAACAAAATCATCTATTGCTTTTTTTATTTTCTTGTAAATAGCATCTTTCTGTTTTTCACTAATGTTATCGCATGTTTCTATTGTATTAATAACACCATATCCTTTTTTTCTATTTACATATAACGTCGCTTTAGATACTATTGTTCCATCTTTTCTTCTAATAACTAAATTTTCACAATCAGGATGTAATATACTTGCTTTCATTATTCCATACCCTGCACCTTCTATATGTGCACAACATGAGCAATATTTACCTAAAACATAGTTATCTGGATCATATTTAGATAAAAATTCATAAGTAAAATACTCAATAGACTTATTTTTTAAAGAAAGAAGTGTACTTTTAATATTGCTAATGATATCTTTTTTTGCATCTTCTATATTATTAAAAATATCACTATCTATAACTTTCTCATCTATTATATGTTCTTTTATTTTTTCGCTATTTTCTAGCTTTTTATACTTATTTCTTATTTTTACTGCATTATCAAATGCTTCTTGATTTCTAGTAAATTTTTGCAAAGTTTCTGCAATGTCTTTGTTTTCATCATCAATATTTGTAAAACTAACATTCTCTATATATTTAGCACATGCTTCTAT
>CAKORZ010000090.1 GCA_934101685.1 uncultured Bacilli bacterium
CGAACACAGAAGTTAAGCTCCTTAACGCCGACGATAGTTGTTTATGCTAAAATAGGAAATCGCTAAGAATTTTTTTTATATATTAATTTAAATATTATATTATCTCTATGATTAAATAAATGTAAAAAAAGATTAAAAATAGGTTGTATAATATTTTTTTTTTTTATATAATTAAGTAGGTGAAAGAAAATGAATATAAAAATTACATCTTATAATGAAAGAGATACTGCTGAACTTGCAGAAAATATAGAATCTGAAAAATTTCCTAATATGGTGATTTGTTTAATAGGTGACTTAGGAAGTGGCAAAACTGTTTTTGTTAAAGCATTTGCTAATTCTTTGGGAATAGATGAACATATTACATCACCAACATTTAATATTATAAAAGAATATACAGATGGTGAATTACCATTATATCATATGGATGTTTATCGTTTAGAGGATGCTAAGGAAGATATAGGAATAGAAGATTATTTTGATAAATCAGGTATTACCATAATTGAATGGGCTGATATGATACGTGATAGGTTACCAGAAGAAAGATTAGAAATAAAATTTAAAATAATTGATGAAAATACAAGAGTTTTAGTTTTAACACCTTATGGACGTCAATATGAAGAAATATGTGAGGCTGTATCATGAAAATTTTGTATATAGATACTTCAACAGATTATCTATATGCTGGTATTGTTTCAAACAATGTATTAGTAGCAGATATTAAGAAAAGTTTTAATCATGATTTATCAAAGTATGCTTTATATCAAATATCTAAAATGTTTGAAGAAAATAACCTTACACCTAATGATATTGATAAAATAATAGTTGTAGATGGTCCAGGTTCATATACAGGAATCAGAGTAGGAATGACAATTGCTAAGATTTATGCATGGGCTTTAAAAAAAGAGATTACTTCCATTTCTAGTTTAGATGCAATGCAAATTAGTACTGATTATGATGGTTTAATAGTTCCAGTAATAGATGCTAGACGTGGCTTTGTCTACGCAGCTATTTATCAAGACAATCAAGAATTATTACCAAAACAATATATAAAACTAACAGATTTATTAGATAAAATAAATAAAATTAATAAAGAATATTTATTTGTTTCTAATAATAATCTAAAACTAGATAATCTTGTAGCATATAATCCAGATATATTAAAAATAGTTAATACTTATCAAGATAAAGAAAACATTAATCCTCATATGATAGAACCAAATTATTTAAAACTAACCGAAGCAGAGGAAAATTTGCAAGGAATAACTCATGATAATTGATCTAAAACAAAATGATTTAGAAAAACAAGCAGAATTAGAAGAAAAGTTCCCTGGCATTTTTTTAAATCATGATATAAAAACTGACTTTGATAATAATCCTTATACAAATTATACTTTATATCTAATTGAAGAAAAAATAGTAGGTTTTATTAATTATTATTTAATCTATGATAGAATAGAGATAGTTAATTTTAATGTATTAGATTATTTTCAAAATAAACATATAGCTTCAAGTTTATTAGAACAATTAATTTCTTTGGCAAATAAAGAAAAAATTAAAAATATTACTTTGGAAGTAAGAAGTGATAATGAAAAAGCAATTTATTTGTATCATAAATATGGTTTTAAAGAGGTTGCAATTAGAAAAAACTATTATAATGATACAGATGGAATATTAATGGAAAAAGAGTTGATATAAAAATGAAAGATATATATATATTAGGAATAGAATCAAGTTGCGATGAAACAAGTTTTTCAATTGTAAAAAACGGAACCGAAGAAATAGCAACAGTAATTTCTAGCCAAATAGATATTCATAAGCAATATGGAGGAGTTGTACCTGAAATAGCAAGTCGTGCTCATATTAAAAACATTACTTTTGTTTTAGAAGAATGTTTAGAAAAAGCAAACATGAAAATCGAAGATATAGATGCAGTAGCAGTCACTTATGGTCCAGGCTTAATAGGAAGTTTATTAGTAGGTGTTGAATGTGCTAAAACTTTGGCTTATTTATATAATAAACCACTAATACCTGTTCATCATATATCAGGTCATATTTATGCTAATAATTTAATAAAAAGGTTAGAGTTTCCCCTAATTGCCTTAGTAATAAGTGGAGGTCATACAGAACTTATTTATATGGAACATGACTATGATTTTAAAAAACTAGGAGGAACTTTGGATGATGCTGTTGGTGAGTGTTATGACAAAGTAGGACGTGTAATTAACGTAGAATACCCTGGTGGGCCAGTAATTGATAGATTAGCATCACTTGGTAAACATACCTATGATTTACCAGTTCCATTAAATGATGATTCCTATAATTTTAGTTTTAGTGGTTTAAAAAGTGCAGTTATAAATTTAGCTCATAACACCTCTCAAAGAGGACAAGAATTAAACAAAGAAGACTTGGCTAAATCATTTCAAGATGTTGTAATTGAAACACTAACAAAGAAAACTATGAAAGCATTAAAAGAATACAAAGTTAAAAATCTAATATTGGCCGGAGGAGTTGCAGCCAATAAGGGAATAAGAAATAAATTTCAAGAATTATGCGAAGAAAATAATATAAATTATACATTTCCAAGTATAAAATATTCTACTGATAATGCAGCCATGATTGCAAGTAGTGGTTATTATGCCTATAAATTAGGTAGACGTGCTGATTTAACTTTAAACCCTGTATCAAGTGTTGAATTAAAATAAAAATAGGAGTTTTATTAGCAATTATAGTTTACGTAGTTGAGAATGCTCCATTTTTAATTTTTATAGTTGTCATTGTAGTAGTAATAATATTATGCATAAAACAAGAAAATACTGAACAATTATATACAAAGCAAAATAATAATTATAAATATGACAAACAAGAAGATTTATTAGAAAAAATTGATAATATGGGGGGACAAGAATTTGAAAAAATTTTAGTAGAAAAAATATTGCCAATTGATGGTTATACTGATTTAAGTTTAACAAGTTCTACCAATGATTATGGGGTTGATATTATTGCTTTTAAAGATAATATAAAGTGTGCAATTCAATGCAAAAGAGCTAACAATAAAGTTTCAAATCGTGCAATACAAGAAATCACAGCAGGAAGAAAACACTATAAATGCGACAAGGCAATTGTCATAACTACTAATTATTATACAGAAAATGCTAAGCGATTGGCTTTTGACAATAAAGTTGAAATTTTGGATCGTGACTATATTATAAGATTATTAAAAAAAATGCAGTAAATAAGTTTAAAATATTAATATAAATAAATCTAAAAAAAAATCAAAAAACACTTGCTTTTTTATAACAAAATATGTTATTCTGTTAAAGGTGATGAAATGAAAAAGAAAAATAGGTTTCTAAACTTAGATTTAAAAATAAAAATAAAAGACCTATTTTTGGCATTTTTATCATTTATATTTATGACAAATAAACATCAATTTTTATAATTGGTGTTTTATT
>CAKORZ010000091.1 GCA_934101685.1 uncultured Bacilli bacterium
CCGATGTTTTACATGATGAATCAGTATAGTCTTTATACTTATTACAAACAAAAATATTAAAATCCGGATCTTTTGTACCAACATTAAAACTTATTTTTTCTGCATCTTGTGAAAATTCAAACTCTGCTTTTTCTGATTCTTGTTTCCATGCAGAAAAACCTGTACCATTTCTATATCTTGAATAACAAATTTTAGTAGTTAAATCACACTTTTTTTGATTGTTTTGTTCTTTAAAATTATAAGCATTTACTTTATCAACACCTATAAATAATTGAAAAGCAAAAAAGAAAAACACAAAAACAAGATATTTAAATATCTTCATAATATTAGAATGCTCTTTTATATCTTCGCTTTTCATTTCACTCATCTCCTCATACTTCCTTATCCTAATTTTAATTCATTAAATAATTATTTCCAATAATTCTAAAGAATTATGTTAATTATCTTAATACAAAATAAAATAGAAAATATAAAAAAAGTATAATTTTTTAATAGTAACCAATACTAAAAATAGAGGTAAAAGAAAGGAAGACAAAAATGCAAAAACCAGAAACAACATTAACCCCAAAAGACTGTCTTTATATAGAAGACATCTTAAATCATTCACTTGAATTAGTGAAAAAAACAAACCTTTATTATGAAATGAGCACAGATCCAGATGTAAAAGATCTATTAGAAGATTTAAACGTTTTATTATGTGCTCAATATGAAGATCTAGTAGGTCTAATGGAAGGAGAAGAAGCCTAAAATGAATAACAATAACACATATTACTCAGACAAAGATATTTTAACTGATGTTTTAACATCTATCAAAACACTTGCTAATTTATATCATAACTTCAGCATTGAATCTAGTAATGACTTAGTATTTGATATTTCTAGTGATTTAAGAGAAGAAATTTTTGATGAACAAAGAGACTGCTACAACTTACTATATAGTAAAGGATGGTACAAACTAGAACCACAACCAACATCAAAAATAAACCAAAGTGTAGAAAAATTCACTAAAAGTAAAACAGAATTAGATTCTTATTCTATTGGTAATAATTATTAAAAAAATGCAAATGTGGTGAATTCTCACAGGTACATTTTGTCGAATTATAGATTATTATATCCTCGTAAGGAGGCAGTAGTTGACTGTATTAATCACGAAGGTTAGTACTGAACCTTGTCTTTATGGGGATTGCTAGAGAATTACATTATAGAAAAGGCATACAAACAAATAGACAGGATTATTCATGATTTAATTAACACTTATAATAACCCCTAAGAAAACTGGGGTTATTTTTTTATTTGTAAACTTTTTATAGGCACTTGCATAAATATATAGTGAATAATGAAAAGGAGAAATTTAATTATGGACAATAGTCAACAATATCAATATGCTTTACCCTACAATCAAGGGAATGTAACCAATCCTTACCCACCTACACCTACTAACACTCAAATAAATCCACCTACTCCAACAAATCAAATGCCATACCAACAACCATACTCACCTAGTGGATTCCAACCAAGTAAAAGAATCGAAGAATCTTATATTGAAAACATCATTAGATTAAATAGAGGAAAACTTGGAACATTCTATATGACTTATAGTGACTCTAATGAATGGAGAGATAGGGTATATAAGGGCGTAATTGAAGCAGCTGGAGTAGATCATATCATTATAAGTGATCCACGTGATGGGAAAAGATATATTCTATTAAATATATATCTAGATTGGGTAGAATTTAACGAAGAAATAAACTACGAATATCCAATAAGATAAGCAAAAAGAGTTTCGTTTGAAACTCTTTTTTACATTATTAATCAATTTGCCAATCTATTGGTTCTCTACCATTCTTCTTCAAAAACTCATTTGCTTTAGAAAAGTGCTTACATCCAAAGAAGCCATTATAAGCAGATAAAGGTGAAGGATGAGCGCACTCTAAAACTAAATGATGCGAGTTAGTAATTAAAGCTTTTTTCTTTCTTGAAGGAGAACCCCAAAGCATAAATACTTTAGGTGTATCATCATCATTTAATTCTTTTATAACCTTATCAGTAAATATTTCCCATCCCTTATTACTATGAGACATAGGAGAGGAATCTCTAACACTCATAATCGTATTTAAAAGAAGCACTCCCTCTTTTGCCCATTTAGTTAAATTGCCATGATTTGGAATATTACAGCCCAAATCACTATGTATTTCCTTATAAATATTAACTAAACTAGGAGGAATCTTAACTCCCTTATTAACAGAGAAGCATAACCCATGAGCTTGAAATGGTTGATGATATGGATCTTGCCCTAAAATAACCACTTTTACATCTTTAAAATCAGTTAATTCAAAACACTTAAAGATTTCTCCTTTCCTAGGATATATCTTATAATTATCATATTCACTTAATAAAAATTTTTTAAGTTCTTTAAAATAATCTTTTTCCTTTTCTTCATCAATAATTCTTTTCCAACCGTTCGTTATTTCCACTTTTACTACACCTCAATTCAATCTTTACTATTTCTCTAGTAGATAAAAACCTAACCTTCAAAAAACTAAATCCTAGTCCCCTGTTAACATATAATTTTTTATTATTATCAAGATTATATAATCCTCTAGAATACATCTCTTTATGATGAAACTTACACAATGGTAAATTAACTTGATGCCCATGAGAATGAGCCCCTAACGCTAAATCTATTTTAGAGTATTCGTTTACCCTATCAGGATAATGAGATAATAAAATATTATAATTTTTTCTATCTAATTTATAATCTAAATTTTCTCCTCTAACCCAATCTAACCCAACTAATTTAACATTATCACTTAAACTAACTATTTCATCATTCAAAATATGAAAAACTTCATATGCCTTTAAATTATAATCCTCATGATTACCATTAACAAAATATCTTTTCTTTATCTTCAACGAATCAAACATTTCCTTTAATTCATCATTTTTATAATATTTTAAAGGTTTAAAACCTTTAATATCTCCTCCAATTAATAAATACTCTCCATTTACTTTATTAATCAAGTCTATAATTTTCCTTAACTTTTTCTTTTTAGTATACAATCCAACATGAAAATCACTAACAAAAACTATATCTATATCTCTATCAATCTTATCATCTTCAACTACTATCTTATTAAATTTAATAATTGTACTAGATAAAATTAATATAATTAAACTCACACAAAATAGTATTGCTATACAAATTATTAAATATACCATATCATCATCCTTACACTACAATTTTACTCGTTTTATTAAAATCAAGCAATAAACATCACAAGTATTCCTATTATTAAACAATAAACGCTAAAATAATGAAACTTATTACTATTAATTATTTTATTCAACATTCTTAAACTAAAAAGAGTAACCATAAAAGTTATAATAAAACTTATACTAAGTAAAACTA
>CAKORZ010000092.1 GCA_934101685.1 uncultured Bacilli bacterium
GGGGTAATTAGTAGATTTAATTCTGCTATCATTTCTGCTGGGGTAAATATTACTTCTTTCTTTTTAATTACATATTTCATAAATACGCTAAGATTAAAATCTAATTCAGTATTATCTTTATTATTGATTAATGTTAATATACCATTCATATTACCATCAATACCTGTACTACCTAATGTTTTACCTTCTTTATTTAAATGATGTATTAGAAGAAATGTAAGATTATATTTTTTAGCAAGTTCTCTATATTTATCAAACATATTCTTCATAACATCACTATAGTTATTAATATCAATTTCATATCCATAATCTATTCCACACATAATATCTATAATTACAAATCTTCCATTATAGGTTTCTGAGAATTCTTTTAAATCTAATAATAAATCATCTCTAATACATAATTTATGTTGTTCATCTTTTTGTACAAAGAAGAATGAATTAGGTTTAAAAGTATATCCTGTTATTTCTAATCTTTCTTTAAGTTGTAATTCAGATATTTCTGTGCTAACATATAAAACGGATGTGGGATTAGTATTGAATCCTAAGAATTGTTTATTATTTACCAAAGAGTTGGCAAGCTGTAATGCTAAGAATGACTTACCAACTTTTGGTTCTGCAACTAAGCAATATAATCCATTTGACTTCATTATTCCATCAATAATGTTGTCTTTTTTTATGGTTATATTTAATTCTTCTATAGGTTTCATTTATTTCTCCAGTTCTGCCATATCTTTAAGGTAAGGAACATTAATATTTAGTTTATTAACTACTTCACACATTGGTATTAAATTACATGGTAGTTTATAACATTGATCTGTAAGATCTGTTATTATTTCTTTTCTAATTTTAAGTGCTGAATTTCTACCAAGAGTAGTTAGTTTCATTAAATCTTATAGAGTACACCATTGTTTAGATAATAATTCTAATGTTTCAACTGCAGTCATATATCAAACCTCCTATCTGCTTTTCATTATTCTTTCGTTCATTTTATATAATGCACTTATTAATTCTTCTCTTGAATTATCTTCGATATCTTCATTAAGATCATATTCTACTTTAACATCTTCACAATCTTTGTTTTCTATAACTCTTAATCCACATAAGTGATTATGAACTAATTCAACAATATCATTAGTGTCCATAGTAGGTAATATAGAATCTAATACTTCTTTATTCATATGTTTCCTCCTTTCTAACTTTAAGTAGGGTAGTGTGATTATATCTGAGATTTTAGTTATCTCATAACTCCCATGCCAATAGGGCTATTTACCTTGCATTTTTTGAGTTACAGCATATCGGTGATTTCTGCAACTTATAAATTTTCAAAGAGCAAGTAGTTCCAAAATGTCAACATTATATTTAAAATAAAAGTTCCAATTTGGAAATACAATTATAATATACTATTTAAGTTCCACATTGTCAACTATTTTTAAATAAATTTTATTAAAAATGTTCCAAAATGGAAATAATATGTTATAATGGTATCAAGAAGAGAATAGGAGGATATTCATGGAAAATAGAAAACAAATGGATATTATTATTGGAAACAATATGGCTGCTATTAGAAAAAGTCGTGAATATAAACAAAGAGAAATTTGCCAAGTATTAGGTATGAATGCTTCTACTTATAAGCATTATGAGTTAGGTGATAGATGTGTACCACCTTCAGTTTTAAAAGCATTAGCAAATTTCTACAAGATACATGTTGACTACTTCTTTGAAAATGTGCCTGGATCTGATGATATAAGAGAACATTTATTTTTTACTAATTATAGATTAGATGCAGTTGTATCAAAAGGAATAGTAGGAAAACCTAGAGATAGTTTTAAAGATGTATTAAAGGATACTGAAAAAAGAGTTCAAGCAAGAGCTAGATTTAGGATAAAAGAGTATCGTACAGAAAATAAAAAATCTCAACAGGAAGTTGCAGATTATTTAGGAATAGACATTTCTACTTATAATAAGTATGAAAAAGGTAGTAGAAAACTAAATAATGAGGTAGTTAGAAAGATAGCTGAATATTACAATATTAAAGTCAGCGATATATTAGATTAATGACAGAATGACACTAGAAATAGGTGTAGACTAAACCGATAGTTAATGTCATAGTGTCACAGGAGGTAAGTATGAATAAGCAAGTTTTACAGTTTATTTTAGAAGAGGAAAACCCTAATGGAATTATAGAGTGTTCAGTTGATGATTGGTTTGGAATCAGTTATAAAATACCTAGAAATAAATTAAAAGAAGCATCATCACTTGAATATATAAATAATACAGGAGTATATATTTTGTTCGGAGATGATGAAAATACTGCAGAAAAAATTGCCTATATAGGTGAAGCAGAGGATATTTATAATAGATTATCACAACACAACAAAAATAAAGATTTTTGGAATGAGTGTATTGTATTCGTTAGTAAAGATAATTCATTAAACAAAGCACATATAAAATATATTGAACATGAACTATATGAGATGAGTAAGAAAGCAAATAGATATATTATAAAAAATGAATCAAATCCAACTAAATCATCTTTAAGCAATGCAGATGAAATAAGAGCTGAAAAATTTATATCTAAAATTAAAATAATAGCTAATATGTTTGGATATAAATTATTTATTAGTTTAGTTGATAAAAACGATAAAGAAGATAAAACACTTCATTTAACTAATAATGGTATTGAATATGCACATGGTATGTTAACGGATGAGGGATTTGTAGTACTAAAAGGATCTAAAGTTAAAGAAGGTGTATTTGATAGTTTATCACCTTCATTAAATGGATTTTTTGAAAAAGAAAGAAGTTCAACAGATTTAGTAGATAATGTATATATAAATGATCATTTATTTTCATCACCTTCAATGGCAGCTATTGCCATTTTAGGTAGAAATGCAAATGGTTATACTGAATGGAAAAATAAAGATAATGTTTCTTTAAAAAAATTAATAGGTGGTGAGTAGTATGGAATTTAGTGAAAATACAAGAGTAAAAATACCAGCTTTAGTACATGCTACTAGATTGGGTTATAAATATTTATCTTTAAAAGAAGTAAAGAATCAATTAGATCCTAGAATGAATATTTTTAAAACAATATTTAAAGATAGTATAAATAAAATAAATAATGCAGATTTAAAAGAAAATGATATTGATAGAATACTTGATGAGATTGATATTGAATTAAATAATAAAGATTTAGGTAGAAAGTTCTATAAGACATTATTAGATGGATTAGATGGAATTAAACTAATTGATTTTGATAATGTTGATAATAATACATTAAATGTTTTAACAGAATTACCATATGAAAA
>CAKORZ010000093.1 GCA_934101685.1 uncultured Bacilli bacterium
TTTGCAGCTACTAACATAAGATCTGCTAATTCATCAATAATAACAACAATATTAGGTAATAAAGGTTCTCCTTTACTTGCCATTAATTTATTGTATCCTTCTATATTTCTAACACCATTATTAGCAAACTTATCATATCTACTATCCATTTCTTTAACTACTTTTTTAAGAGCTACTGAAGCTTTTTTAGGATCAATAACTACTGGACATAGTAAGTGTGGCATATTAGCATATGGTAACATTTCTACTTTTTTAGGATCAATTAAAATCATTTTAACTTCATCAGGAGTAGTTCTAAGAAGTAAAGAAACAATCATTGAGTTGATACATACTGATTTACCACTACCAGTTGCTCCTGCTACTAATAAGTGAGGCATTTTATCAATATTAAGTACTATTTCTTTATTATTTAAATCTTTTCCTATACCAACAAGTAATTTACTAGTATCATTTTCAAAAGGTTTTAATACTTCTTTTAAATATACTGGATATCTTTTCTTGTTAGCAACTTCAATTCCCACTGCACTTTTACCAGGAATAGGAGCTTCCATTCTAGTTTTAACTGCTGCTAATGCTAACTTCAAATCATTCTCTATATTAACAATTGAACTAACTCTAACACCAATTTCAGGAACTATCTCATATCTAGTAACACATGGTCCGATAATGTAATCAGTAACACTAGCTTTAATATTTAATTCATTAAGTTTTTGATTAATCTTCTCACAATTAAGCTCTGCTTCATCTTTTAACTCTACATAAGCATTATTTTCAGTATTTTCATTAAGTAAATCATAAACACTATTAATTTCTTTTACTGGTTCTTCTTTAATAGTATTTTCAACCTTTACTTCTTCATTAACAAATGGTTCTTTTTCTTTAATTTCTTCACTATTTTCTTCTGTTGCTTTTTCTTTTAATTGTTCTTCTTTTTCTATTTCTTCTTCCCCAAAGAACTCTAACCCATCTTCACTAAACTCAATATTTTCTTTAGAATCAATTAACTCTTCACTAACATCATCATTAAAACTATCATTAACTTCATTTATTTCATTAAATATCTTCTTTTCATCTTCAAATATAGGTTCATGAAAGATATCAAATGTAAGCTTTCCATCTTTCCTTACTTCACTTTCTTTACTAACCTCAAAAGCTAATTTTTCTTTAACAAGTGGTTTTTCTTCTTCTACTTTTTCACTACTAGTTTCATTTAATACACTATTATCTTCTTTGATACTAGTCTCACTATTATCACTTATATTTTCTTTTTTATTTTTCTTCTTTTCTTTTATTTTGTTAACTAAAGCAATAATTTTTTTAGAAATAAAGATAATTGGTTTCTTTAATAAAATATATAAGCACCCTAATATAACTAAAACAATAATTACTACACTAACAAATTCACCCATTAAAGATACAAGCAAAGTATAACTACCATATCCAATTAATCCTCCACCTGTAATATCAAGTTTTTTAAGATTAATTTTAAAAGAACTAAGTGTCGCATTATTAAAATTATTACTCATATATGAATACCAATTATTCAAACTAGCATTGTCAAACTTACTAGCTGCTATTAATAAAAAGTATAATAATCCTATAACAGCAACCCCATTTATTCCAAGTGTAATATTAGGCTTCTTTTTTTTAAAAAACAAATATAATCCAAAATAAACATTAAATAAAAGTATTACAAAATACATACTTCCAAATAAATATACTAAACAATATGTGAAAAATCCACCTAACCATCCCTGATTAAGTAAGCCAATCAAAGAAACAATAGCTAAAAGTAAGCCTAACAAAGCAACCTCTGCTTCCACAGATATCTTTTTAGGTTTCTTAGTTTCATCTCTCTTCTTATCCTTTGACACTTTATTCACCTACCTAGTTAAAAAAATTATATCACTATTATTATTTCCAATAAAGCAAATAAGAAAAAAGCAAAATTATTTTTTATAATATATAAAAAAATAGGGCTTTATAAACATTACTACCCTATAATTTTACTGTTTTTTCTAATAATTTTTACTTCTTTTTTATCATTTTTTTGACACTATTCCATTAGTGCCATCAACTAAAATTGTATCACATTTACTAAGCTTTTCGATATTTGAGTATCCTACACCGGTAACACATGGTATCGCTAATTCCCTTGATATAATCGCAGTATGAGATAAAAAGCCTCCTTCAGCAGTAACAATTGCAGAAGCTTTCATCATAATTGGAACCCATTTAGGATCTGTGTAATCAGTTAATAAAATATCTCCTTTTTTAAAATTTTCTGCTTCTTCAACATCTTCTAAATAAACAGGATGACCTGCTACAAACCCTTGAGATGCTGCTACTCCTGACACATCATCATTTTTAACAGTTTTTATATTAGATATCTTACTTATTTTTTTTGTAACTGGCCTAAATTGGACAAAAAACAGTTCCCCATTTACTATGCAAAACTCAAAATCTGCAATTGTATTTAATTTATTTTGCAAATTTATACATATTTTTCCAACAAATTCATCATTCACGTTTAAATTATTAACATTATTAGTAGAGATATCCCAATATTCATGTTTTGGTTTTACTTTACCTGATACTAATTTTTCACCATTTCCATTTGTCCATTCTAAATGTCCACTATTTTCAGAATCACCTAACCATACTCCAGAATATATTGGCTCTCTAAATTGTTGAATTACAATAGACATATATGGTTTATCAGTTTTAAAATGTTCAACATAACTATTGACTCTTTCAGTAAATGCTGAATCATAAACCTTTTTACCTGCGTCTTTAAAATTACATTTATCAACATCAAGAATAGATGTGAATAGTCCCGCAAATGATTGATTTTCATTGTCTTCAACAGTAGCAGAACTACGTATTGCATATTTAACATTAGGAATATCTTGAAGTTCATTTATATAACTTTGTGTAAATGAAGAATTTACAGGTACAACATATGTTAATGGTATCTTAACACCATTATTTGAAAGAATTGCTAATCCTAAATTTTTTCCACCAATAACACATGCTAATTTTTTGCTAAACCATGTATTTAAAAATTTTTCTACCTGTTCAATTTCTAATATTGGTGCCTCATTCAAAATATAAGTACAGAACAAAGGTAATCCATTTAAACTCGATAAATAAGGATATTTTTCTTTAGCATATTTTTCAAACAATTCTTTTGCATGATTATGTCTTCCAATAATTAAATTATCATGAAAAACATGTTGATCATCTTGCCATTTT
>CAKORZ010000094.1 GCA_934101685.1 uncultured Bacilli bacterium
TGGCGAATTAGATAATGAGTATAGATATATTTTAAAATTAGAGAATAAATCTTATTATTATCCTTTAGATTATAATGATTATATTGTTTGTTTAGATAAAGGATATGATTGCTTTAATTATATAAATCATATGAGTAGTTTAGTGAAGATAGATAGTTTAGATGAGAATATTAATTTTAATATAATAAATGATAAATTAGAACTTAATGAGATTGTTATTTCTTCTTTACTTAGTGAAAAACTTAATAAAAATATTAATGATGTTATAACTTTATATTTTGATTATAAAGGCAATATAAAAAATATTAATTTTATTATTAAAAATATTATAAATAGTAATAAACTTAGTATTTATCAAAATAGTTCTTTTTCCTATTTACTATTTAAAGATTTATTAAAGTATGATAGTGAAGATTTAATAATAAAAAATATCCTAGTATATGAAAATGTGAAAGAAGAAGATGAAGTGAGCGATAGTTTGTATAAAGATGTTTTAAATGAGGTTAAGAGTATGTTTAATAAAATGAATAATATAATTAATTTTATTAATGTAGGAATTACTTTTAGTAGTTTGCTTGTCCTTTTATTTCTAGAATACTTTTATAATAAGTTTAAAAGAGAATATAAGAACTATTTGAGATTTTTAAAGGTAAAATAAAAAGGAACATTAAGTTCCTTAATAATTATAATGAATAAAAAAAGTGCAAAAAATGCACTCTTAGTTATTATCAATACAAATATTGATTGCTCTTAAACCTTTATCAGATTCAATAAGCTCAAAGTTAACTTTTTGATCAGGGTTAATTGTCTTGAATCCATCCATTTTTAATTCACTATAGTGGAAAAATACTGATTCTCCATTAGTAGTGTTAATGAATCCATAACCTTTTCTTTTGTTAAAACTTTTTACTGTTCCGTTCATATAACTTCTAGTCCTCCTTGTGATTTCTCACACTAATATTATATATAATTATCTATGCATAATAAAGAAAAGCACTATAAAATTATAATTATTTTATATATGAAATAATATTGCCTTGACTAGTTATAAATTAGAATTATAAAATAAAAGAAAGGTGGGGGTTGTTATGGAAAATAAAAAAGATAATTTGTTGCTAGCTTTACTTCTTTCTTTGCTAGTAGGAGCAGTTGGAGCATTAATATGGGGAATCATATATATGCAAGGGTGGTATGTGTCTTTAATAGCTTTTGCTTCAGCATTCGGAATGTATACAGTATACTCAAAGTTTGCAAAAGTAAATACTCTTACATTTGTATGGGTTTTATTAGTTGTTATTGCACTAGATACAGTTGCTACTTATCTAGCAATTATTCTTCAAGTATCTAATATTATGGATATGAATTTTGCGGATAGTCTTAATTATGTAAATGCAAATTTTGATTTAATTAAAGGTGATTTTATAAGTGATTGTTTGATGGGTACTTTATTTGGAGTAATAGGAGTAGTTTCGGCACATAAAACAATAAAAAACAAAAGAGAAAATGCATAAAAAAAGTTCAAATTAATGAACTTTTTTTTATGGCTTTTTATTCAGCAACTTTAATATTAACTGCTCTTAAACCTTTTTCTGTCTCAATAACTTCAAATTCTACTGTTTGTCCAGGAGCTACAGTTTTAAAACCTTCCATTTGTAGTTCGCTGTAGTGGAAGAATAAATCTTTTCCTTCATCTGTTCTTATAAAACCATAACCTTTTTCATTATTGAAGTTTTTTACTTTTCCCTTCATATCTACTTTTTCCTAAACCTTTCTAGCGTACTTCACTAAAAAAAGTATAACATAAGAATAAAATTTATTAATACTTTTTTCCTTTTATTTTAAAAAATAAAAGAATAGTTTAAAATGTATATGGTGATTTATAATGGAAAGTGTAGAAGTAAGGTTAGAGAAGTTTATTGAAAAGAATAAAAGTAAGATTGAAGAGATTGGTGCACAAAATGGAAAAATAAAAGAAGTGTTAGCAATTATTAATAATACAAAATCAAATAAAAATAACTTTTTTGTTATTGATGGAATATGGGCACATGAGAAAGCTTTAAACAATAATATTGAAGTGGATTCATTTATATTTTGTAAAGAAATTATTACAAGTCATGAAGCAATGAATCTTATTGAAAGTTTCTTTGAAAGAGCAAAAAAGACATATCAAGTTTCTTTAAAAACATTTATGAAAATTTGCGAAAAAGATGACCCTAAAGGAATGATTTCAATATGTAAATTCCCTATGAGTAATTTAGAAGATATAAAATTAAATAAAAATAATATTATTATCGTTTTAGATGGTCTTGAAATTCCTGGTAATGTAGGAACTATTTTAAGAACATGTGATGGCGCTAATATTGATGCTGTGTTTTTATGCAATAGAAGAGCAAGAATTACTCACCCTAAAATAATAAAAGGAAGTATGGGAGCAGCTTTTACTAAACCAATTGTGGAATTTAGTAGTGTAGAAGACTGTAAGGCTTGGTTAAGAAAGAAGAACTTTAAGATTTATTTAACTGATACTAGAGCTACTAAAGCATATTATGAAGATAATTATGAAGGTAGAGTTGCTTTAATAGTAGGTAGTGAAAGATATGGAATTACTAAACCTTGGTATGAGGGGGATTATGAAATGATTATGATCCCTATGTTAGGACAATGTGATTCTTTAAATGTTGCTATAGCTACTACTATTATTGCTTATGAAGCTAGTTTAAAACAAAAAGGCTTTATTAAGGAGATAAGATAATGAAGTTTCCAAGTTTTCTAGAAAGAGGAGATAAAATAGTTTTAACAGCTTTATCTAATGGTGTTAGGAAAAATGATCTTAATAGAATTAATAAATTTAATAAGGCTAAAGAAAATTTAAAAAAAGAAGGCTTTAACGTTGAAATGCAAGATCATTGCTTAAAATATCGTATGTATAAGAGTGCTAGCGGAAAAGTAAGAGGGCATAAATTCAATGAAGCTTATTTAGATAAAGATAGTAAAATGATTTTGAATGTAGCAGGTGGAGATTTTGAATATGAAAGTGTTCCATATATTAACTACAAAAAAATAAAAGAAAGTGAGCCTAAATGGGTACAAGGATATAGTGACTCTACCTATATTACTTTTTTAATGACTACTTTATGTGATACAGCAAGTTCATATAGTAGTGGTTTAAGTG
>CAKORZ010000095.1 GCA_934101685.1 uncultured Bacilli bacterium
GAAAATAGCAAACTAAACATCCATATATCTTCATCACCTAAATATGAAATAAATGAAATATTAATAAATGGTATTTTATATAATTCTACTGATATTACTATAACAATGCCAAGCAAAGATTTGATAATATGTGTGAAAGGAAATAGTCAAGAAGGCTACTTGTCAGATAATAACAAAATAGTAATAATTGATGGAAATAAAAAATATTTAAGCAACAAAAAGCTTACTGTAACTCTAGTAGAAAAAAATAGTTCTAACTATACTGCAATTTCTAATCAAATAAAAAAATATAAACTTTTAGATATTATAAAATTGCAAATAGAGGACTTATCAACTAATCAAAATTTACTATCTTCTTCCTTAACAAAAACCTATTTAAAAATACCAAAAGATTTCAATGTTAAAAGCACTATTTTATATAGCATTAAAGAAAATAAAATAGAAAAAGAAAGTTTTGATATAGTAACTATAGATAATGAAAAATACGCTTTAGTGTATACTAGCGAATTGAACGATTATGCACTTGTGGATACCACTACAATACCTTCTACTAAAAATAATTTATTATCACTATTAAAACCATTAACATATGCTTTTTTACTAGTTACTCCAATCTTTTTATTAATATGTACTTTAAAGAAAAAATTAAAAAGAGCTAACTAAAATAATTATTGAAAATAGTATTTATTATGATAAAATAATAAACATGAAATACATAAGAAAAGAACAAGAAGATTACTTCTTCACAAAATTTGCAAAAAAAGCTTTATTCCATAAGAAAGCTAAACCATTTAATAATGATTTTTATAATTCACTAAAAACCATTTATATTGATGAACCTTTCGGAGTAGTACTAAAAGGACAAGAAACATCTGGAAAATGCTATTACTATGCTCTTTTATTAGCTAGATGCATGGAAGGTAGTACTCTAATTATAGGAAGTTTAAATAAATTAAATAGTTCTCGCAATGATGATTATTTAGATGTATTTGAACATAGTTGGGTAGAAAAAGATAATCTAGTATATGACACCACATCTAAACTTATTTTTGATAAAGAATACTATTATAAGATTTATGATGCTTCAGTAAAAAAAGAAATACATTATTCAGACTTACTAGATTCAAACACATTTAAAAAACTATTAGAAAATTCAAAACAATATAGATATGAATTAGAAAAACCAGTTAAACTAATATTAGAAAAAATGAATAATACATATAAAAGATAAGGGGTAAAAATGATTTACCCCTTTATTTTTTGAACAAGTATATTATATTCAACTATTATATCTTCCTCGTCTTTAAATCTTTCTAATGTTTTAATAGCATTCTCTTTACCAATTTTACTAAAAAATGACTGATTTGCTAACATTTCAAATTCTTGTTTATTTACTGCTTTAGTATAATGGCACCATTTTTTAAAACCCTTATTTTCACATGATTTATTACTAGCAATATTATCTTCGTGGACTTTAGTAAAAGCCCATTCAAATCCATCGTTTTTTATCTTTTCTAAAAGAAAATCAATAAGTTTTTGCATTATTTTATTCCCTCTATAATCATAATGTACTAAATTAAAGCCTATTTCTACTAGTTTATTAGTATCACACTCACTTGGGAAATTAATCTTCCCTATTAATTTTCCACACTTATAATCCAAAGAACTAACACCAACTAATTTATCATTAATAAATGCTCCAATTATGTAAAACCTAGGATTAATAATCATACCTTTTACATTATCTAAATCATATGGCATAGGTGTAAACCACTCTAGATTGTCTAAATGAGAATACATATCAACTATTAATTCAGAAAACTCTTTAGCATCTTTCTCTTCTAATTTTCTTATATCCATTTGCCTCATCCTTTCTTCAATATTCTTTTCAAATAATTTAAATCCAATAAATTAACTGTTTCAAACTTTCCTTTATAAAAAACAGCATAATTATTAAATACACATGGCAAACTTTTAGCTTCTTGTAAACTATTTACTTTAATTATAGAACAAGGAATTTTATTATCATTACAATAGTTTTTAATTATTTCAATTGTTTGATAAGTATATGGGCATTGACTATCATAATAAATAGTTAATTCATCATTATCTATCTTTAAAGTTTTAGCTTTTTCACTAAACCTAGGAAAACTTCCATCAAAAGATAAAGCAAGTAATTCATAATCATTACTAGTAGTATCCACTACTTCAAAGCCAAATCTCTTAGCAAATGATTGATCTTGCAACCATGTTTTTTGCTTTTTAGCACCTAGTAAGCAAACACCACTTTTATTATTTTTTCTAGCATCATCTATAACATACTCCATTAAAGCCTTCCCATATCCTTTTCCCTTAAAGTCTCCTAAAACCCATAAGCAATATATATAGTAATAGTTACTTCCCTCTAGTGGAACCCATGCTTTTTCTAATGGTGCATACTCTACAAAAACTGTAGCCTTAGCATCCAATTTTCTAAAAACATGCCCTTCTTTTAGTCTTTCTTTTAACCATTTTCTTTTTTCTTCTACTCCTGGATGCAAAGTTTTACTGCGAATAATACAACACAAATGCTCATTATCTATATTATCTAATGTTAAATTTATAAAATCAGCCATTTTCCTTCTCCTTAAAAATTTTTTGTGTAAATTTTCTGTTAACTCAACATTATAATAACATACTAACTAATCTTTCCAAACATTACCATTAACAAATTGAGTTAAAGCCATTGTAAACGCTTCATAATTTAAATCTATTCTAGTTATTTTTTCATGAGTTAAAATTCCTATTCCTCCAGTAGAACTTCTAAGATCACTTTCATTAAATATTTCATCCATAACTTCCCCTAAAGTTCTCTTAGTTATATCTCTAACATATTTTTCAGGTACTGGAAAACTAGCGCTAGTCCCAACACTAATATAACCCCTATTATCAGAAATAACTGCTACATTAGTAATAAAATAATGATCAAACATCTTAACTAACCCTGACTCTATAGCAATATAATAATCTGCTCTTATATTCATTTGTCTAGCATATTCTTTAACATTTTTTACTCTATTATATGCTCCTAAATA
>CAKORZ010000096.1 GCA_934101685.1 uncultured Bacilli bacterium
TTAGCTCCTTTTTACTATTTTTATAGAATATTACAGTTTAAGTATAAAAAAAGACAAACAAGCCATTTTACCGACCTATTTGTCAACAGTCTGAAATGAGAACTATTAAGAGTTCTCATTTAATATTAATCATTAATACCAATAAATTTATGTTCTTCTAATTCTTTAAATACTGTATTTTTCTTTTTAGGTTTAAAAGTTCTCTTTCTAGTGTCACTTCTCTTTTCAAATAATAACCAAGTGTAACTAGCAACATATACAGCACATGCAGAACTTGCGAATAGTCCAACAACTAATGCAATATAGAAACTATAACTAGATGTTGATGAAAATGCAAGAAGAACAATTGATACAAGTATAACTGAAATTGTTGTTAATACTGTTCTAGAGAAAGAAACATTAATAGCTTTTGTAACAGCTTCTTTTCTTTCTTCATTAGAAATATACTTTTTACCATTTCCAACAATCATTTCTTTTAATCTATCAAAGATAACAATTAAAGTATTCATACTAAATACTGCAATAGCATATACGCTGATAACTGCATCGCTACCAACTGGTATTCTAGTTAATCCTAAGAATAAAGTAGCTATTAGCACTGCACTTACAGTAGATACGATAGCAGCAATTGCATAGCTATAACGATATCTAATTGCCATATATACACCAACAAGAAGTAATCCAAGTCCAGTAGTATATAAAGCACTTAATAGTGAAATACCTGTAGATTTAGGGTTTATATTATTGATATATAATTCATATCTTTCATCATATTCCTTATTTTCACCATAAGCATCAATAATTTTATTTTTTAATTCTTTTTCTACACTAGTAGCGCTTTCCTTAGTTGTAACAGTAACTTTATATTTAGTAGTACCCTCATCATCAAAAGAAGATGTTTTAATATTTGTTACTTCTAAGTTTAATCCTTCTTGAGCAAAGAAATCTTTGATTTGTGTATCATCAGTAAAGTAATTAGTAGAAGATACAACAGTAATAGTACTTTGTTTCTTTACTGTACTATTGTAATTAAACATAGCACCCATTGTAAGTTGTAAAACTAACATAACAATAATAGCTACACTAACAAATACTCCAGAACCAATAAAACATTTTTTTGATTTAGATAAAGGATTTGCTTTATTAGATTTACTATTTAAATATAACTCTTTATTTTCTAAATATACTTTTCTAGCACCAAATGATGTTTGTTTAACATTTAATTTAACTAATAAAGTTAATAATAATTTATTAACAACAGTCATAACAACAAGAGAACATACACTAGCTAGTGAAAGCATTAATGCAAAATTTGCAATACTTGTTCCAAAGAAGAACATTACAACAGACATAATAAATACAACTATATTAGCATCAACTATTGAAAACACTGATTTCTTATATCCTTCATTTAATGCTCTTTCTAAACTTTTGCCATTATATTGTTCTGATTTTACTCTTTCAAGTAAGATAATAGCAGCATCTACAAAGATAGCTAAAGATACGATTAATGCAGCAATTGCTTGTTGATTTAAGATTCCCTTAAATGTTACAAATAATAACATAGTTAAGAATGTAGAGAATACTACAGATACAAAAGACATTAATCCACCTAATTTATAATAAACACTTAATGCAACTCCAATTAATACAACTGCAGCTAAGCCAGCAATTAATAATTTAGTAAATGATTTTTCTGCATTTTTAGATTCAATAGAAGAAATTTGAACAACATTTAAATTATAATCTAATGTTCCTGAATTAATTAAATCAACAGTAGATTGAGCTTGTGATTTAGTAAATGAACCAGTAACAGTTATAGTTTCTGTAGTTAATTTGCTTGATACAGTAGCATTGTAAATTATTTTTTTAGCAACACTAGCGTCACTACTTAAATTAGCATAGTCATCGCCTTCTTCAAATCCTAACCATACAACTAAGTGTTTATCACTTAATCCACTAACTGTTTCAGTAATTTCTCCAAGTAAATCAGTATCTTTAATATTTAATAAAATAACTGGGTTACCACTTGAATCAGTTTGGCTACTTAAAGTTGCACCTACATCCTTTAGAATTTCTTCACCTGTAGCAAGTAAATTGTTTTGATAATCTCTAAAAGATATTTCAGCACTACTTTCAATAGTTTCTCTAATTTCATCAGCTACTATTTGGTTAGAAGAACTAACAGTTACTCTAACATATTTATTACCTTCAATACTAACAATAGGATCTAATACATTAGATATATCCAATCTTTTTTCAATACCTTCAGCAGCAGTTTTAGTTAAATCTTTAACAGATAACTCTTCATTATCAGTTTTAACTTCATAAAGAATGTCAAAACCACCATTATACTCCATTCCTACTTTAGTGTTATTTTTTATACTTGGTGAACCAAATGCTATTAAAGCAACCATTGCAACAAGCATAATTACAAATGAAAATACTCTTTTTTTCATTTTCTTCCCCCTCAACTATTGTTCTAAAAGTAAAATTACGAACATTTATTTTAATATCTATAATATTAAAAGAATATCACGCTCTTATACTTTATCAAATTATAGAAACTTTATCAATAAGAAAGGTGGAATTTATGCTAAAAAAGAAAATTATTAAAGCTACTTTAAGTCTTTTATTTGTAGGACTTATAACAAAAATCTTATCTACCATTGGAAGAGTTGTAACAGCAAGAACAATTGGCCAAGAAAGTATGGGTATTTTTATGATGGTAATGCCAGCAGCGGTATTCTTCATAAACATTATCCAATTAAGCTTACCAACTTGCATTAATAAACTAATCGCAGAAAAACCAGAAAAAGCTAAAAACATAATAATTACTTCATCCATTATTGCACTCATTGTAAATAGTTTATTTATTATTACAA
>CAKORZ010000097.1 GCA_934101685.1 uncultured Bacilli bacterium
GTATAGTATTGAGAGAAATACCGCTAAGTATATGGATGATAATAACTATGCTGATTATAGAATATATTCTAGTGAAGGTTTTAGTGAAAATGATATTAATAATATACTTAGTATAGATGGCGTAGATGATGCTTCTAGATGGTTTGCTACAGATGTAGGAGTAACTGGTAAAGAAGCAAATATTTCACTTAATGTTATTGAAAAATATGGAATATCTACTTTTGAAGTAATAGAGGGTGAAGAATATAATAAAGACAATATTAATGGCATTTGGTTGTCTAATTTATTTGCAAAGGAAAAAGAAATTAAATTGAATGATACTATAAGTATAGATTATGGTGGAAGTTCATTTGATTTAAAGGTTATAGGACTAATAAAAAGTCCAGAATATATGGTTTGTACAGCTGGTGATAACCAATTAATGCCTGATTATTCTTTATATGGATATGGGTTTGTTACTCCAACTACTTTCAAAAGTAAAGCTGGTTTTAATTTTTATAGTCAAATTAGTATTAAATCTAATTTAAACAAAGAAGATATAGAAAATAAAATAAATGATGCTTTGTCAAAGACAATTCTTTTACTATCTCTTGATGAAAATAAGCCATATGCAGCAGCACAAGGAGAAATAGAAGAAGGAAAGACAATGGGATCTATTTTACCTGTTTTGTTTATGCTTATTGCTATTCTAACTATGGTTACTACAATGCATAGAATTATGGCTAGTGAAAAAACACAAATAGGAACATTTAAAGCATTAGGTTTTAAAGATAAAAAAATATTGTTACATTACATGTCTTATGGGTTATTTATAGGAATACTAGGATGTGTTTTTGGAACATTAATAGGCTATTTAATAGCAGCAATTGTTATAAATCCTACTGGTATGATGTCTACATATTTTGATTGGCCTGAGTGGAAATTGTATATGCCTTGGTTCTGTCCTTTGGCATTAGTTGTATGTATGTTAATTTTAATTGGTATTAGTTATGCATCAGTAAAAGAAATATTAAGAACAACACCAGCAGAGGCTTTAAAGCCATATTCTCCTAAAACTAATAAGAAGACAAAATTAGAAAAAACTAAAATGTGGAGTAAATTATCATTTGGAACTAAATGGAATTATAGAGATATTAATAGAAATAAATCAAGAACATGTATGACTTTAATAGGTGTAGTAGGATGTATTATTTTAGTTTTAGCATCATTAGGAATGAGAGATACTATGGTTAAATTTACTGGTTTATTAGATAAAAAAATTATTGGATATAATACTAAAATTAATTTAGTAGAAGGAACAAGTAACGCTAAAGCTAATGAACTAGCTATTAAATATAATGCAGACACTTTAGGAACTGCTAGTGTTAAAGTTAATGATGAAGTTGTTTCTTTAGAAATATACGATATTAGAAGTGGTTTAGCAGGATTTATAGATGAAAATGATAAATCTATCGATTTAAGAAATGATGGAGTATATATATGTATGCGTTTAGCTGATTTAGGAATAAAAGTTGGAGATAACATCAAATTTTCTCCTTATGGAAGTTCTATTGAATATACTGTAAAGGTTGTTGGAACTAATAGATCCATAACAACAGAAACTATTACTATGTCAAAAGAATATGCTGAAAGTATAAATTATGAATATAATATTTCTTCTTTATTTACTAAGACTGATGAAAAACAAATAGAAGCAAATGCTATTATTTCTAGTACTCAATCTAAAAGCTCAATACTTGACACTTATGATACTTTTATGCAAATTATGAATATGATGATTGTAATTTTAATTGTATGTGCAATTTTATTAGGAGTTGTTGTCTTGTATAATTTGGGTGTTATGAATTATAGTGAAAAATATAGAGAATACGCTACTTTAAAGGTAGTTGGGCTAAAGGATAGTAAAATAGCTAAGTTACTTGTTAGTCAAAATTTATGGATTACTTTTGTAGGAATTATTTTAGGTATACCATTAGCAATTATTACATTAAAAGTTTTAGTTAAAGCACTTGCTTCTGAGTATGAACTATCAGTTTGTGTAGGGGCATTATCATATATATTTAGTACAATTTTAGTTATAGGTGTTTCCTTAATTGTTACATTACTTGTTGCTAATAAAAATAAAAAAATTGATATGGTAGAGGCTTTAAAGGGTAATGAATAATATTTCTTTATTATTAAAAATAATAAAAATGTATATTTAATTTATTGAGTGGAAAACTAAATAATAGTAAAATGAAATCATAATAGGAGGAAAAATATATGGAAAAAATTAGAGTAGTTCAATATGGCTGTGGTAAGATGTCAAAATACATTTTACGTTATTTGCATGAAAAAGGGGCACAAATTGTAGGTGCTATCGATGTTAACCCTGAAGTGGTTGGTAAAGATGTTGGAGATTTTGCTGAATTAGGAGTAAAAACAGGTGTTTTAATTTCTAATGATGCTGATAAAGTTTTAGATGAATGCGATGCAGATGTTGCAATTGTTACATTATTTAGTTTTATTCCTGATATTTATGAGCATGTTAAAAAATGCGTAGAAAGAGGAATAAATGTTATTACAACTTGTGAAGAGGCAATTTATCCTTGGACTACTAGTGCTTCAATGATAAATGAAATTGATGCATTAGCAAAAAGAACTGGATGTACAGTAACTGGTAGTGGTATGCAAGATATATTCTGGATTAATATGCCTGCATTAGCTGCTGCTGGATGTCATAATGTTAAAAAAATTAAAGGAGCTTATAGTTACAATGTTGAAGACTATGGATTAGCATTAGCTGAGGCTCATGGATGCGATTTAACTGTTGAAGAATTTGAAAAGAAGATAGCTCATCCTGAT
>CAKORZ010000098.1 GCA_934101685.1 uncultured Bacilli bacterium
GTAATAGGTGATGTTCATTTAGGTGATGTAGGTAGACAATCAGGAATGGTTATAACTGAACTTCAATTAGAACAACCAGATTTACCTTATTTTAAAGAAGACTATAAAGAATGCAATGAACCTTTAAATATTACAATAGAGGATTTAGGTAGACTATATCCAACTGCTAGTAACAAGGCTAAAGAAGATGAAAATAGAATGGAACTTGTAAGACAAGTTACAGCAGAAGTAGATAAAGGTACTAAAAGATATTTGGATTTATGGAAGAAAATTGTAGATATATCAAGTGAAGATATAAAGAAAACTTATGATAAACTAAATTGTACTTTTGATTTATGGGAGGGAGAATTAGATTGTTATAAGTATATTCCTGAAACTTTAGATATTTTAAAACCTTATATGTATGAATCAGAAGGTGCATATGTAGTAGATGTAAAGAAAGATGATGATAAAGTAGAAATACCTCCACTTATTGTTGTTAAAACAGATGGATCTACAATATACGCTACTAGAGATTTAGCTACAATGCATTCAAGAATGTTAAGATTTAATCCAGATGAAATATGGTATGTTGTAGATAAAAGACAGGGCATGTATTTTGAACAATGTTTTAGAACAGCATATAAATCTAATTTAGTTAAAGAAAGTACTAAGTTAGAATTTTTAGGATTTGGTACACTTAATGGGAAAGATGGAAAGCCATTTAAAACAAGGGATGGAGGATTATTAACTTTAAACTCTTTAATTGATATGGTAAAAGAAATAGCAGATTCTAAACTTAAAGATGATATAGTAGGAGAAGAGAGAAAGAAAATAGTAGAGCAAATAGCAATAGCAATTCTTAAATATGGAGATCTTCTTCCTGTTAGAAATACTGATTATAATTTTGATTTAGAGAAGTTTAGTTCAGTTGAAGGAAAAACAGGACCTTACATCTTGTATACAGCAGTTAGAATTAAATCTATCTTTAATAAATTAGGTGATGTAAGTAATGCTAAAATAACTAAAATAAGTAGCAAGGAAGAAGAAAGTATTATTGTTAAACTTATTGAATTAACAAAGATACTAAAATCAGCCTATGATGAAAAGAACACTGGAATAATATGTGATTATTTATTTAATTTATGTAATTTATATAATAAGTTTTATAGTGAACACAATATAACTAATGAAAGTGATAAGGAAACAAAAGAATCATGGATTGCCTTATCTAAATTAGTATACAATGTAATAGAAAAACTATTAAATGTATTAGCAATTGAAATACCTTCAAAGATGTAAGAGAAATCTTACATTTTTATTTTAAAAAAGTTTAAAGCATTTAAGTAAAATATTTTATTTAAGTTTTCTTCATTAATGCCCAAATCTTTTAATTTACCATATACATAATAAAAATCTTTATATGAGTAATACACTAAAGGAAATTCATAACTACCCATAAAATCAGTAGCAATACTTAAGTTATTAGCCCCATATTTCTTATAAAAATAATAAATAGAATTTATATAAGTATCAAGACTACTATCTTCATCTAAAAATTCTTTTACTCCAGTTAAACAAATTAAACCATTAGATTTAATAATTGTTTTTATTTGTTTGTCATTAATATTTCTTTTATGATTACAAATATCATATAAATTAGTATGTGAATTTAATAATGGTTTAGTAGTTACTTTAGCTAATTTAAAGAAAGATTTTTTATTTAAATGAGCACTATCTACATAAGAAAACTCTTCAATTTTTTTAATATATTTTATTCCTAGTTTAGTAATACTAGATTTAGAGTAAGCTCCACCTGCGAGAGCATTTTTACTATTCCATGTTAAAGAACAATACAAAGGTTTTATTTCTTTTAATTTATCTAAATCGCTTATAGGAATACTACTTATATCTTCAATAGCAAAATATTTATTATTAGAATCATTAACTAAGTTAATAATTTCATTTATGTTTAAATTTTTCTCACTAAGAAATATAGCTAATATAACTATCAAATCTATTTCTTTATTAAACTTTTCTAAATAAAAATTATGTTTCTTTCTTTGAGTTAATAAATCATTATGCACGTCAAATAGTTTCAATTGTATCACCAATAAAGTATATGTGATGTCTTAGAAAATATATTATTAAACAAAACATTTTGCAAATAAATCAACATGTGATAGAATATAAATAAATAGGGAGGAAATAATATGAAACTAGAAATTGAAGTTATTGAAAATGTAGAAGAAGTTGATAATTACTCTTGCTGTTGGCAAGGTGGAGGAAACACTCCTGGACCTAATTGCTAATTTTTATCATTAGCAACATAAAAAGTGCTATTTAGCACTTTTTTTAAATATAAGGAGAATTTTATGAAATATACACTAAGTAAAAATACAATTGTAAAAAAAGACAATAATAAAATTAATATATGTAATGCTATAACTACAAATAGTGTTAATTTATCAGGAACTGCAAAAGATTTGCTTGAAACATTGATAAATGAAGATGATAACAAAGCAATAGAAATGCTATTAAAACTAAATAATAATGAATTAGAAGCAAGAAAAACACTTAATTCATTACTATATCCTCTTATTAATTTAAAATTGATAAATATGGATAATGTTATTTATATTGATAATAACAAAATTAATGTAACAACTGGAGCAATAGAAACGACAAATGTATGTAATTTCAGATGCCCACATTGCTATGT
>CAKORZ010000099.1 GCA_934101685.1 uncultured Bacilli bacterium
TCTTTTAATAAATCATTAACGATATTAACAATATTATTTAACTTATTAATTTCTTCAGTTTTAAATTTGTCATAAAAAGAAAGTTCGTCCTTATTTATTTCTTTATTATTCCTATTTCTATATAATCTATCATATTTAGTTTCTATATTTTCAACCGTAAAATATGTATAACTCAAGTCTTCAAGTGGAGTTATCTTCCTTTTTAATTCTCCTGCAGAATAACAAGATAATTTTTTATATATAACAGTATCCCTAAAAATTGGATAACCAATATTAGGAAATATAATAGTTTTATAATGTAAGTTTTTCACTTCATCTGGTGTTAATAAATCACGACCAATTAAAGATGTAGATTTATTGCCATTATAATTAGTTAAACTTACTGATTGACTTATAGAAGAAGATTCTAAAGTCGTGCGACCTAAACGCTTGCTTACTGCTTCAGCCGTTTCCATAGTATTCGTTTTTAAATAAGCCAGTCCAGAATTATCTAAAATTATTTGAGCAACTTCTTTACCATATACATTATCTAACTGACTTAAACTTTGAATAAATAGATGATATCTAAGTCCACGGGATCTAGCAACACTAATTATAGATTCAATACTAGGTTCTACAAGTGGTGGACAATTAGAAAATTCATCACATATCCAATTTATTTCAATAGGACATTTTTTATTCTCAGTAGAATTAGCAAGTTTTACTAATTCCTTATATAAAAGTCCTAAAATAATTGTTACCAAAGTATAATAAATTTTATCTTCATCTGGAACTATAACGAATAAAGCAGATTGTTCTTTTCCTAAAATATCAAAATCAAAATCAGATCTACTAGTTACATTAGCAACATTAACATCATCAAATATTGCCATTTTCTCACTAAAAACACTTGTAATAGATTTATAAGTATTTTCACTAGATGATAGTATTGGAATTAAACTATCTTTTGATTTACTTCCATAAGGCTTTTGTTCTATATAATACTTAAATTTTTTAGCATTTTTATCTTCCATAGTAGAATTTTGAAATTTACGAATAGATGTCATTGTTATTTGTTCTCTTTTAATTTTATTATCTTTATATTCTTCTAAAAAGAAACCAATTAATCCTTCTAATAAATTTTTAGCACTATTATTCCAAAAGGGATCTTTGCCTTGTGTTTTATCATAAGTAATCATAGATGCCAAAGAAGTTATTAATCTATTAGTTTCTGCATAACTTGATATTGATTTATTTTGATATTCTAGTTTTAAATCATTATTTAAAGTATCTTTCATTAATCTGTCATACTTAATATAATTTTCATATTCACAAATAATAGGTTCTAATATATTAATATGATTAGAAAGTTCTGGATGTCTAAAATCTATTGTTAAAACTTTATAGCCCTTATCATATAGCATTTTAGATGTAGTGTGATAAATTTCTCCTTTAGGATCTGTTACAAATATACTTCTTTTAACTTTTGCATTAGCAATAAAACTAATCATAGGAATAACTGCTGTAACACTTTTACCAGAACCACTTGATCCTAAATAAACATAATGAGGAGTTTCTTTATCAAACCATACATGAGATATATTTTTATCGTAATAAACAGGGAATCCAACTTCATTAATATTACTGATTTTTTCTTTTGTAAAATTCTTGTTTATTTCATTAAATGTAGAAAATCTAGCTGAACCATACTCATTATTATTTTTTATTTTATGTTTTGAAATAATTGGTTCTATATAAATAAAACATACTATAAAAACAATTAATATAGTAAGTAAGATTAAAAAGGATAAACTCATAATCTATCACTTTCTAACTTACTGCTATAATTCATAATCCTCCTCAATAGTTTCTTCTTTTGATAATATTTCTTTTCTAGCAAGATATAAACCATGCTTCAAAGTAGGACTATTATTAACTTGTTCTCTTGTTAATTCTAAAGCATCTAAAGTTTCATCTATATCAAGAGTATAACTATATTCGTGATTTTCAAGTTCACTAATAAACATATCTTTAATATAACCCTCACCAGTTTTATCAGCATTAATTAAATCATTATGTTCTTTTCTTATTTCCGACCACATTTTATTATAGTCATCAATATCTATCTTTTTTATAAAACAACCCATACCCATATCATAAATTTTATCAGTATCAGTTGATTTTAAACCTAATTTTTTCATTCCTTCATATAACTGTTCTTGAGAAAAAGCAAATATCATTGGAAAGTTATTTACTCTTTGCTGATGTTTTTCTTTTATTTCATCATATTTATTTTCCATTAATCATCATCCTCCTTATTTGTTTCTGATATTCTTTTTAAAGCAATATCGTAATATTTTTTATTAATTTCAAATCCTATAAATTTTCTGTTTTCTAAAATACTAGCAACTGCTGTTGTACCACTACCAATAAAACAGTCTAAAACAACATCATTTTCTTTAGAACTATTTCTTATTAATCTTCTAATTAATGGAAGTGGCTTTATTGTGGGATGCCCATACTTTTGCTTATCCTTAATATTAAGCGTAGATAAATATATTGTTTTAGCATCTTCGTAATTTTTAGGCTGACAAAATCCTTTTTTTCTAAAATATAAACAATATTCTTTATCTCCTAAACACTTATTACTATAAAGG
>CAKORZ010000100.1 GCA_934101685.1 uncultured Bacilli bacterium
ATTTGATGATGCATGTACTAAATATTCTATTAGTGAAGAAACATTACAAAAGCTAGCTAATGTAGATAAATATATGATTACAAACTTTAAGATTTCATTTGGTAACCGTATTATGAAACAAATAAAAAGATTTGTTCCTTGTTATATGGGATGTGGTGGTACTGAATATGAAGCTGTTGACCACTTACTTACTAGAAAGATTTTGCATAAACTTGAGGCATTAAATATTTCATTTATTAAAAATGAATTAAAAGGTTTATTAACTGTTCTTGATAAAGAATTTGGTAAGGGTGTATTTGAGGATTCAATTGAATATATTAATGAATTATTAAAACAAGTATAGTAAGGAGGGTAAAAAGATGGCTATTGACATTATTAAAAAGTTTTGGGATAAACTTAGTCGTCGTCATGATAATTTAGGTAAAGATGATTCTTTTTACGCTTTATTTACTAGAGGTTTTGATAAAGCAAATGTAAAGATTGATCATATGACTAAAGTAGTTGTTAGAGAATGTGATTTAGATTGTTTAAAAAGAATTGAAGATGGATTAGTTGCTCTAGATATTATTACTAGAGCTCCTAAGCAATTCTTAAAAACTGAATATGAAATAATTCCAGTAGAACTTGCAAAGAAAACAAATACCGAGTCTATTAAGCACTTATCTAGCCATTCTTATTTAATAAGTAGAGTAGATGAAGATGGAATGGTTGTTCCAACTCGTATTTTAACTGGTTTAGCAGATGATAACTTTGCTTTGTATGAAAATATTTTTATTAAGTCTTTAATTCTTAATCTTGTTACATTTTTTGATAGAAGATTTAGTGAGTTTTTGGATGATGTAGATTTTTCTTCATTAACAGCTCTTCAAAATAAATCAGTATTTAAAGTAAAAAACTCTAAAGTTAATTTTGATATGAAATTAGATATAGTTACTGATAACTTTGATAAAGATGATATAGAAAAAATTGATGATATATTAAGTAGAGTAGCTTGGATTAAAAGAACTTTAGGTAGAGTATATGGTAGTGCATTTATGCGTAAGCTTGCCGATTGTAGGCCATTAGTTGGTGCAATCAAGAGAACTAATATTATTACTAAGGAACCTAACTATAATATTTGTTATCACTTATGGAACTTTATTGGCTCATATGAAGGTATGGTACTTGATTTTAGAGTAGAGAAGATTCCTATTGAGTTTAGTGAAAAATATAAGAAAAAAATGAATAAAGCTATTATGTATATGTATGCTGCAGTTGATGCTTGTCAAAAAGATAATGAAAAGTATGTAGAAGCTTTAAATAAATCTATAAATCTTGTTATTAGAGATAGTAAAATTAAGAAAATCAAGAATATTATGGATCATAATAAGAGTACTGAATTAGTTGAGGAAATAGATCCTTTATTATTTAGTGAAGAAAAACAAAAAACTTTAGAAGAGTTAATTAAAGAAAAAGAATATTTAAAACAGCAACTTTTAATTACTAAAGAAAGAAATAGGCAAAAAGAAAAGGAACTAAGAGAGCAAGAAGAAGAAAAACAAGAATATATTAAGTTAAAACAAGAACAAATTGATGAATTATTAAAACAAAAAGTTGAAGCACGTAAAGAAATGAGAAGAAGAGCTAGAATTGAAAAAGAAAAGAAAATTATTGCTCAAGAATCTAAAGCTGTTAAGAAGGTTAGAGATAGAAGATATGTTGCATTAAATAAAATTAAAGAAATGCAATCTAAAATTAAAATTTGTTCTAGTAATATTGAAAAAAGTACTGGTACTATCTTTATGTTAAAACAAGAAATTAATAATAAAATTGATGTTGCTAGTAATAAACAGGAAATTGTTAATTTAAAGAAAAATCAAGTTTTATGGAAAAAGACTATTGAAAAATGTAAAAGAAAAATTAAAGTTTATGAAAATAAAGTTAAAGAAATTGATAAGAAAGTTGAAGAACTTAATAAAATCAATAAAGAAAAACGTGCTAAGAGAAAGAAAATACTTATTGAGAAGAATAGTAAATAGGGGGATGGGTTATGTTACAATATAGGTATGATACGCAATTATTAATTGAAGGAAAAGGTTTGTCTGAAGAAAAAATTAGTGATTATATTACTAAAAATATTGAAGGAGATTGCTTGCTTGCAGTAGGTGATGATGAATTAATAAAAATTCATTTTCATACTAATACTCCTTGGAAAGTCTTAGAATATTGCGCTAGTCTTGGTGAAATCTTTGATATAGTAGTAGAAGATATGCAAAGACAATCAAATGGTTTACATGGATAAGAAAGACATTTAGATGTCTTTTTTTTTGCAATTAATAGTCTTAATTTATTTCCATTTTTATTTCATTTTTTTATAATACAAATGTAGATATCGTTTAATTTTGTTAAATATGGATAAGTTTTTTGAAAGGATGGGTGAGAATAGTTTAAAAACTTATTTTAATGGGAAATATAAAATATAAGGAGTGAAATATTAAAAATGGAAGAAAACACTAAAAAAACTTGTGGATTTAAGAAATTTTTGAAAAATTTAAAGAAGCCTACATGGCTATTATGTTTTTCCTTAATTGTTATTGTTG
>CAKORZ010000101.1 GCA_934101685.1 uncultured Bacilli bacterium
CTATTCCATACCCTATACCATTAATAAATAAATATTCTTTATCATTAACTTTAACTGTAGGCAAATTCTTTATTAAATCATTAAGTAATACTCTATTATTTTCTACTTTATCCTTAACATCATTAAAGAAATCATTACCGGTACCTGACGCATACATATACACCTTACAAGGAAATTCTTTATCTTTAAATTCATTAATAAAGTGATTTAAAGTACCATCTCCACCTACTAATAATACTTCATCATCTTTTGTTAATTTAGAATAAACATTTAAATACTTTTCTTTATCTAAAACGCTTATTTCTTCTAAGTTTTCATTTTCCTTTCTAATATTTTCTACTACTTCACTACTTTTGCCATTTTTAGACTTTGGATTAAACAGTAAATACTTCATCATTCTCTTCCTCCTCTATATTTAAATCCTTTAGCATTTCTTTTCTAACTCTATTAGATATTATATCAGTTTTCAGATTTTCATCATACTCTATTACATCTAAAAAATTAACTTCTACAACTGTTCTTTTAAAAGGAAAGTTTTTATGAATTTTATTTACATTATGCAAACAACACACAACAGTAGGGCATTTAGCTTTAAGTGCTATCTTAAATGATCCATTTCTAAAAGGTAATAGCCCTTCTCCACTTTTATTTCTAGTACCCTCAGGGCTAACACCTACTGAAAATTTATCATCTTCAATAAAATTAACTGCTTTATCAATCGTTTTTAAAGCTTCTCTAGCATTATCTCTATCAATTGATAAATAACAATTTCTGTGTACAAAAGCACCAGCAATTGGAATTTTAAAATTACCAGGTTTAGAAATATGAATTAAATCCTGATTATGTAATATTAGTGATATAATCATAGGATCAAAATTAGATGTATGATTATAAACAATAACAAATTTTTCATCTTTAGGGACTTTATCTAATCCAGTAATTTTTAGTCTAACTCCACCAAAGTGACACAATATCTCTAATGTTTGATCTAACACAAACCTAGATATTTTTCCTTGCTCTTCATATTCTTTATCTTTATCAATAGTTAAAGACCATAGATACAATGTTCCAAAATAAATTGCATAACAACCAACAAGTGATACAAATAGTGTAACAAATGGAATCCATATATCTTTTAATGAATCAACTGTTTCATATAAAGACACAAACACCGTTAAAAATGCACATAACAATATAATAAATACTCTAATAATCATCAATATTCACCTTTCTACAATTTACGACATTATTTTACACTATTTATAAAAAAAAGTCCTTATTTAATATAACTTTGTTAAATATACACATTTAAAAAGGAGTCCAATTTAATTGAACTCCTTTTTTAAGTTAAGAGACGTTTAACTATCCTTTTTTTAATAGTTACCTTTAGATACCCTATCTATAATTAGGATCCTAAGACTAGTTAGTATTCAACACATATAGATATTCGACCTTTATTCTTGAATGTCTTGCGATAAGTGTTCCTCCTTAACTTGATTATATAGTACCCTTTTTCACTATTTTATTAAATATATATATTTCAAATTGTGTATAACTATTAAAATTTTATTTTTTTGTATTCATCATAAGCTTTTTCAATAAATTTTATAAATTCATTTTTATTTAAAATTTTATTTTTAGAAGGAAAAACTTCTAAACAATTATCAACATCGTTATTAAAAGATAAAATTATATTTTTATAATCTATCTCCCCATCCTCAAGTAAATTATGAGAATCAATCCCATAATTATTATGCAAATGAGAACAAACAATTTTACTTCTATATTTATTTAATAGTTCTACTTCATTACTATAAGCATGAGCATGACCTAAGTCATAACACATTCTTATGTTATTAATGTTACTATTTAAAATTTTATCTAAATTACGATTATCCCTTACATTTTCAAAACACAAGTAAACATTTTTATTAACATACTTTTCCATCATACACTTTAATTTATTTAAATTTTTATCTTCTAGTAAAGGACCATTTTCTCCTTTTGAAGCATGTAATACCAAATAAGGAATATTTAAATTTAAACATTCCTTAATTTTATTATCTATATAATCAAAATATTCATCACTTTCTTCATCACATATTAAATTAGAAATTTTATAATCAACATGTATTTGATTAACTTCAAGTTTTATTTTTCTAGCATACATAATAATATCTATATACTTTTCATTATTAGTCATATAATTATCATCTAAATATATTCCTACACTAGTAAAACCACATTTTTTATAAATATCTAATCTTTCTTCATATCCTAAATTAGATGAATTATTAATATCATATATTCCTATTTTCATTTTATTATGGATTAAGTCTATTAGGGCCTCTAAATAAGAATTGTGCCTCTTTTACAGTAGGAATGTTTAACATAAGCATAGTAAGTCTATCTACTCCAATAGCAAATCCTCCATGAGGTGGGCATCCATATTTAAAGAATTCTAAATAGAATTTAACATCTTCTCCTAAACCTTTTTCTTTAGCGTTCTTTACAATTTCTTCATATCTATGTTCTCTTTGAGCACCTGTAGTAATTTCCATACCATCCCA
>CAKORZ010000102.1 GCA_934101685.1 uncultured Bacilli bacterium
GGATAATCCTCATCTTTTATTTGCTTAATAGTAGTAGGTATATTAAATTCTTTATTCATTTCTTTAATCTTATCAATAAATTTATTTGCTAATACTAGTTCATCTTCATCTTTACTTCCAAGTTTAGCATTTATTGCAAGTTCACTTAACTGTTTACTAGCTTTAGGAAGCATAAATTCTAATATGTAAGGTAAAATAATAGCAATTGCAAGTCCATGAGGAATATGATAAAGTTCACCCATTCTATGAGCAAAATTATGTACATAACCTATACTAATTCTTCTAAAAGCAAGTCCTCCTTTATAAGAAGCAAGGGCCATATTTTCACGATACTTTAAATTAGTAGGTTCTTTATATACTTTCTCTAAATTCTCAATTACCATTTTAGAAGCCTCAAGTCCCTCTTGCTTATCTTTCTTAAAATATTTAGCAAAAGTACTTACATATGATTCAACTGCATGGGTTAAAGCATCCATTCCAGTATATGCCGTAAAATTAACAGGTAAATTAACTGTCATCATAGGATCAAGCGCTACATAATCTGCAATATATTTATTACTAAATAAAGGATATTTTTCATTAGTTTGCTTATTTGTAACTAGTGCATATAAAGTATTCTCACTACCTGTTCCACTAGTTGTAGGCATTACATAAAAAGGAACTGTAAATTTTTTTACTCCACCAATTAATCTTTTTAATTTTAAAACGCCTCTATTAGGATCACTAACTCTAGCACCTATTACTTTACTTGCATCAATGACACTACCACCACCAATAGCAATAATAGCATCACACTTATTTTCATTATAAAAATTAAATCCTTTTTCTACAGTTTCAATGCTAGGATCACTCTCTACTTCATCAAATAAACTATAATTTATATTATTAGCTTTAATAGTATCTAGCAAAGAGCCAATTAAATTTAATTTCATAATAGTTTTATCTGTAACAACCAAAATATTACTAACCTTATTCTTTTTCATTTCTTTTACTAATTCAAAAGAAGAATTTTTACCAGTATATAATTTAGGAGTTTTTTCCTTTAACATTCTAATATAAGTAACAACAGCAAATTGTTCTAATCTAACAAAAAATTTATTCATAAAATCAATCCTCTTTTCTTATAAAGATTATAAACTATTTTTTACTTTTAATGAACTTTTCATGTAAACAAAATTATTAAATAAAATATATATAAATTGTTTACATAAAATAGTAATAAATATATAATTAGTAGCGTGCTACATAAAGGAGCGGTTTTATGGAAGATGGAGTAGGAATATACATTAAGAAAATTAATGATATGATAGAAAAACAAATAAATAAAAACCTAAAAGAATATGATTTAACTATGACGCAGGGAAGAATAATTGGATATTTGAATGCAAATAAAGATAAGAATATTACTCAAAAAGATATAGAAAAAGAATTTAATATAAGTCATGTTACTGTCTCAGGTATTATTTCAAGATTAGAAAATAGTGGCTTTATTAAAGTTGATAGGGAAAAAAGAGTGAATAAATTAACTCTTTTGCCTAAGTGTTTGATAAATGAAGAGAAGATTAAGAAGCATCAGTCTTTACTAGAAAACGTTGTTTTTAAAAATTTTGAAAAAGAAGAAAAAGAAAAATTTATAAATGGTTTAAAAAAGATATATATAAATTTAAAGGAGGAAGAATAAATGTTTAAAACATTATTAAAAAGTGCTAGAGAATACAAAGGTAAAGCAATACAAACAATTATATTTACAGCCTTAGAAGTAGTATTAGAATGTATTATTCCATTTGTAATGGCAATGTTAATTGATACTATAAGAGGTGAAGGAATGAAAGCTTTATTTATATATGGAAGTATATTATTAGCATTAGCTTTTGCATCATTGTATGCAGGTATAATGAGTGGTAGATGCGCAGCTAGTTCTTCATGTGGATTTGCTAAGAATTTAAGACATGATCTATATTATGCTATACAAGATTATGCTTTTGAAGATGTAGATAAATTTTCACAATCTTCATTAGTAACAAGATTAACAACAGATGTAAGTAATACGCAAATGGCATATCAAATGTGTACTAGAATTGTTATTAGAGTACCACTTATGATAATATTTTCTTTTTCAATGGCAGTAGCAATAAATGCTAAATTATCTTTAATCTTTTTAGCATTACTTCCAGTAGTTTTAGCAGTTCTTTTCTTATTAATAAAAGTAGTAAGTCCTTTATTTCAAAGAATATTTAAAAAGTATGATGCTTTGAACAATTCAATTCAAGAAAATGTAAGTGGTATTAGAGTAGTAAAGTCTTTTGCAAGAGAAGATTTTGAAAAGGAAAAATTTGATAAAGCATCAAATGATGTTAGAAAGAGTTTTACTAAAGCAGAAAGACTTATTGCACTAAACTCACCAGTTATGAATATATGTATATATACT
>CAKORZ010000103.1 GCA_934101685.1 uncultured Bacilli bacterium
TCATAATGCTATGTTCATCACTAGCAGTGGCTGCCATTCCTGAAGGATTACCAACTGTAATTACAATAACTTTATCTGTTGGAATATCTAATTTAGCAAAAAAGAAAACAGTAGTAAAACAAATGCAAGCTGTAGAAACATTAGGAGCAATAGATATTATTTGCTCTGATAAGACAGGTACTATAACGCAAAATAAAATGACTGTTAAGGATGAATATGTAATAGATGAAAAGATGCTTAATTACATATGTGCTCTTTGTAATGATGGCCTTATTTATAAAGATAAATATGTGGGTGATCCTACAGAAACTTGTTTATATGATTATTTATATAATAAAAAAATTAATTCTCTTAATTTAAGAAAAAAATGTGAAAGATTATTAGATGTACCATTTGATAGTGATAGAAAGATGTTTACTACTTTAAATAAAATAGATGATAATATCTATGTTTTATGCAAGGGTAGTATGGATTCTTTAATTGAAAAAGTAAATTTATCTAAGACTCAAAAAGAAGAGATTTTAGATAAAGTTAAGAATTTTTCTAAAAATGCACTAAGGACTTTAGGATTTGCTTATAAAAAGTTAGATTATGTACCAAAAGATATTAAAGAATTAGAAAAAGAGGAAAATAATTTATCTTTTGCTGGTATTTTAGGTATGATAGATCCACCAAGAAAAAGCGTTAAGGAAAGTGTTGCTTTATGTAAAAATGCAGGAATTAGACCTATTATGATTACAGGTGACTCTATAGATACAGCAACTGCTATTGCTAAGGATGTTGGTATTATAACAAGTGATAATGAAGCAATACTTGGAAGCGAACTTGATAAATATAATGATAAAGAACTAGAAGATATTGTTAAAAAATATTCTGTTTATGCAAGAGTTAATCCAACTCATAAAGAAAAAATTGTTTTTGCACTTCAAAACAGTGGAAAAATAGTAGCGATGACAGGAGATGGAGTAAATGATGCTCCAGCTATTAAAGATGCTCATGTTGGTGTAGGAATGGGTATTACGGGCACTGATGTTACAAAGTCAGCTTCTGATATAGTATTAATGGATGATTCTTTTTCAACGATAGTCGTAGCAGTTGAAGAAGGAAGAAGAATATATAATAATATTAGAAATAATATAGTATTTTCATTATCAAGTAATTTTGCTGAGATATTTACTATTATCATAGGGTTGTTTACTAAAACGACAATTTTATTACCAATTTATATTTTATTTATTGACTTGGTAACAGATTCTATTCCTAGTATATGTTTGTCCTTTGAAAAAAGTGAAGATGGCATAATGAATAAAAAACCAAGAGGAATAAATAAACCGTTATTTACACCATTTATTAAAGCTAGTATCGCATTTTCAGCTATAATTGAAACTATATTTGTAGTTCTTACTTATTTTATTAGTCTGAAAATGTATGGACAAGAAATAGCTATGTCTTTAGCACTTCTTTCAATGGTAATACAAGAAATTGTTTATTCACTATCTTGTAGAAACTTAAAACAATCAGTTATTAAACAAGGATTATTTTCTAATAAAGCAATGAATTATGGACTATTGTTAATAATTTTAATTGAACTTATAGTGTTTATTACACCAGTTGGAAAATTAATAAGGGTAACATCAATAAACATTAGTTTAATATTAGTAGTATTTTTAATAAATTTCATGGCAATATTTATTTATGAATTAATTAAGCCTTTATTAGTAAAATGTTTTAAAGATTAAAGTGTATTTTAAGCAGTAAGAAATTAAAAATACTAGTTTGAAGTTGTGATTATAACTATCTTCATAAATAGTAATTTATCAAGCAGATCAATAAAAAAATTTACTTTCCTTATGGTATAATATAAGTGATGTACAAATGGTAAATTTGTAGTAATGATAGGAGTTGTTAGTATGGCTAGATTAAAGATGGTTGGTATTATAAATGAAAATGAAATTATTAAGTATCAAAAATATAATACAAATAAGAAAATGACTTTAATTAATAATGATAAAGATAATAT
>CAKORZ010000104.1 GCA_934101685.1 uncultured Bacilli bacterium
AATCTATACAATCACCTCTTCTATTTTTATTTAATTTTTTCTAAAAAAATAAAAATTAATGAATATATATGATAGTATAAAAATAAATGGAGGTATGTTTATTATGGTTATGAGTAAATCATTTGTTAGGATAGTTAATTTAATAATATTTTTATTGAGTTTTGTTATTATGTGTTTATTAAGTTATGACCGCCCTATTGACTTTGTTGCAGCACTTCTAGCATTTATTATTTTTTACACTTCATTTATGACATTTATGTTTACCTTTGAAGATTCTTTAAAGAAAATTAGATATAAAAATATAAAGAAAAGATTAAATAATAGTATAAAAGTTAAAAGTGATGAAGAAATAGCAAATGATTTTCATATGGTTGGGCTTAATGCATATGGTAATAATCTTAAAAAAGTATACTTTAGTGAAGATGGAACTAAAAGAGCTGTAATAACTGCTAATGAAAATGGAACATTTATATCTCCAGAAAAACTTGTAATAATTTTTGATGATAATTATTATGATGAAATGGATTATGCAAGATGGGAATATGATATGTATTTTCCTCATGGTGATTATTATGCTGATATAGATACTTTACTAAATGATTGCAAAGAACAATTAAAAGATTATCATGAAGAAAAGATACCTGAAGAGGTTTTTAACACTAAGAGTTCTTTTGTAACAATAAGGTGGAAAACTAAAAGATTAAAGAGGGAATTACCTTATGGCTCTAATTACCCTGTTTTAATAAGATTAAGTAATGGCAATGAGGTTGAAGCAAAGATTTTTCCTGATTATTGGTATGATTTGAATTCATGTCAGGCATACTTATATACATATTATTTTAAATTAGAAAAGAAAGATAAATTTTATATAATAGAAGACAATAAAATAGTAGCTAAAGGGAAAATAATATACTAGTATCTTCTTTTTATAATATCATCTTCATTTAAATGACCTATTAATAAAGAAGAGTTTTTATCATGCTTTTCAACGTTTTCTTTTACTCTTTTTTCATCATAATTAGCATAGCAATACTTACAAAAGTGTTTACAAGTATTATATTCTCCTATATCTACCATCATTACACATTTGCACTTATTTCCTTTTCTAGCATCCCATTTTTTATATATTTTATTAGTTAATTTAAATGCTAATTCTTTAGATAAACATTCACCTTTTATGAATCCATACTTTACTAAATCATTATCTTCAAAGCATGTTTGAACACTCATATTATTCTTGCTTGCTATTTCACTAAAGTTAATACCAATCATTTTGTAATCTTCTTCACTAAACTCTTTATATTTTAAAATTTTTTCATTCTTTTTTACATTTTTGTATATGTCTATGAAAGATACTATTATATGTTTAACATATCCATTTAGTAACTCACATAATTTATTAAATGCTTTTATGTGGTACTCAATACTATATTTATCACTAATAAAAATAGGATCATATCTAACATATACATTATCTATTCCTATTATGTTAGATATCTTTTTTATACCTTCAATTACTTCTTTTTTAGATGGTACATTAGGCTCTATATCTTTATTATATGGAGTTAAAGTAACATGGAATAAAATAGGTTTATTTATTTCTTTTAAATGGTTTATTATAGGGAGAGGATTTTTAGTACAAAACATAATTGCATCTACGTCTTCAAAGTATATTCTATTAACAAGTTTAGGATAAAAAGGATTTCTAACATCTACATACCCCTCATTATATCTAATCATAAAACATTCACTATA